>QHYJ01000104.1 GCA_003223255.1 Acidobacteriota bacterium | reverse complement strand
TGTCAGAACTGTACTCGCATCTTCACGAAGAATTGCAGTTACGGCTCGATGAAGCTGAGCGGGTCGGTTACGGATTCGTTCTTCCGGCGTCCAAAGATGTCTCTGTTGTACCGATTGTCCCGAAATCACAGCAAAAAAATGGAGCAGAAGTTGCAGCGTAAGTGCCGTAGAATGTTAGTAGTGCCATAGAAGTGGGCGTGTAGCTCAGTTGGGAGAGCACCTGCTTTGCAAGCAGGCGGAAATTCAATCTAAGTCGTTTTGGTTGCGCTTCCGAATTTCCGACGAGGCCAAATGTGTTCCTACTTCGGTGGGCCGCGCAGATTGACCAGCGGGTGTGTACCTCGATGCAGCCCACAACCGAAGGCAGGAATGGCGTACAGCCTACGCCGATGCTTCTGGGCCTTTGCAACCCTTCGGTTAACAGAACTGAATTCACTCGCCAATTCAACTATTTTGCGGTGCAGATGACGACGTTCAGGACAGTTCAGAACCAGAGGGTTACAAGCAGCGCATGAATCTGTGACCCTTATTTGACCCGGACCAATTTTCGGTCAAATAAGGGTCACTATAACACGCGAGGGCGGCCTGAATAAACGTGCGTCCTTCTTCCTCCACCCGTTTGTAGTGAGGCCGGATCAACTCCAGCAGATCACTCTCCATGTGGTAGGCAACCATCTTGAGCACGTTGGTGAGGTGCTTGCGTTCGGTGGATAGTTTCAACCACCTCTTGTCCTTTTTGGGCCTCGGCCACGGGCACGCGCCGAGGAAGAGCGTGGTGCTGGGCCTTGAGTTTTTCAAGGCGGGCTTTGGACTGGGCAATCTCGGCGCGGAGTTTCTCCTTTGCCTTCTTGGCAGCAGCCTGGGGAAGTCGCCGACGAAGCTACAAACTGGCGCGGCGAACAGGCCATACGCCCAGCCGTCGTAGCGCGTAAGGTCTGGGGAGGAAACAGAACCGAAAACGGAGCGCACGCCCAAGAAGTCTTGACCAGCGTTCTACGCACGAGTCGTCAACGAGCCGCCCACCCTTTGCCTGGCCTTGCTGCGTTGCTCAGATCTCCAAAATCTTACGTTCTTGACTTTGGCTCGCATTACCCTGCACGTTGCTGAGCGCTTCTTCACCCGCTAAATAATTACCTCATCTCCTTCAGTCGCTCGATGGTGAGTTCATCGATGAAGCAGTTGTGAGGGACAACCCTTTTTCGCATCCGCGAGTAAATACCGGCGACGTAATCGACCTTCAGCTGCTTTCTGCTCAGGTCATCGAGCGACGGCGCGCCGGGGGATCTAAATGCATTGTGGTTCAGGAAGCTATCGCGGTCAAAGATCAAATCTTCGCTTTGTCCATTTGGTCAGACCGTCCCAGCAACCTCGTTACTCTTGGCCAGCGGACCCAAGACTGCTACATAGCCGCGCGCGGGACGGTCACACTCACTGAACCCAACGAGGACAGTCAGAAACAATTCGTAAATACAAAGGTAACCAGCCCCCAAGGAGGCAGCAGCCACCACCAGGAGCACCACCCTTCCGCATGAAATTCTGGTTTTTTGGGGGTTCTGTCATTGCTTTTTTCTACCCTCACGTGGACAGCTTCCACCACGATCTTGCCGCCTGATTCGGCGTAGACGTGCCAGTCATTCCCTACCTTGGCGGCAAACACATTGTATTTGCCCGGTGGGAGGCCGGTCTCGTCGCCGGGCGCTTCGGTTTCCAGCATGCCGATGATCTGTCCGCCTTCCAGCTCGGCCTCGCTCTTGACGTGATCGAGCTTGGCTGGCGTCAACTTGACCTTCTTTCCAATCTTCTCGCCAGCGGTGCTGTTGGCAGAGTCGAACTTGGCCGCTTTGGCTTTGTTGGCGATTTCTTCGCCCGTGGGCTTGTCCTTGCGCTCGGCAAAGGCGGGCACCGCCAAGACGCACATCAATACAATCAACGTTGGGACCTTCACCGAACCTCTCATTGACCGCAATCCTCCTTGAATTGAGCTTCTTGTCACGAAGAAAGATCTTGTCGTTACTTAACACTGAAAGACAAGGCGGAATTGAAAATCAAACCCTCGCCTTGTCCGTTGGTCAGATCGGTCCCAGCAAACTTCTTACTCCTGGCCACGGGACGCAGCACAACTGCATACTCGCCAGCCGCCAGGGGACTGTCCCGCGTGACGGTCACATCACCCGGCGCGGTTTTCTTGGTCTGCGCCGACACCGTATCTTCGATAAATGCCGAATACACCGGCCAGGTCGGAGTAGTGCTCTGCGCTAACTCTTCTGTCGCCTTGGCCGCGCCAGCTAGTCGCCATCCCTGCTCCTTCGTCGGAGCGAGTTTTACGATGTGCGGCTCGTAATCGTCAGGATTGACTCCCGGAATGCCAGCATAAGTGACCTGAAAGCTGGCGGCCGCTGGCACAGAGGAAGAAGACGTCGCTCCCGGCAGAGCCCAGGCATAAGTGAAGGTGGGTTTTGATTTCTTGAAGAGCAACCCACCGACCACATCTCCTGCCTGAGTGACACCTGTGGAGGGAGCGCCAAGCTTGGTCTGCGCGGCCACTCGCGTGGCAGCGTCGTGAACTCCAGCTTGCAACACTTGATTCAGAGCGTTGTCCAGAGCCAGTGCCTGGAGTGTGGATGCTTTGGCCTGTGTGGCTGCCACTTGCAGCTT
>QHYJ01000400.1 GCA_003223255.1 Acidobacteriota bacterium | reverse complement strand
AATGCCAGGACAAATCTACCCTGGCTTCCTGTGTACGTCTGGTTCCATGGAGGCGGTAACACCGAAGGGGCAGGGTCGAATCGATGTGTACGACGGCGCAAACCTCGCACGGCGCGGATTGATTGTCGTAACTGTGAACTACAGGCCCGGCGCTCTCGGGTTCTTGGCGCTTCCGCAGCTCAGTGCTGAATCCTCACACCACGTCAGCGGGAACTATGGGTTCCTTGACGGCGTTGCCGCGCTTCAATGAGTAAAGGACAACATTGCCGCGTTTGGAGGAGATCCCGCAAAAGTCACGATTGGCGGCCAATCCGCCGGTTCGGGAATGGTGCACAACCTTAGCGTGAGCCCGCTCGCCAAAGGCCTGTTCCGTGCGGCCGTGGCAGAGAGCGGAACGTAAATGCCCTAGCGGTACTCAGCAATAGCGAGGGGAGGAACCATGTCGAAGTCGAACAAGTGCACGCCCGATGAGTCGGGCAGCAAGCCTTCAACTTTGAGGAGCGCTTCACGGCGAAACGTGATGAAAGGCTTGGCCGTGACCGCAATCGCCGGCGGACTGCGACGCGACGCGCTGGCCGACTCCGCACAAGTTCCGGTGGATCGAACTTACCCTGCGATTGCTCCGGCACAGCGGCGCGGTGGTGCAGCGGGTCAAGAGCTACCAAGTGCGCACCTATATTCCGGAGAAGCAGCAAAAGGGGCGACGCCACTGGCTGGGCAAAGCCGAGCAGCAGGCGGTGTACCAGAACCGGCAGCGAGTGCGGGGCGGGTATGGCAAGAGCTTACTCAGACGGCGCGGGGAGTTGGTGGAACGCAGCTTTGCCCACTGCTACGACACCGGCGGGATGCGGCGCACGCATCTGCGGGGACACAAGTGCGCCATGTAAGGCACTTCCGTGCCCTTACGATAGCCAGCGTGAATCTCGCGAGCATACTCCACGGCGCGAGTGAAGCGATCCGTCAGGAGTTGAACGTAATGCTCTTGTTCAGGCATGACGTGGAGATCACTTCCTTCTGAACGAAACCGTAATCGCGTCGTGCTTCGCAAACCGCCCGTTGTCCTGCTCAGATGTAATACCGGTAAGACGGCTGGATGAAGTGCTCTTGGCCGTCCGGTATCTCACTGAGAATCTTCCCAACCTCACGAGAGAAAAACAGTGTCATGGGAAAACCGCAGGAGAAAGTAGCGGAATTCCAGTTTAGTTTAGTGAGCGCAAGAATTTCCCTCGAAATCTTTTGAATCGAGCTGTCACCGAAGTGCTCCACGATTTCGAGCGGCTCGGGAACGTACGGCCCCGGATATGTTCCGAGGTGCGGCGTGTAGCCGGAGGTGTAAAGATAACTCGCCCAGTTCCCCAATTGGCAGAGTGTCCCTCGCAATGGAGGATAGGCACCCTCTCGAAAGAACCGCGTCCCCCTCTGGTAGAGAGCGACGAGATCGAACTGGTTGACCATCTTGGCCGCTTGCCTGAAGCCTTTCAACTCCTCCGGCCAAAACCGGGATGACTTATGCACTACGACCCGGCTCGGATTTGTACCAGAGAACTCCCGGTACTTCTCGACAGCTTTTCGCAGCAAATCTTCCGCAGCCGCCTCCGGCAGGTGCGGCGACCGCCCCCAATTGGTCGGGTCCCAGTCGAACTTGTTACCCCGAATAACGATGCCGCGTCCCGCTTTATCAAACACCTGCGCCAAACTCGAATACACATAGTTCATCTTTTCGGTCGCAACATTAAAGAAGCTCACTCCGATGAAGCACGTATTCTCGTCGAGCTCAACCAGGCTCCACGGAAGCCCTCCAGCTTTGTAATACAACGCCACGAAAAAGTTCCAGGCTCGCGTGGCGGGATCTTGGACCTTCGGGGAATCGTGCCAAGTTGTCGGCAACCGACGAAAATCCCGAAAAATTGGCTTAACTTCTTGCTCCAATTCGAACGCTTCCGGGAAAAGGTACCCTTGCCCCGTCCTGCGATCTCTTTCCACAATTCGCAGCAGCGCGCGCTCGGCGCGATTTAGTCCTCGCCGCTTTCTCCGCAAAAGCTCGCCTCCGAGCGACCAGCATCTATCTGCAATTTCGTCTGGAAGAGCACACACGAGCACCTTGGGGTTGTACACTTCTAGGAACAGCGAAATCTTGCTGTCGATAAGTTGAACCGCCCTATCAAACCGTTTTTCGTCGTCCCCTTCACCCGTGATTTCTGAGACTTCGTGGGAACTAAGCACCAGTTCAGGAACCGTCTGCGTTTTTATTCGGCACTTGAACGCTGAGGCGTCGCTGAAACCCGGGAATCTCGGGTATTGACGGGCCTTACCATCCGAGCATTCAATCGCCGTTTCGCACCGCTTTAGCCAGCTTCGGCAATCTTCGACGGTCTGGCCAGTGCCGACCACACCCACCGAGATCTCTTCCATCCGATCGTCCGAGCGACTCCCATCGTAGGGTCCGTATTCCGTCAATCCGAACTTTGGGTTTGGATTCGTACCGCCAGACCCAAACAGAAGTTCAGGCTCGTCAAGAAGCTGCGACTCCAGTCTGAAACTCAGCTTTGAAGGTATTATGGGCATCACGTCACACGTTCCTTGAAAGGCTAAACTTGCTCCTGGTCACCATCAAAGAGCTCATCAATAGACAAATCATCTTCTTCAGTGACTGTAGGAGTTAGGTCAAGGCCGTCGCCCTCGATTCCAAATTCCGTCAGACAATCCGCATAGTCTTTCGACACGATCAGCTTCTGAGAACCGGGGAATATCGTAATCACTCCATCGCTCGGTGACAGAAATTCTCGCCAGAACAACAGGTGCCGTAGCACCACAAGG
>QHYJ01000102.1:33234-66318 GCA_003223255.1 Acidobacteriota bacterium | reverse complement strand
ACTTGTTTGGGCTCTGCCGAAAAAACTTGCGCCGACACGGTTTGCCCGCGCAACGTCGTTAGTGTACCCGAAGGGATGAAAAGGCGCGCAATGGCAATCGCTTCCGAGACCGGCCCGCGGCCGCATTCCCGCACGTCCAGAATCACTTTGTGAATCCCCTGTTTTTCCGCTTCCAGAAGGCGGTTGCGCACTTCTTCGGCACGGCCCGCGTCTAGCGAGGGGAAGCGCAGCACGAGGATGTCCGGTTCCGGTTTTTGAACAATAAGCTTCGCCGCCGCGAGCTTTTCGCGCACAATGTCGACTTCATCCGGCGTACCGGCTTTGCCGCGGCGAATTACCGAGACTTTAATTCCCGTGCCTGGCTGGCCATTCAGCAGATTCAAGGCCTGGCCCACGGACATGTCCCGCGTGGTGAATCCGCCAATCGATTCCAAGAGGTCGCCACTGCGAATCCCCGCCTTGATGCCCGGACTATCCGGCAAAACGGACAGCACGATGATGTAGCCGTAACGCTTGCTAAGGGTCAATCCTGTCTCGCCCGTGCCGGGGTTGCTGATCTTCTTTTTGTATTCCTCATATTCGCGCGGCGTGAGGTAGCTGGACTGCGGATCGAGGGATTCGAGCAGCCCATGCAGCGCGCCGGCAGTTACCGTGCGCATATTCGGGTCATCCACATAATCCTGCTGAATCTTCTGCAACACTTCCCCGTAGACGGTCAGGGACTTGTAGGCCTTGTCGTCGGAAGTCCTTCCGAGGACGTGTCCTATTCCTGCATAACAGAAGATTAAAACCGATAAGGAAAAAATACCGATGCGTGCTGCTCGATTCATGCCCGGTCCTTAGCTACGGAGTTACCCGCCAATACGAAGCTTAAGTATAGCACCGTAAAAGCTTGGGACACGCCAACAATCAAAAAGGAAGCCTCGGGAAATCGAGCCGGAAGGAGGTGCCCGAGATTACCGACACGCGGAATCAGGCCGACTGTTGCGTAATTACCACACGAGCGGGTTCCAAGGCGGGAAGTCAATATGTAAGCCGTTGATAATAAAGCACAACGCTATCACAGCTTGGTCAGCAAAATGCTAGTATAGGTACACGGGGAATGTTCCAAACAACCATCGCTAGAGAATCCTTTGCGGCGGGTGTAGGCCTGCACACCGGCGTGTACGGGTGCGTACGCCTGATTCCCGCTCCCGCCGAAACCGGCATTGTTTTCCGCCGCGTGGATTTGGACAATTTCCCGATCGAGGCCCACGGTCACAATGTCGCCCGCGTCAGCTACGCCACCAGCCTGATGAAGCAGGGCGTTCTTCTGTCCACCACCGAGCATCTTCTCGCGGCTATTTATTCCTGCGGCATCGACAACGTGTACATCGACATTAATTCTATCGAAGTGCCCATCTTGGACGGCTCTGCCGAACCTTTCATGCAGATGCTGGAGCACTCCGGAGTGCGCAAACTGCGCCGCAAGCGCCGTTATCTGAAGGTACTGAAGCCTCTTGAAGTCCGCGAAGGCGACCGCCGCATCGGCATCTATCCGGCAGACGAGTTTCGCGTCCGGTGCTACGTTGATTTTCCGCATCCGCTCGTCGGGCAGCAGGAAGTGGAAATGATCGTTGGGCCGGACACGTTCCGCCGGCTTCTGGCTCGCGCGCGTACCTTCTGCTTCGACCGGGACATTGAGCCCTTGCGCGCCATGGGCCTCATCCGCGGCGGCTCCCTCGATAACGCCATCGTCCTGACGCAGGGTGGCATCATGAACGGTCCCTTGCGCTTCCCCGACGAGTTTGGCCGCCATAAGGCTCTGGACCTGATTGGCGACCTGGCTCTCGCAGGTTTGCCGCTGTTGGCGCGGGTTGAGGCGCACAAGGCAGGGCATTCCCTGCACACTCAACTTGTGAGCCGGCTGCTGGCCGACCATTCCCTGTGGACCATTACGACGGCCTCGGGCGAGGTGGTCCCTGCCGGGGAAAAGACCTACCAGAGCGTCCTCTCAGAAGCCCGAGCCGCCCCCGGCGATTGACGATGGGCCGCGTACCGGCCATCCCCTCATTGCGAAAAGTCTCCGCCTCCCGCAGAATGGCTGCTAACCATGTCTAACCATGACCTAGCCGTTATGGTCCTCGCCGCAGGAAAAGGCACGCGCCTGAAATCGAACCTGGCGAAAGTCTTGCATCGCGCCGGCGGGCGCACGCTGGTCGAGCATATCGTCCGATCGTGCGGGCCTCTGAAAGCCAGGGAGACGGTCGTTGTGGTTGGGCACCAAGCGGAGCAAGTTGCCGCCGTGGTCGAACCGCTTGGGGCCACAACGGTTCTGCAACAGCCGCAAAATGGCACGGGCCACGCCGTGCTCGTCGCCAAGCGCCCTCTAGGTCGCGCGAAATTTGCCCTTGTGCTCCCGGGGGACGCTCCCCTGGTTCGCACGGAAACGATGAAGGCGCTCATCGCCGCGCATCGCAACGGCAACGCCGCGGCGACGATTCTTTCGGCGGTGGTCGCCGATCCGTCGGGTTACGGGCGCATCGTGCGCAAGTCCGAGACGGCCGTTTCGGCAATTGTCGAAGAGTCGCAACTTACCGACGAGCAGCGCGAAATCAACGAAATCAATTCGGCGATTTATTGCTTTACTTTGGAGAATCTTTGGCCCGCACTCGCGCAAGTCAAACCCAACAATAAGCACCGCGAACTGTATTTGACCGATGCCATTGCGGTGATGAGCGGCAAGGGGGAGACCGTGCTTGCCCAGGTCGCTGCCGATTCGCGCGAAGTGCTAGGCTGCAACACGCGCGCCGACCTCGCCGAAGTCGACCGCATCTTGCGCGAATGGAAGCGCAACGCGCTGATGGACGCGGGCGTGACGATGCAACTGCCGGAAACCGTGCTCATTGACCCGGACGTGACCGCCGGCGAAGACACGGTGATCGAGGCCGGCGTGCAATTGCTCGGCAAAACCAAACTCGGCGCGCGCTGCAGCGTGAAGACGGGATCTTGGGTGATGGAGAGCCGCCTTGAAGATGGGGTGACCATCGGTCCTTTCGCGCGCTTGCGCACCGGAACGCAGGTGAAGCGGGGCGGGCGCATCGGCAACTTTGTGGAGACGAAAAATACGATCATCGGGGAAGGTGCGAAAGTGCCGCATCTAACTTATGTAGGCGACGCCAAAATCGGCGCAAAGACCAACGTCGGCGCCGGCACCATCACCTGCAATTACGACGGCTTCCAGAAACATCCGACCACGATTGGTAAGGGCGTCTTCATCGGCAGCGACTCGGTTCTGGTGGCGCCAGTGCGCATTGGCGACCATGCCTACGTCGCCGCCGGTTCGACGATCACGGAATACGTCCCTGCCGACAGCCTGGGAATCGGCCGCGGCCGCCAGGTCAACAAGCCCGGCTGGGCGGCGAAGAAGCGCAGGGAACTTGCCGCCGCGCAACATCCCCAGAAATCCTCGCGCCGCAGCGAAAGAAAACCCCGGCGCAAGACCAGGCCGCGCAAGTAATCCACAGGCTCGGCGAACTCCATTTCTTTGGCCATTCGGCGAAGGGGTGGCTGTGCTAAAATAACAGTTCCCGCAAAGTAGCAGGGGGCTGCCACGGCATGAAATTTGGAGTCGTTGTTTTTCCCGGGTCCAATTGCGACCACGACGCCTTTTACGCCATCGGAAACGTCCTCAAGAAGCCCGTCGAATTCATCTGGCACCAATCGGAAGATCTTGCGAATTGCGACGCCATCATTCTGCCCGGCGGATTTTCCTACGGCGACTATCTGCGCACTGGCGCCATCGCCCGCTTTTCTCCGGTGATGAAGTCCGTGGAAAAGTTCGCGAACAGCGGCGGCTTGGTTCTGGGCATCTGCAATGGCTTCCAGATTCTGTGCGAAGCGGGACTGCTCCCCGGCGCGATGATGCGCAATAGCGGCCTGCGCTTTATCTGCCGCCACGTTTACATTCGCGTGGAGCAAACCGACACAGCCTTCACGAATGCCGCCTCGAAGGACCAAATTCTGAAAATTCCCATCGCACACTCCGAGGGCAACTGGACCGCGGACGACGCCACGCTCGCCCAACTCGAAAAGAATCGCCAAGTGATTTTCCGCTACACCACGCCCGACGGCTTGAACGATGATGCCGGCAATCCCAATGGCGCGATTCATAACATCGCGGGCATCTCGAACTGCGAGCGCAACGTCGCTGGACTTATGCCGCATCCCGAGCGCGCCGCAGAATTGGCGCTCGGCTCCGCCGACGGCCTGGTGATTTTCCGTTCGATGGTCGAAGCCCTGGTCGGCGCAGCAAAGGCCACCGCATAAAACAAAATGGCGACGGCACCCACGGAAATCCGCGTCACACCTGAAATCGCGGCCGAGCATGGCCTAACACCAGAAGAATACCGGCGCGTCAAGCAAATCCTTGGCCGCGAACCAAACATCACCGAACTTGGCATCTTCTCCGTGATGTGGAGCGAGCACTGCTCCTACAAATCCAGCAAAGTGCACCTGAAGCGTTTGCCCACGCGCGGCAAGCAGGTGGTGCAAGGCCCGGGCGAAAACGCGGGCGTTGTGGACATCGGCGACGGCCTCGTCGCCGCGTTCAAAATCGAATCGCACAATCATCCCAGCTATGTCGAGCCGTTTCAGGGCGCGACCACCGGCGTCGGCGGCATCTTGCGCGACATTTTCACCATGGGCGCGCGCCCCATCGCCGTCCTCGATTCCCTGCGCTTCGGCCCGATCTCTTCGGTAGGGGCCCAGCATGCTGCGCCCCGGCTTGGCAACCAACCACTTGACTCGGCCACACTCGCTGCCAACCGCCGGATTCTCGACGGGGTCATTCGCGGCATTGGCGGCTACGGCAATTGTTTCGGTGTGCCGACCGTCGGCGGCGATGTCGCTTTCGAGCCGTGCTACTCGCAAAATCCTCTGGTCAACGCGCTGGCTTTAGGTATCGCGCGCAAAGAAGACTTGTTTTTCGCCAAAGCGAAAGGTGCGGGCAATCCGGTCATTTACGTCGGCGCGAAAACCGGCCGCGACGGCATACACGGCGCGTCGCTGCTGGCCTCCGCCCAGTTCACCGAACAATCCCGGCAAAAGCGTCCCAACGTGCAAGTGGGCGACCCGTTCATGGAAAAGCTGCTGCTTGAAGCCTGCCTTGAAGCCATGCAGACCGGCGCGGTAGTAGCGATTCAAGACATGGGCGCGGCGGGGCTTACCTGCTCGACCGTGGAAATGGCCTCGCGCGGCGGCACGGGCATCGAAATCGATCTCGAGAAAGTTCCACAGCGCGAAACCGGCATGACCCCCTACGAAATCATGCTCAGCGAATCGCAGGAGCGCATGCTGCTGGTCGCGGAAAAGGGCCGCGAACAGGAAGTGCTCGGCGTCTTCAAAAAATGGGGCCTTGACGCCGTGGTGGTCGGCCGCGTCACGGAAGGCGGCCTGGCGCGCATCAAGAATCACGGCAGCGTGGCTGCGGAAATTCCCGCGCATCCGCTCGCGGAAGAAGGGCCGGTTTACAACCGTCCCATCGCCGCACCTGCGCCGCGCGTCGAGTCCGAAAGGGATTGGTTCCGGTTCGCGCCTGAAGGCACGAACCTCACACAGAATTTTCTGAAGCTGCTCGCTTCTCCCGCGATTGCCTCCAAGCGCTGGATCACCGAGCAGTACGACACTTCCGTGCGCACCAACACGCTCGCCGGCCCAGGCGCCAGCGATGCTGCGGTCGTGCGCATCAAGGATCCCAAAACCAATGAGGTCAAGCGCGCTCTCGCGCTCTCGACCGACGGCAATGGCCGCTGGTGCCAGCTCAATCCACGCGTCGGCGCGATGCACGCCGTCGCGGAAGCCGCGCGCAACGTAGCCGCAAGCGGCGCGCGCCCCATTGCCGCCACGAACTGCCTCAACTTCGGCAGCCCGGAGAAGCCTGAAGTGATGTGGCAGTTCAGCGAAGCGATCGACGGCATCGCCGACGCCTGCACCGCCCTTGGCACGCCCATCACCGGCGGCAACGTCAGCTTCTACAACGAAACCCTCGGCAAATCCATCTACCCGACGCCCGTGATCGGCATGCTCGGCATCCTTGACGATGTCTCCCGCGTCCTGAAAATCGCCTTCCGCAACTCCGGCGACCTTATCGTCTTGCTCGATGGCTCTTCTTTTGCCTCTCTCGCCACGCGCCACGCGCCACGCGCCACTTCTGATTCCGCCCGGGAATTCTCCTCCTCGGAATACAGCAAGACCATCGCCGCCATTGTTGCCGGCGAACCGCCCTCGATCGACCTCGCCGACGAAAAGCGCCTCATCGACTGCCTCGTCGCCCTCGCCGCTGAGAGCGTCGTCGAGTCCGCCCATGACATTTCCGACGGCGGCCTGGCCGTCGCCCTCGCCGAATCCTGCTTCGCCTCCTTGGGCAACCCACCGAACGACTGTCATCCCGAATCCCCGCGTTCCTCGCGGGGCGAGGGACCTGCTTTTTCTTCCCTCAGCGCAGCCGTTCACCTCGATGACAACTCCCCCCTCGAATTCTCTCTCTTCGGCGAGCGCGGCGCCCGCGCCATCGTTAGCGTTTCGAGGGAAAGCCTTGCCGCCGTTCTCGCAATTGCGCGACAATACGGCGTGGCGGCGCGTGAAATCGGTAAGGTCACTCGCGGGGATGCTTTCTGCATCGAACTTAAGGGGCGCGCGGTAATCGAGTTCCCCGTGTCGTCGCTTCGTGACGCCTGGGCCAACTCGCTCGAGCGGGCAGTAACATCACGATGACCGCTCTTGAAAACGCCGGGCGCTGGCTGTGAGTGGCCCTTCCAGGACTCGCGGGGCTTGTCGCATTGAAGGTGCTCCTAGGGCGATTTCACGATCCGGCGATTTCGCGCCATGTCGTGCCCCGTGCGGTATGGATTGTCTCGTTTGGTTGTGGCTACCTGGTGTAAGAGAGAGATTTAAGCTGGCAAAAGCATGATCAATTTGACGGATTTGAGCGACGATCATTTCCACGACCACTGTGGGGTCTTTGGCGTCTTTGGCCATCCCGAAGCCGCGAACCTCGCCTATCTCGGCCTCTACGCGCTGCAACATCGCGGCCAGGAATCCGCCGGCATCGTTTCAAGCGACGGCACCGAGCTCCAGCTCCACCGCGCCATGGGCGAGGTGGAAGAAATCTTTCAACCCAGCGTTCTTGCGAAGCTTCCCGGCAGCTCAGCGATCGGTCATACGCGTTATTCCACCGCGGGCGACAAAGCGCTTCTCAACGCGCAGCCCATCGTCATCGATTGCAACAAGGGCAAAGTCGCGCTCGGCCACAACGGCAATCTCACCAACGCCGCTGAGTGGCGACGCAAACTTGAGCATCGCGGATCGATTTTTCAGACCAACAGCGACACCGAAGTCATTGTGCACCTGCTCGCACGTTCGCAGGCCCGCAACCTTTCCGGCGCTCTTGGCGACGCGCTCAACCAAGTGGAAGGCGCCTATTCCCTTCTCGTTCTCACCACCGACGAACTCTACGCCGCGCGCGATCCCCGCGGCTTCCGCCCGCTCGTCCTGGGCAGACTCGCAACGCCCGGCGGCTTCACCCCCTGGCTGGTGGCCTCGGAAACCTGCGCATTTGATCTCATCAATGCGCAATACGTCCGCGAAATCGAGCCCGGCGAGATGGTGCGCATCTCCAAGTGCGGCATCGAGTCCATCCATTTCGCGCCTGCCAAGCCACACCAGCAGTGCATTTTCGAGCACGTCTATTTCTCGCGCCCGGACAGCATTATCTTCGGCCGCTCCGTCAACCAGAGCCGCGAAATGCTTGGCCGCCTGCTCGCGCACGAGCATCCTGTGGAAGCCGACATCGTCGTTCCCGTGCCCGACTCCGGCGTTCCCGCTGCGGTTGGCTACGCGCTCGAATCCAAAATTCCTTTTCGCATGGGCCTGATTCGCAATCATTACATCGGCCGCACGTTCATCGAGCCGTCGCAAGCCATACGCAATTTCGGCGTCAAGCTCAAACTTAACCCCGTGCGCAGCCTCATCGAAGGCCAGCGCGTCGTGCTGGTGGACGATTCCATCGTTCGCGGCACGACCAGCCGCAAAATCGTGCGCATGGTCCGCGAAGCCGGCGCCAAAGAAGTCCACGTACGCATCAGCTGCCCGCCCACGATTTCCCCCTGCTACTACGGCGTGGACACGCCCACGCGCGAAGAGTTGATTGCTTCCTCGAACTCGCCCGAACAAATCTGCAAATTCCTCGGCGCGGATTCGCTCGGCTACCTTTCGCTTCCTTCCCTCAAACAAGCGGTCGCCGATACCGAAGGCCGTTTCTGTACCTCTTGTTATACCGGGATTTACCCGACAGACCTTGTACAGCTGGAGGTACGCGAACCCGCTTCCAACGGAAAACCGGGGGCGCCTTCGGTTACAATAGACAATGGACGCGGGGCCGCAGAGCCGCCGGTGGTGGTGCATCGTGAAAGCTGACAACGCGAAAGCCGAAAAAACCGAAAAGACAAAAAAACCAGAAGCCAACTTGCCCGTAGGCACGAAAATCCAGCGCGAGATCATCGCGTGGTTCTGGGTGGGACTCGTTTTCCTGCTCATCAACGGCGCCATCGGGCAGGCACGGGTCATTCCCTCCGGCTCGATGGAGAAGACGCTGCTCATTGGCGACCACTTGATCATGAGCCGCATCGGCTACGACGCCGGCATTCCCTTCACCAACTGGCACGTTCCTCTGTGGCGCAATCCCAAGCGCCAGCAAGTCATTATCTTCAAACCACCCTTTGCTCCCGACACGCCGGATTACGTGAAGCGCGTCATCGGTCTTCCTGGCGACACCATTGACATTCATGAGGGCTCCGTGTGGGTTAACGGCCAGCGCCTCGCCGAGAAATACACGACTGGCCCCACCGAGCCTTACGAATTGCGTATGCCTTACAAAGTGCCGGCCGACTGTTATTTCGTCATGGGTGACAATCGCGCCAACTCTTACGACAGCCGCTTCTGGGGCTGTGTCCCGCGCGACGACATCATCGGCACGCCGGTGATGATCTACATGTCCCTCGACGTTTCGCCCGAAGCCTGGGAGCCGGGCCAGTTTCGCGAGCGCTTCTTCGCCTATGCAAACGCCATCCTGCATCCCGGCGAAGTGCGTTGGCGGCGGATTTTCCGCACGTTCTGAGTTCCGGTGTAGCGGCCGCCTTCAGAGGCGGGCCGCCCTGATTCGGCAGTTCTTGAAGTAATCGCCGCACATGCCTGCGGCAAATCCTGGCTCTTGACGTAAGATTGAGTTCCGTTCTGTAGGGCCGCTCGTGCGCGCGAGATTCGTCGCGGCGTCTTTCACGGAACACGGATCACGGGTCACGCTGCCTATGAAATACGCCGATGCCGGTGTCAATATCGCCGTCGCCGATGAAGCCAAGCAGCGCATCCGGCATCATGCCAGCCGCACGTTCACGCCCGGAGTCCTAGGCGGCATCGGCAGCTTTGGCGCGCTCTTTGCTCTCGACCACAAGAAATGGAAAGAGCCTGTGCTGGTCTCCAGCGCCGATGGCGTGGGCACGAAACTCAAAGTGGCCATGGCCATGGGCGTGCACTCCACCGTCGGCGGCGACCTCGTCAATCACTGCATCAACGACATCCTCGTGCAAGGCGCCGAGCCGCTGTTTTTCCTCGACTATCTCGCGATGGGCAAGCTCGAGCCGCAGGTGGTCGAGCAACTTGTCGAAGGCATGAGCCGTTCCTGCCGCAAAGCGGGCTGCGCGCTCATTGGTGGCGAAACCGCGGAAATGCCCGGCTTCTATCCGCCGGGCGAATACGACCTCGCAGGCTTTATTGTCGGCGTCGTGGACCGCAAGAAACTTCTCACCGGCAAGCAGGTCCAGCCCGGCGACGCGTTGCTCGCTTTGCCTTCTGCCGGCTTGCACACCAACGGCTATTCGCTCGCGCGCAAGCTGATCTTTGAGGTGGAGAAGCTAAAGTCGGATACGTACGTCGCCGAGGTCGGCAACAAAATCGGGGCAGAACTCCTCAAGCCGCATCTCTGCTACGCGCCGCCGCTGCGAGGCATCCTCGCAAAAGGTTGGGTCTCCGCGCTCGCGCACATCACCGGGGGCGGCATTCCCGGAAACTTGCCGCGAGTCCTGCCGAGCGGCGTCAAAGCGGAAATCGATTTGGCCTCCTGGCCCGTTCCGGCAATCTTCAAATATCTTGCCAAACTCGGGAAGATTGACACAGACGAATTGCTGCAGTCTTTCAATATGGGCGTGGGGATGATTCTGGTCGTGCCGCCGAAGTTTGTGAAGTCCGTGGAGGCTGACCTCAAGAAGCGCCGCGAAAAATTCTGTCGCATCGGCCGCATCGAGCGCGCCGAATCCGGCAAATCCCGCGTCTCCTTCTCCGGCTCCCTCAACCTCTAATTAACATTTGCTTTCCGCTTCCTTCCGAGCGCAGCGAGGAATCTTCTTCAGGTTTTTAATGTAGCGCCGGGCTTCAGCCCGGCATTCTTTCTCTCCGAATTCTGTAATCTTTGTGACAATCTTTTCGCGGCCACAAGAGAAACCTACCTCACAACGTTCTTCATGATGTCCACGATCACATTCGTATTTTTGTTAACGATGAGGACGTGCGCACCAATCACCGCACGATGGTAGTCTGCGGGAAGGGGCGGCAGTTGCCGTTCGAGCTCCATGGGGCACGGCTCGATGCGCTTTTGTAATCCGGGCGGCAACGTGCCGTTGCGCTCCAAGTGCTTTTCGAGGCCCGGCGGCAGACTTCCTCCGCGCTTGGCCAAGCCCGGAGGCAGATTCGAGCCGCGATTCGAATAATAGCGCGTGATGATTTCGCGATCGCGCTCGCCAAAATAGTACTTGCTGCTCTCTCCTTGGTCGTCCTCGTTCTTGTTGTGGCCCTTGCCTTTGCCGTGACCTTTGCCTTGCGAAAACGCCGGGCTGGAAAATAGCGCCGCTGCCAAAGTCCCGGCGATGCTTAGCCGCAAAAAACGTGAAAGCATGTTTCCTCCTTAAAGGGGCTTGAGAGCCTTGGGGGGATGCGGCTAGCATAGGCTTTGCGGACGACGTTTGCGAGCGTGAGCGCAGGAGAGAGGTGCTCGCGAGGAGACGCGAGCGGTCGTCCAAATGCACAGAGATTGCCCTGCCCAACTCCAGGAGGTGCCTATGAATTCTTCACCGCTAGATGTTCAGACCTTGGCTACCCGCGTGGAAAAACTTGAAACCGCGAATCGCCGCTGGAAATCCGCCAGCGCGATCGCCCTGCTGTTCTTCCTTTCCCTTTTGCTCCTGAGCACGAGGCACGCGGAGCGCGTCGCGGCGGCAGCGAGGGCCGACCGCATGGAACCGGACGTCCTCCACGCGCGCTCGGTCGAAGCTCAGGATTTCGTGCTCAAAGACGCCGACGGCCACATCTACGCGCGCCTTAGTCTTTCTCCTCAAGCCAGAATAAAAAAGCACGGTGGCACGTACCTGCTTCCAGACGACGCCTTGCCCGGCCAACCTTCGCTGCAGTTTTACGACGATAAGGGCGATGTGATTTGGACCGCCCCTTCCGCGGCGCACTTCCTCCCGATCAAACCGTAACCGATAGCTGTTAGAGAGGATCTGTCGCAATTAAACTGAGTCCTGATCGCGCTTTACCGTGCGCGCAACGGTGGTGCTGCGGCGTGCGCGGGCGGCGATCTCCGGGAAATCTGAATTTTACTTGGGCCATCGTTCTGCGCACACGGTATTGACTGCCCGCGCTCTTCTTGACAATCCGCGCTCCAGTTGCCTCGTCCAGCGTATTTCCGTTCGAATCTGATCGATCATCAAGCCCACCATCCACACCGCCTCGTGGAACCTGTGACCTACCTCGGCGTAAATCGCATGCATCGTTTTTCTTTCTCTCGCCAGTTCCTTTAGCAGGAATTTTCGCCTTTTCTTCAACTGCTTACGAAAAACGCCGGGCCGCGCCTGCCAGGAGAGCGCCAGCCAGGTCAGAAAAGCCGGGTGGTCGCGGTGCGTCGTCCATTCCTCTCGCTCGAGCGCGTCTGCAAGCGCTTCGCGGCCCTTCTCCGTGGTTTCGAAGGTATCGCGCTCTGGCCCCGCCGCTGGTTGGTCGGTCTCCAACCTCCGCAACCATCCCGTGCGCGCCAGCTTTTCCAGCGAGTAATACACTTGGGGACGCGAAATCGCCGCCCAGTCTCGAATCTCTCGTCTTTCCAGTTCCGCATTTGCCTGGTACCCGTGCATGGGCCGCTCGGCCAGCAAGCTCAGCAGCACCAGATCCGGCGTCGTGAGTGCCTCCTTTTTTCTCGCGCGCGTTCGTGGGGTTGCCTTCTCGTTGCTGGACGCGCGCGCTCGAGCAGCTAATCTTAGCCTCGTCATGATCCTCTTTTCTCTACCTGCGAACTGTCAGCTGTGCGCCGTCGATTTTCTCTTTCGGCTCCAGTACCACCACTCGCACTGCTCCGCGGGCAATCGCGGGTTCCGCGCTTGCGCTACCGCCGCGCAAAACGTGTCCAGCACGCATGGATCCTGCCGCTGTCTCGTCTTGCGGTTCAGCCTCTCGTACATCTTGTGCGGCTCCTGCTTCGCCAGCTGTGCCACGCTGTGGATTCCGAGCATCTCGAAATGGCGAAGCATCGTCGGCCCGATGGAAAGCAAATCCGGGAGCTGCCGCGGCTGAGCCGACCTCGGCGACCTCGAGTGCACGGCGTCCCTCCGGGGGCGCCGCCGACTTTGCCGGGCGGGCCGAAGGCTTCCTCTGCTGCCGGAAAGGATCCCATCCCGGGCCTGCGATTTCTGGGTCATAAGAATCTCCTTGACTTTCCACTAGTCTAAATTAGACTAGCTGCCAGGTCAAGGACAGGATGGCCCAGGCGGGCCCCACACGACACGCCAAGGAGCCCCGGAGAAACGGCCCATGCACGTTAAACGCATCACCCCGGTCTTGCTGGTCAAGGAAATCGAGCCGCTCATTGCCTTCTGGGTGGACCGTCTCGGATTCACCAAGGCCGTCGAAGTTCCCGACGGCAGCAAGCTCGGCTTCGTGATTTTTCAGAAGGGCTCCGTCGAAGTGATGTACCAAACCTACGCCAGCGTGGAGAAGGACGCTCCCGCGGGGATGGCCTCCGAGGCGCGCAAGGGGCCGACCTATCTCTACATGGAGGTCGACAATCTCGACGCTGTTCTTGCCGCCATGAAAGATGTGCGCATGGTCATGCCGGTGCGCACCGCGTTTTACGGCATGAAGGAGTTCGCCGTCCAGGATCCGGGCGGGCACTTCGTCACCTTCGCGCAGCCCGCTGCCGCCGCCCAGCACTAGCGCGAATCACCGCACAAGAAGGCAAGCCGGTCAAAGTTACTTCTGGTTGAGCCGCAGCATGATCTGCGCGGAGTTTATCGCGCTTAGATATTCGCCAAGCTTCCGTGCCCGCGAATGATTCGATTCTTTCGCCATCATCGTGTGGAGGATCGGCTCCAGAACGCGCCCGTACTTTTGCAGTGTCGCTTGGTCACTCGAGGCCAGCGCGGTTCCAACTGCTTTTTCCGTCGCTCGGGTGATCAGCTCCATCCTTCCCAGGAAAACGCGTGCGATCTGTGTTGGAGCTGGGTTAATCGAAAGCGGCAGAATCCTGTCTACGAAGCCCGCAGGCACCACGTAATCAAAAAGAGGACGGAAGCTGGCAGCAAATCGAGCTCTTCATTCGCAAGCGAGCCCAGGTGGAGTTTTCGCACGGCATATGCCCGGAGTGCAGCAGGTTATGGTTCTCCGAACAAGGCGATGAATAACTGCAGACAGAACTTTGGTTAAGAACGCAGACAAAACCTGGAAGCAGATCCCTCACCCCGCGACAAATTTTAGCTTTAAAGAGGGTGCGCGGATTCGGGATGACACGTTTGGGGAAACGCCTCAGGACAAGATGTCAGCCTGAGCCCCCCATCTCAGCTTAAGGCTGAGTAGCGCGGTCGATGAAGCTGGCGATTTGGTTGTGCAAGCTGACGCGGTCCTGATCTTGCAGATACATCATGTGTCCCGCGTTGTAGTAATCCAGCTTGATGTTCTTCTGCAGCGCTTCGGGCAAGCCCAAGTGCTCCATGGTGTGCTCGGTGGCAAAGAACGGCGTTGCCAGGTCGTAGTAGCCGTTCTCGACTTGCACCAGCAGCTTGGGATTGGTGATCATCGCCTGTGCCAGGTCCTGATCCACATTCGGCGCAGCCGGGAACCCGAACCGATGCTGCTCGCGGCGCACCCAGTTCCAGCTTCCAAACGCGTTCGCTGAATTGTGGTACGCCTTATCCTTCCCGAATTTCAGCTCATCGTGATTGTAGGAGTGGATGAGCGCAGTGAACGCGCCACCCACCGCCGGCCCTTCCGGGTCGCCCTGCGCATTTTCCTCGAGCAAATCGTAGGTGTAGCCGGTGAAGCGCGCGTCAATGCGTCCCGTCGTGAGGCCTTCTTTGCGCTGCAACTCTGCGCGGAACTGGCTAAGGTTCACGCGCAGGTCTGCTTTCATCAGGTATTCTTCGGACAGGCCGGTAAAATACGAGACGCGCTTGGCCACGGCCGTTTTATCGGCTGAGGAAAGGGCCGAGCCTTTGTACAGCGCCGTGGCGTAATCGCCTTCGGCGTATTTCCGTGCCTCTTCGATGAACGGCACGACGTCGGCGGGGCGGTCCTTCAACACTTTGTGATACCAAGCCACGGCCGCGTAACTCGGCAGATAGAAGATGTAGGGCCGGTCGTCTCCGGGGGTAAACGTGAGCGACGACAAATCCAGCACCGAGGAGATCAGCACGATACCGTTCAAGTGCACCGAATCGCGCGATTGCAGGTAATTGCCCAGCGCCGCCGAGCGGAATGTCCCGTAGCTTTCGCCAATCAGAAACTTCGGCGAATTCCAGCGGTCGTTGCGGCTCAGGTAGGTGACGATAAATTGCGCGAAGGCCTCGATGTCCTCGTCGATGCCAAAGAAATCCTTTTCCTGCGCTTTGCACACGGCGTGGCTGTAGCCCGTGCCCATGGCGTCGATAAACACCAGATCCGTCTTGTCCAGCAACGTTTCGGCGTTGTCCACAAGCTTATAGGGTGCGGGCGGCGTGAACGCCCCGTTAACCGTATACACGCGGCGCGGCCCGAACGCTCCCATATGCAGCCACATCGTGGCTGAGCCCGGACCTCCGTTGTACAAGAACGATACCGGGCGCGCGCTGAGGTCCTTCACGTCGCTCTTCGTGTAGGCCACGGAATACAGCAGACCGGCCGGTTCGCCTTTGTCGTTCTTCAGAAGCGTGGTGCTGGCCGTCGCCTTGTAGGAAATCGTCTGCCCACCGATGCGAATCGAGTGATCGGTCGCCGAGGATTCTTCTTTGGTCGCCGCGGCGTCGCACTTTTCGTCGGTTTTGGCTTCGGGCGCTCGCGGGCCGCGCTCCTGTGCCGGCGCAGGGGCCTGCGCCGCCGCGCGCCCCGCCAACGCCAGCCAAACCCAGGTCACCGCACCCAAGGAAATGACCTTTCGCATCTATATGCTCCCCTCTAGGATCGAAATGCGCGGGGAAAATCACTAGGCCACCGCGACCGTGACCACTTCACTGATTACTTCTTGTTGGGCCCGGCGGCGGGCGGCGTTCCATTTCCGTTGGAACCGCGATTGAACGCGCGCCGTTCTTGCCGACCGAGCGCACCGCAAAAAAATGATTGTCCGTGGAAACACCGTTCAAGACCGCCTCGCCTGATTCCGCCACAAATTCATAGACGTGCCAGCGTGGGTCGGTCGTTTCACGCCACAGAACTTCGAATCCCGCGCGCTCGGGATCCTCGTCCGCAGCCCAAGAGACTTTCGCGTCCGGCGTAACCGCGCCTTTGAGCCGCGCATTGGTGGGCGGGGCGGGAGCCATCGCTAATTGGCGCAACACTTCCGCATTATCCCGCGCCACATTGCCCATGAACGTGTAGTTCAGATATTTCTCGAAGTCCCCGTACTCGATGCCGTTTTCCGTGCGCGGCGTTTGGTGTTGGTGGTTGTAATCCTCGAGCGGCTCGGTGAAGCGCACGGCGGGCAGGCCCGCTTTGTAAAACGGAAAATGATCGCCGCCGCGGCCGTAGCGATCCTGGCGGAAGATCATGCGAATCGCGTTGCGCCCGTCAATCTCTTCGATGGCGCGGGCAAGTTCGCGCGCCGGGGATTCAGCGTCCTCGACCTCGCCATTTCCAGAGAAAACCCGCACGCGGTGGGGGCTGCCCGGCGCAGGATCGGCGCCCACAATGTCGTTATCCAGCATCGCACCGACCGTGTATCCCTGTTCCTTGGTCCACTCAAGCAACCGGTAGGCACCGAGCAGCCCTTGCTCTTCGCCCGAGAGCACGCCAAAGAGAAGCGTGGAGCGAAACTTCGCGCGTCCGCTGGCGGCGGCTTTGCCCAGCAGCCGCGCGCATTCCACGCTCACGGCCGTCCCGGAACCGTCGTCGTCGGCCCCCGGCGCATCCACTTCGGGATCCATCACGTTCGAGGGCCGCGAATCCACGTCGCCCACGACGATGAAGACGGTCTTCTCGAGCTTGGGATCCGAGCCCGGCAGAATCGCGTACACGTTTTCGAGATGAACCGCATTGGGCCCCGTGCGCTCCGACTTGGACTCGAACTTGTCCACCGCAATTTGCAGCTTTCCGCCGGATTGCCGGGCAATCTCGTTCAGCCGCGCCAGCACGAAGTCCCGCCCGCAGCCGATCCCGCGCTTAGGATCGGTCCAGGAAGAAAGCGTGAGGCGCGTGCCACAGCTCACCAGGTCATGGATCAACGTCCGCATCGATTTTTCATCGATGCTTTGGCGTGCAATTGCGCCGCCTGGTCGCGGCAAACTTTTCCCTTGCGCCTTGCCCGGCGGTGCTTCTGCGGGGTCGCGAGGCGCGGCTTGTTGCGCGAAATCCGGTGCTCCTGCCAACACGAGCGACAGCATTCCCGCTGCAGCCACGCGCTGCGCCAATTTCTGAGTCCTACTCCTACGATTCCTCATTCCAACAGCTCCTAGGACGAATTGGCTTCAAGAAGGAAGAGGCATTCTAGCGCGAACCCGGCGCTGAAGGTATCCGGCAGCAACCCTTACAACCCTTACTCCTTCAAAGCAAATGCTTGTGAATCCACACAAATAATTTAGAATCTCCGCCTGGCCCAAACCGCCGCGAAACACGGAACGCCGACGAGGGCGTGAGTTTTTGGCTGGAGCTTTATTGCACGAGCCCGAAACGCACGGGAGAAGAACATGAAACGCAACTTCTATATCGGAGCAATTTTTCTTGCGCTGCTCGCCGCGCTGGCGGCTGGCTCGGTGATGCTCCAGAAAAAAGCAGCGGCCGAAGCCGCCGAAGTCCAGGCGCCGCGCTTCGAAGTGGATCCCCTGTGGCCGAAACCGCTTCCCAACCATTGGGTGCAAGGCATGTCGGTCGGCGTGTCGGTGGATGCACAGGACCACATTTGGATTGTGCACCGCACGAATACCTTCGAGCCCATGGAAATCTATGCGACCGCGAATCCGCCCGCTGCGGAATGCTGCGTCCCCGCCCCGCCCGTGCTCGAGTTCGACGAAGACGGCAATCTCATCGGCCACTGGGGCGGCCCGGGCCAGGGCTACGACTGGCCGGATTCAAATCACGGCATTACTGTCGATTACAAAGGCAACGTGTGGATTGGCGGCAACGGCCGGGGCAAAGACCGCTCGCATTTTCACGACAATCAAATTTTGAAATTCACGCAAGATGGCAAATTGCTGATGCAAATCGGCCATCCCAGTATGAGCCAGGGCAGCAACGACACTGAGAATCTCAAAGGGCCGGCAAAAATGTTTGTCGACAAAGTCACCGACGAGCTGTACGTCGCCGACGGATACGGCAACCATCGCGTGATCGTTTTTGATGCAGAGACCGGGAAATACAAGCGGCATTGGGGCGCTTACGGGCACAAGCCCGACGACACGGACCTTGGCCCGTACAATCCGGACTCGCCGCCCGCGCAGCAGTTCCGCAATCCCGTGCACTGCGCGGAGCTGGCCAACGACGGCCTGCTGTACGTTTGCGATCGCCCCAACGACCGCATCCAGGTGTTCAAAAAAGATGGCACGTTCGTAAAGGAAACGTTCATTGCGAAGCGAACCCTCGGCGACGGCTCGACGTGGGACATCGCGTTCTCGAAAGATCCGCAGCAGAAATACATTTTTCTTGCCGACGGGTCGAACGAGAAAATTTACATCCTGCTGCGCGACACGCTGGAAATCCTGACCAGCTTCGGCGACGGCGGGCGCCAGCCCGGGCAGTTTTACGCGGTGCACAGCATCGCCACCGATTCGAAGGGCAATATCTTCACCACCGAGACCTATCGTGGGCAGCGGGTGCAGAAATTCATCTACAGAGGAATGGCGCCGGTCAGCAAGAAAGACCAGGGCGTGGTGTGGCCGACGAGCAAATGATGTTGCGCCGCAGATTCATCTTCGCGGGGAGGAGTCATGCAGAAATTCATTCTTAGTCTTGTCGCGGTCCTATGCGCGCTCAGCCTTCCGGGCCGGTTCCGCGCGCAGACGCAAAGCACCGGTCCCGTCGCGCCACATCTGCCTCGTGGAACGGCAACCGACGTCGGTAATGCTGAGATTCAATCGTTAGTGCAGAAGACGGCTTCGGATCGGATCAGCGATCAGGCCATTCGTGTGGTCAGCATCAATGGCCAATATAACGTTGGTGTCGGCGTGGTGCATCGTGCCAAAACGTCAGGCGCGCAAGCGGGTGGCGGCATCGAGCACAGCCAGATCACCGAGGTTTACCACGTGATGGAAGGCAACGCGACGCTGGTCACCGGTGGCTCCATGGACAATACGTCGGAGTTCCCTGCCGACCATCCGGTCGTGACGATCCTCAACGGCCCCAGCACACGGGGCGGACCGATCCAAAATGGCGTGAGCCGCAAAATCGGGCCGGGCGACGTGGTCATCATTCCGCCGAATACGCCGCACTGGTTCAGCGAAATCAGCTCCGGCCAAATCGTATATTTGGTTGTGCGCGTTGATCCGCACAAAGTTTTGCCGGCAGGCTACGTCGCCAAGTAAAGAGAACATCCATGTTTCGCATGCTTCGAATTCACCCGTTGCTCCTGGGCGCGGCGCTTCTCTTTCTGCCGTGCTTTGCGCGCGCCCACGACATTCCCAACGACGTCACCGTGCAGATGTTTGTGAAGCCCGAAGGCCGGCATCTTCATCTGCTGGTGCGTGTGCCGCTCAAGGCGATGCGCGACATCAGCTTTCCCCAGCGCGGCCCCGGCTATCTCGATCTCGAGCGCGCTGGCGCTTTGCTCCCCGGTGCGGCGAAGATGTGGATTGCGGGCTTTTTTGAAATGTACGAAGGCGATACGCTTCTTTCGAATCCGCAGGTCGTTGCCACACGCATCTCTCTGCCGTCGGATTTCTCCTTCAGCTCTAATGAAAGCGCCCTCGCCCACGTCACGGGCCCGGCGCTGACGGATACCACGGATGTGTATTGGGATCAGACCTTGCTGGATGTTTTGTTTGACACATCGATTCAGTCGGATCGCTCGCGTTTTTCGATTCAGCCGCGGTTTGGGCGCTTGGGGCTGCGCGTCATCACGGTTCTGCGCTTCGTTCCTGCCGGCGGTGAAGTCCGCGCGTTCGAATTCGACGGCGATCCCGGATTGGTTCGTCTCGACCCGCAGTGGTACCAAGCCGCGCTGAATTTTGGGACGGCACCGACCACCTGCTCTTCCTTTTTTGTTTGGTGATTCCCTTCCGGCGGCTTCGCGCACTTATTCCCGTCGTCACTGCCTTTACCGTGGCGCATTCCACTACGTTGATTGCGTCTGCCTACAATTTTGCACCGGATTTCTTGTGGTTCCCGCCACTGATCGAAGTGCTCATCGCAGCTTCCATTGTTTACATGGCGCTCGAGAATATCGTGGGAGCCGGGAGCGTACAGCGTCGCTGGATGATAGCCTTTGGCTTCGGGCTGGTGCACGGATTTGGCTTTTCGTTTGCGCTGCGGCAGTCGCTGCAGTTTGCCGGAACGCATCTCCTGACGTCTCTGCTTTCGTTCAACGCCGGGGTCGAGCTGGGCCAGCTTCTCGTCCTCATTCTGCTCATTCCCGTGTTACAGCTTTTCTTCCGCTACGCGGTCGCTGAACGCACGGGAACGATCATTCTTTCCGCGATTGTGGCGCACACCGCCTGGCACTGGATGCTCGACCGCGGCGGCGTTCTGCGGCAATTCCGATTCGAATCACCGGCCCTCGATGCCACGCTGCTGGCAATGCTCTTGCGCTGGCTGATGCTCTTCTTAGTCCTTGGGGGCATGCTCTGGCTCGTTCGAATGGCGTCCCGCCGGTGGGCCGCACGGCCCGCGCCTGCCGCTACGGAATCTGCCGATCGCGCCGCTAGCCCGCTTCTCACTCCTCTGGAGCCCGCTACCTCCGTGGAGCCTGGCCTTTCGCCGGATCGTCCTAACTGAGCCCTCGAACGTAAGACCGCATTTTGCGGCTCGCCGCACCTGTGCTAAGGTTTTTTGCCTATTATTCAGGCGCCCTGGCGTTATTTTTCGTCCGCGCCTGCGTAGTGTCCTTGAGGAACGTCCTCCATGCTAGCTGGCATCCGTACACTCGAATTGCGCAAGGTTTACACCTCTCCTCCTCCCGTCGCCGCGGCCGTGGGCGGCTTTTCGTTCCGCGCGCCCAAAACCAGAAATAAGCCGCCCAAGCCTGCCGAGGCAGGCAAACCGCAAATCACCGCCCTGGACGGAATCTCGCTGGAAATTCAACCGGGGGAAATCTTCTGCCTCCTGGGACCAAACGGGGCGGGAAAGTCCACGGCGGTTGGCATTCTTACCACGCGTGTTCGCCCTACTTCCGGCCAGGCGTTCCTCGGCGAGCACGACGTGTGGAAGCAACAGGTCGCTGTGAACGCTTGATCGGTGTGGTTGCCCAGCGTCTGAATCTCGGTTTCAACTTGACCGCCCGCGAAATCCTGACGTTTCACGGAGCGTACTTCGGCCTCCCCCATCACGAGCGGATGAAGCGTGCCGAAGCCCTGCTTGAGCGATTCAAGCTGACGGACCGCGCCGATCAGATGGTCCGTGGATTCTCCGGCGGCATGATGCAGCGGCACTCCATCGCGCGCGCCATGATGCACGATCCGCAGGTGCTGTTCCTCGACGAGCCGAGCGCGGGCCTGGACCCACAGACGCGCTTGCTCCTTTGGGAAATCATTCGCGAATACAACGCCAGCGGCAAAACCATTCTGCTCACTACGCACAACATGGAAGAGGCGGACGCGCTGTGCCAGCGCCTGGCCATCATCGATCATGGCCGCGTCATTGCGCTGGGGACTCCTCGCGAGCTGAAAGCCTCTGTGCCCGGCGGCTATCTGCTGCGGCTGCGCTTTGGCTTGCACTCTCACGTCTGGAACCACACTCTTCTTGAAGCCTGGGTATTCAACGGTAACGCAATAGTGTTCCGGAGGGAGGTTGAGAACGGTGTAAAACCCCTCTGAGCCTGACTCAGTCCTGTTCTGCACACCGCGTTCCAGGTTCTTGACCGTTGCTCTTGCCCCAGCGACCACGCTCTTCGAGGAGTCCGTAACGGTTCCCACGATCGCGCCTGTGATCGTTTGCCCCCATGCCTCGGTTGCGGAAGAGCAAGAAAATGCTGAACGCAACCCACGTTCCGATTGTCCTTCGCATTGTTCCGGTTCGGGGTCTGGTTGGGATCAATTGAACGCACTCGTCCGCGCTCGTGGCGTACACCACTTTTCTGTGGCCGATCAAGTCCCGAGGAGTTGTTTCAATCTTGCCGAGAAACGCTGGAGTCTTTCACCTGGCCCAAGTACGAAGCAATCAAATCTTGTTCATCAACAAATTCGATTGCTGCTGCGGAGCGTAGGAGCAGCGGCGGTTCATGTCAAACCGGAAATTCTAAAACTAGGTTTCAGCAATGCTAAAGCTGCGCGGATTTGTCGCCGGAGGAGCGTACTAAGCAGATACGTGCTGAAGGATTTTTCTCCGAATTTTGCGCTTACGCGAGGGTGTGCTAACGTTTCCCGTTTATGACCAAGCGCATTGGCGTGCTCTTGAGCGGCCGCGGCACGAACTTTGAAGCTTTGGCGGAATCCGTGGCTGCGGGCCGCATCCCGAACGCGGAAATCGCCATTGTCATCAGCAATCGCGGAGGTGCTCCGGGAATCGATCGCGCCAAAGCGCGTGGCATCGCCACGCGCGTGATTCCCTCTAAAGGGTTGGAGCGCGAAGTCTACGACCGTCAGGTTGGGGCCGTTCTCGACGAGCACAAAGTCGACTTGATTTGCCTTGCCGGCTACATGCGCCTGCTCTCGCCCTATTTCGTGGCCAAGTTTCCGAATCGCATCTTGAATATTCATCCTTCGCTGCTGCCGTCGTTTCCGGGCCTCGAATCGCAACGCCAGGCGCTGGAATACGGGGTGAAATTCGCCGGCTGCACCGTGCATTTCGTGGACGAAAACCTCGACGCGGGCCCCATCATCGTGCAGGCCGTCGTTCCGGTGAAAGACGACGACACGGAAGCTTCGCTCTCGGAAAGAATCCTGAAAGAAGAGCATCGCATTTATTCCGAAGCGGTTCGCATCGTTCTTGAGGGAAAATACAAGATTGCCGGCCGCCGCGTACTGCAGTTGTAGCGGCCGCCTTCCGAGGCGGACGTCTGGCCTTAAACCAAGCGGGAACCATGACGCAAGGTGTAAAACAAAAAGCTGAGATGACTGAACACAAATTCAAACCCATCGAAGAGCAGCTCGCCTACATCAAAAAAGGCGTCGTGGAAATCATTCCGGAACCTGAGTTGGTTGCAAAGCTCGAAGCGTCGCGCAAAACGGGGAAGCCGCTGCGTGTTTATCTCGGCGTGGATCCCACGGCTCCTGATCTTCATCTCGGGCACACCGTGGTGCTGCGCAAACTGAAGCATTTTCAGAACCTGGGCCACACCGCCGTTTTCCTGATTGGCGATTTCTCGGCGATGATTGGCGACCCCACGGGCGTATCGGAAACGCGCCCGCCGCTTTCGCGCGAGCAAGTCGAGGCCAATGCGAAAACTTACCTTGAGCAGGTTTTCAAAATTCTCGACCGCAACCAAACCGAGGTCCGCTACAACAGCGAGTGGCTCAGCAAGATGAACGCCGAGGATGTCGTTCGGCTTTGTTCTCATTATCGATTAGCACGGATGCTGGAGCGCGAGGATTTTCGTTCTCGCCTGGCCAACAACCAGCCCATTTCCGTTCACGAACTGCTTTACCCCTTGCTGACCGCACGCGACGCTGTGGAACTCAAGTCCGATGTTGAACTGGGCGCCTCCGAACAAAAATTCAACTTGCTGATACACCGTGACATTCAGCGGGAATACGGTCTAGCCGGGCAAGTGGCGCTCACAATGCCTATTCTTGTAGGCCTCGACGGCCGGCGCAAAATGTCTAAATCCCTCGGCAACTACGTCGGCATTACCGAGCCGCCGTCGGAAATGTTCGGCAAGCTCATGTCGATTCCTGACGAACTCATGTGGTCTTACTACGAATTGCTGACGGACCGCACGCCAAAAGAGATTGCTTCAATGCAAAAGGAGGTATCGAGCGGCAAGCTGCATCCCATGGATGCAAAGATGCGTCTTGCGGACGAAGTCATCCGCGATTTTCATGGCCAAGAAGCAGCGCGCAAGGCAGCGGAACATTTCCAGCGTGTGTTCCGTGAACGGCAAGCGCCGGAAGAAGCGCCAACCGTGAAATTGCCGAAAGGACCCGCGAAGAAGCTAACCGCGCTACTGGTTGAGCTGAAACTCGCGCCTTCAAAAACAGAGGCCGAACGATTGATCAAGCAGAAAGCCGTCGAGATTGATGGCGCGATCGTCGACGACCCGCGGAAAGACATTGACCTCAGCAAGCCGGCAAGTTTCCTTCTTCGCGCGGGGAAAAAGAAATTCGTTCGCATCGTCGTTGAGTAGGCTCCCTAGACTTGGCAAGACCATCCTCAATCGGGGCGCAGCATGCCGCGCCCCTACAAGTGCCCTAGATTCTGGCGGGTAACCGGTCGCCAATCAGGAGCCCAACAATCAAGTGTCATGGATCACGGAATACGGGCCACGGAACCCGGATCACTACGCGAGTACCTGTTTCACCAACTGTGCAACGTAATTGCCGACAGCGGGCGCAGCGGTGAGCCCGGGGGACTCCATGCCCACGAGATGGATCGCCTGCGGCACTTTGGCGTCGCGCGCAATCACGAAATCGACGATGCCGCCTTTGTGAGTTGGACCCGCGAGCTTCGGGCGGAGGCCGGTGTACCCGAGCTGTAAGTCGCGCTCTTCGATTTCAGGCAATAGCGTCTTCGCGCTTTGCGCAAACGCGGCGATCGGCAGGCGGTTCTTCTCGTAATTGTCTTTTCCCTCGACGTAGGTCGCTGTAGGCCCAAGCAGAAACGTTCCCCACAGCGTTTTGGTGAAATGCACGCCCAAGCTCAACCCGTCCGGGTGCGGTAGCGGATAAACGAGATTGTTGATGAGCGAAGAGCGTGGGCCGCGCACTTCGCAGTATTCGCCGCGCACGGGGTAAATCTTCCACGAATGATTGCCCAGCATCGCCGCAACTTCGTCGGCGTAAAGCCCGGCTGCATTGATGACGCAGCGTGCCTCGATTTTTTCTTCCTGTGAATCTGCGTCGCCGCCAATTTTCAAGCCGACGCGAATCGTGTTGCCGGACGGTTCGAGGGAGACGACTTTCGCGTGTGTGACGAGGTTCGCGCCCTGATTGGTGGCCACACGCGCGTAGGCATGAACGAGCTCTTCAGCGGAGACGATACCGGTTGACGGCACATGCAGCGCGGCGGTGCCTTTGATGTGCGGCTCACGTGTGCGGATTTCCGCCGCGTCAACGAGTCGCAACCCTTCGACGCCGTTGTCTTCGCCGCGCTTCTTCAGCGCCGTAAGCTCGGGTTCTTCGTGGCTATCAGCTGCAACGACCAGTTTGCCGCAGTGGCGGAAAGGCACGTTGTGTTTTTCGCAGAATTCGTACGTAAGGCGATTGCCTTCCACGCAAAGACGCGCCTTCAGCGAATTCTTCGGATAATAAATGCCAGAGTGGTTGACGCCGCTGTTGCGCGTGCTGGTGGCCATGCCCAGCCTGGGAAATTGCTCGACCAGAAAAACGTCCTGCCAGCGCGCGGAAGCGGCGCGGGCGATGGCGCAGCCAATCACCCCACCGCCAATGATTAAAATGTTTGCCTGATCCATGTGTGCCGACATTTGAAATTAGAAATCGAAATTGAAAATGGAAAACAGTGCCCTTCTATAGCCGCTCATGGTTGCTATCCCATTTTCACTTTTCCATTTTTCGATTTCCAGCTATTGGTCGCCGCCGGCCTCGTCAAAAAAGGCCTTGCAAGGAACAAGACGAGCTTCCGTGCCGTCGTGGACGGCATAGGAGGCCTGTTTGCTTGCTTCATAGCCATTGCGCCAGAGCGAGGCGGCGCCGTGCACGCCGTCTTTGTTGATGGCGTAAAAATAAAGATGAAAGGTGCCGAGTTTTTTCTTGTCGTTTTTGTAGTTGTGCGCGACGCGGGACATGGCTTCGAGACACGCATCGGTCGGCGATTTTCCCTGGCGCATCATTTCGATAATGGTATGCCCGCCAGAGACCTTGATGTTTTCTTCGCCCTTGCCCGTGGAGCCCGCGGCACCTACTTCGTTATCCACGCAGCAACCTGCCCCGATGATCGGAGAGTCGCCAACGCGCCCAGGAATTTTCCAGGAGAGGCCGGAAGTCGTAGTAGTCGCAGAAATGTCGCCCTTAGCGTCCACCGCCATGCAGGGAATCGTGCCCGTGGGCGGATGCGCGATGACGCGCTCGGCGTAGGCGATTTGTTTTTCGTCGCCGTCAAACAGCGTGGCCATGTGCTCTTTCCATTCAGGCGAATCAATTCCGGGCCGCCAATTAAAAGAAGACTTCGCCTTCCAAGCGAGCCAAATCTTCCGCGAATGTTCGGTCAGGAGATTCATCTCCTCGAATCCCTGAGCTACGGCGAAGCGCCGCGCGCCATCGCCCACGATCATCGTGTGATTCGTGTTTTCCATCACAGTCTTGGCGAGGCGAGAAACGTTTTTAATGCGGCGCACAGCGGCGACGGCCCCGGCACGGTGCGTTGGCCCGTGCATCACGCTGGCGTCGAGCTCGACTTCGCCTTCCTCATTGGGGAGTCCGCCATAGCCGACGGAATCGTCGTTGGGATCGTCCTCGACCACAGTGACCACAGCCACGACGGCGTCGAGCGTGTCCCCGCCTTTCTGCAGGATGTCCATGCCCTTGTCGAGCGCATGCAGGCCGTTGGCGCTCGAGATAAGGAGCGGGCGCTTACCTGTCGCGGCGGGCTTGCCCGGAGAGGGAGGAGCGGGGTTTTCGAGGGAGAGACCACCATCTCCGTTCGAGGGTGTGCGACCGAAGATTTTATTGGCTCCGGCGAGGGTGCTACCAGCCAAGGAAGTAAGAAAGAATTTACGTCGTGACCACAATTCCATGTTCCAAGCCTCCTGAGAGTGCCAGGGCAATATACAACAGGCGACGTTTGGAATTAGAGTTTAGCAGTGAGAGAAAGCCCGTGAGCTTAGGAGCGCCAGCGCAATGTCACCGGTCCATCCATCGGATGCACCATCGGCGCGCCGGTCCGCCGCGACTCGAGCAAATTGGCTTTCAGCGCGAAATACCATTTCGCTTGGCGGTCCGCGTCGTCAATCAGCATGAGGCGCGGGTTGTGCTTCAGACCCTCCGCTTGCTGGATCATGGTTTCCTGGTCCTGGCGCAAAAACTTCTTCGCGAACGGCCGGAACAAGAAAACGGGCAGCGGCAAATTCCACGCCGCGACGAAATCGATGCGGCACAAATCGCGCCGGACGGGCGTCACCGTCGCGCGGCTTGAAAACCAGAGCTTGCCGCTCTGATCGACCTCGGTGCGCAGATTCGGCAGGATAAAGTCGATTGTGGTTGTCACGGGCTCGCCGGTGATTTTTTTGAGCAACTGGTACGGCGCGCTGTTTGCGCTCGGCGTGTGCGGGCTCATGCGGAAGCCGTTGGGGATGGGCTCGAACTGCTTGGCCTTTTCGTGAATGCTGGCGCGCTTGCGCCAGAACCAGGATTGATGCACGAACGGCCCGTGCGCGGGGTCCATCAGGCCAATGATGCCGTGGTCGATGTGCGATGGCAGTTCGCAGGAAAGATGGATGATCTTGTACTTCTGGCCAAAGACTTTTAGCGCCGGCGCTTCCGGAATTCTCTCTGGCAATCGTGTGCCCGGCGCGTTCATGTAGACCCACACGTAGCCGTCGCGCTCTTCGCAGGGATAATGCCCCGCGAAGACGCGCTCCACTTTCAGCTTGTCCTGCGAAGTGAGCGAAGGAATTTCGACGCACTGGCCGCTGCACGCATCGAACCGCCAGCCGTGGTAGCAGCACTCGACCGTCTCGCCTTCCACTCGACCATAGGAAAGCGGGATGCCGCGATGGGGGCAGGCGTCCCGCATCGCAAAAGCCTTTCCCTCGGCAGTGCGTCCTAACACGAGAGGCACTTCCAGCAAGAGCGCCTTCGCGAGTTTCTGCGCACGAAGGTCCGTGCTTCGCGCCGCCGGATACCAGAAATCCCACAGAAAACCGGGATCCACCTCGCCAGAGGTTTCGCGCGCTTCCTCCACGCTCGTTTGCATTACTGTTCGTACCGCTTCGCTCATCGCCGCCAGCTCTGGTACATGCGGCCTTTAGAATCGCTTTTACACTCCGCCGCTGCAGCAGAGATGTTGGGGAAGTCCCGCCGGACTTTGTGGTTGTGCAACGTTGGTCCTCGTGAAGTGGAACGACAAGTGTATTGCTCGCCCATGGTCATCATCACCCAAGTGTCGGGAGGGGTTGGCCGGATACGAAGCGACGCGCTCGACAGTCTCGATTTGAGCGATGCTGAGAATGACTGGAAACCTTCCCTGGTCACAGGCAGTTTCATGGCTGTTTGAGCATCGTAGTATAGCGCGCCGCACCCCAGCAACCATCGGCGGCATCTAATTGCATGTTTCGCAGTTCGGCGCTATTCTTGCAGTAGAGCAAAATGATGTACGCGGCATTTTATTAGCTGACTCGCCTTACGCTCCCTTGCGGAGCGCCCCAAACCAGTCTTCCCGTTTTCAACTTTCTAACTTCGATTTTCCAAGAGGATTTGCCATGACCGTTCTTACCTTGACTGAAAAATTGGACCAGCTCGACTCGCGCTACGAGGAGATGACGCAACAGCTTTCTTCGCCGGAGGTCGTGGGCGATTCCGCGCGTTTCCAGAAAATCGCCAAGCAGCATGCGGAACTCGAGGAAATCGTCGCCAAGCACCGCGAGTACAAACAAATCGTGAAAGATCTTGCGGGGGCGCACCAGCTTTTCCTGGAAGCGGACGACGCCGAGATGAAGCAGATGGCGCACGAAGAGGAAAAAGCGCTTGCCGCGCGCAAGGAAACCGTCGAGCGCGAACTGAAGCTCCTGCTGCTGCCGAAAGACCCCAACGACGAGAAGAGCGTGCTCATCGAAATCCGCGCGGGAACGGGCGGGGACGAAGCCGCGCTTTTTGCCGCGGAGCTTTTCCGCATGTATTCACGCTACGCGGAAACGCAAGGACGGAAAGTGGAAGTGCTGGAAAGCTCGCCATCTTCGCTCGGCGGGATGAAAGAAGTTGTGGCGGCGATTCAGGGGAACAAGGTCTATTCCAAACTGAAATACGAAAGCGGCGTGCACCGCGTGCAGCGCGTGCCGGCGACCGAGCAGCAGGGCCGCATCCATACTTCCGCAGCGACGGTTGCGGTGCTGCCCGAAGCGGACGAAATCGACATCAAGATCGAGCCGAAGGATCTGCGCATCGACACCTTTTGCTCCTCCGGCCCGGGCGGGCAGTCGGTCAACACGACGTATTCCGCGGTGCGGATCACACACATTCCGAGCGGGCTGGTTGTTTCGCAGCAGGATGAAAAATCGCAAATCAAAAATCGCGCCAAGGCCATGCGCGTGCTTCGCGCGCGGCTCTACGAACGGGAACAGGAAAAACAGCAGGCGGCCATCGTGGCCGAGCGGCGCGGACAGATTAAAACCGGCGACCGCTCGGAAAAAATCCGCACATACAATTTCCCGCAAAACCGTGTGACGGATCATCGCATCGGGTTGACGCTGCACCAACTGACGGACGTCATGGACGGCAAACTCGCGCCGCTGGTGGATGCGCTGGTTTCTCATTACGAAGCCGAGCGGCTCCAGCAGGAACTCGCTGAGGCATAATCCTCGGCAAGGCATTGTCCCCGCTAAGCAGGCGTTCCCGTGGCCTCGGCCCGGCTCGGAACCTGGCCCTTGTGGATCCGTCGCGCTTGGCTACCATGAAGCCGGCGGCAGTCAGAAAGAAAGTCTTCTTGGATGAATCGCCTTTCGGAAGAAAAATCTATCCGCGCGCAGCTGAAGTCGGGCATCGCGCAATTGCGCGACGCGAGTGTGCCTTCCTACACGCTCGCGGCGGAGTTGCTGCTGCTTCACGTGCTGGGCCGCGATCGCACGTGGATTTACTCGCATCCCGAAGAAGAAATTCCTGTCGCGAATGCACAGCGCTATTCCGCGTTGATTCGCCGCCGCGCGGCGGGCGAACCGACACAGCACCTCACCGGAAAGCAGGAATTCTGGGGACTGGAATTCGAAGTGACGCCGGATGTGCTGATCCCGCGGCCGGAGACCGAGCAGGTCATCGAAGTTGCGCTGGACCGCCTGGCGTTACGCGAACTCCGCGCCGGACGCTCGCAAAAAACCGACGGCGCTGGCTTGCTGATTGCTGATATCGGCACTGGTTCAGGCTGCATCGCGATTGCGCTGGCCAAAGAACTTCCCGGGGCGGCATTTGTGGCAACAGATCTTTCCGCTGCCGCGCTTGAGGTGGCCGGCCGCAACGCTTCTCGGCACAACGTCGCAATACGCATCCGCTTCGTCGAAACAAACCTTTTGGATAGAGCTTCGCCCGGCGGGGCGCAGCATGGTGCGCCCCTACAACTACAAGCCGCAGTAGCAGGGAATTCGTCAAACCATTCACGCGTCGCAGGTGACCAGCCGGGTTATTTGGATCTTATCGTCAGCAATCCGCCCTACGTAGGGCGCAGGGAAGCCGCAACTTTGATGCGCGAAGTCCGCGAGCACGAACCGGAGATCGCGCTCTACGGCGGCGAAGAAGGCTACGAACTCTACGGGGATCTGATCGCGCAATCGGCAAACTGTCTTCGTCCGCACGGCATTCTTGTCCTGGAACTGGGGCATAACGGCTTGCCGGCCATCCAGCCCCTGCTCGACGCATCGACTTGGACCAGGGTCAGCGTAACCAACGATCTCGCCGGAATCCCCCGCGTCCTCGCCGCCGAGCGCCTGTAGGCCAGCGTACAAGGGAAAGGCACAGCGAGAAAGGTTGAGCCTTGCGACTGTCCGGCGTAGGCTACTGCCATGCCGCAACTCGCACGATTTCGCGCCAAGCACGGGCCGGTGGAGGAGCCGGCACCGGATGCGGTCGCGTCCATTCTGCACGTGGATATGGACGCTTTTTTCGTGTCCGTGGAATTGCTCGAGAGGCCGGAATTGCGCGGCAAACCCGTTGTGGTAGGCGGGCAGAAGGACCAGCGGGGCGTCGTTTCGGCTGCCAGTTATGAGGCACGCAAATATGGGATTCACTCCGCGATGCCGCTACGAACGGCAGGCCGGCTTTGTCCGCACGCGATTTTCCTCGACGGTCGTCACGAAAAGTACGGCGAATGGAGCGACCGGGTTGCCAGCACCCTTGTAAACTTTTCGCCGGTGGTCGAGATGGTCTCGATCGACGAAGCCTATCTTGATCTCGCCGGCACAGAACGCTTGCACGGGCCGCCCCTCGCCGCAGCCGACAAACTTCTTCGCACCATCACCCAGACCACGGCGCTTCCTTGCTCGGGAGGCCTCGCCACCACGCGCCTCACCGCGAAAGTGGCCTCCGAGCAAGCCAAGCCGCGCGGGCTGGTGTGGGTTCCGCCGGGTCGCGAAGCGCGCTTCCTGGCGCCGCTTTCCGTTCGAAAGATTCCCGGCATCGGCGAAGTCACGGAAAGAGCGTTGCGCGCGCTGGGAATCGAAACCGTCGAGCAGCTCGCCGCGGTTCCACAAGAACAACTGGAAAAGATCTTCGGCCAGTGGGGCGAGGCGCTCTACCGAAAAGCGCGCGGCGGCGATTCCTACGAATTCGTGATCGATGCAGAGCCGAAATCCATTTCGCACAACCATACATTCGGGCAAGATACGGACGATGTGCATGAGATGGCCACCATGCTTAGCCATCTTTCGCAAAAAGCCTGCAAGCGGCTGCGCGAAGCAGGGCTCGCTGCACGCACGCTCACGCTAACCATCCGTTATGCGGGATTTGAAACGCATACGCGCGCCAAGACCCTCGCTCGGCCCACGCAGCTTGATTCCGACATTTACACCGTGTTTCAAGAGCTTTTTCGCAAGCATGGCGACACAAAACGAAAGGTCCGCCTGCTGGGAGTAAGCCTTAGCGGCTTCACGCAAGGCAACCCGCAGCTCGATTTGCTGGAAGCGGAGCGTCGCGAGAAACTGGCCAAGCTTACCAAGGCTGCGGACCGCTTGCGCGACCGCTTTGGCTTCGGCAAAGTGCAATTCGGCGGCTCGCTGTGTGCGGACGATCTGGACCACAATCGCGAAGAATAGTGGATGCCCGCAAAAGAGGCTGCGTTTCCAAGCAGAACGGCGCCGAATGTTCTATACTTTAGCTTCCGTCCAAGTATTCCCATGAGTGCAAGCGCCTCTCCAACTCCGGGTGTCGCTTCTTCGCCCCCCGCTGCAAGACCGGCGAATCGCGTGCGGCAATTCTGGCAGCGCGTGAGTGAAGGCCGGCAACTGGACGATCTGTGGTCGCAATTTGCCGCCGATGCGCGTGCCAGCTACGGCTTCTACGGAAAAGAAGTTGATTGGGAGGAGATCCAGAAGCTGCCGAAGTGGCACCGGCCATTTCACGTCGCCAAAGACATTTTCTGGGCGCTGCTGATGAAGATGACGCCAGCCCGGCGCGTGCTGCTGTTGCTGGCGCTGGCCCTGTTGGTGATGTCCGGGTTCACGTTTCAATTCGGAAACAAGGTTGAGATCCAATTCAAGTTTGAATTGTTCGCGGCGCTGATTTTCCTGCTCCTCCTTTCGCTGGAGCTGGCGGACAAAATCACCATGAAGCGCGACCTGGAAATCGCGCGAGAGATTCAGACGTGGCTGGTGCCATCCCAAGCTCCTGAAGTAGCAGGCGCGGACATTGCGTTTGCCACACGGCCGCAGAATTCCGTAGCGGGCGATTACTACGATGCGTTTTATCCAGACCCGGAGAACAAAGAAAGATTAGTCGTGGTCATTGCGGACGTAGCGGGGAAAAGTGTACCGGCGGCGTTGTTGATGGCGACGCTCCAGGCGAGCCTTCGCACAATTGCTGGCGAAGGCGTGCCTGTCGCGGAACTCGCAACCAGGCTGAACCGGTATGCAGCGGCGTACAGCTTGGATGGGAGGCGGTTCACGACGGCGGTTCTCTGCGAATACGAGCCGGCAACGCGGCGCCTCACCTATGTAAACGCAGGACACAATCCGCCGATTGTGCGGCGCGCGAACGGGGCGTTCGAATCTCTGGAAACCGGCGGCTTGCCGCTGGGAATCAAGATTGGCGCAGAATACCAAACCGCTACTTTGGAATTGCGGCCGGGCGACGCACTGATTCTTTTTACCGACGGAGTGGTGGAAGCCTTCAATGAATCCGGCGAAGAGTTTGGAAACAGCCGTTGGCTGGGAGCCATCCGCAATCTGCCAGATTGGAATGCACAGGAGACTCTGCAGCTCCTGATGAAGCGTGTGGATGAATTCGTGGGCGCCACCCGCCAATCGGACGACATTACCTGCCTGGTGTTTCGCTCCAAATAAAACAGTTCTCCGCTGTAAGTTATAGGCCCTAAGTAAGAAGCCCGGAGAGCTTTTCTCCTTGGTTTAGTACCTCGTTGGAGCAAGCG
>QHYJ01000102.1:0-33194 GCA_003223255.1 Acidobacteriota bacterium | reverse complement strand
TGTGTGCGCGACCTGTTACTGGGACGCGAGCCGGCTGATTTTGACGTCGCGACCGATGCGACGCCGGTCGAGGTGGCGGGTTTGTTTCCGGAGAGCGTCGCGGTGGGGGCGCAATTTGGCGTGATCTTGATCCCCAAGGATGGCTTGAAAGTGGAAGTGGCCACGTTCCGGTCGGACTTCGGCTACAGCGACGGGCGCCACCCGGACCGCGTGGTCTATGCGGAGACTGCAGAACGAGACGTGCAGCGCCGGGACTTCACCATCAACGGCCTGCTGATGCGGCATGACAGCGGCGATGTGCTTGATTTCGTCGGCGGGCAGAAGGATTTAGACGCCGGAATCATTCGCGCTATCGGCGATCCTGAACGCCGGTTTGCGGAAGACAAGCTGAGGATGATGCGGGCGGCGCGTTTCGCCGCGCGGTTCGGTTTTGCAATCGAAGCCGCGACGTTTCGCGCGATTCGGCATCATGTCGCGGAAATTGCTCAAGTTTCTCCGGAGCGCCTGCGGGAAGAGCTTACCAAGATGCTTACCGAGGGAGCGGCCCGGCGCGCGTTTGAATTGCTGGAGGAAACCGCACTGCTCCAGCAAGTGCTGCCGGAAATTGCCTCGATGAAGGGCGTGGAGCAGCCGCCGGAATTTCATCCGGAAGGCGACGTGTGGATTCATACGCGTCTGATGCTCGAAAAACTAGAGAAGGGCGCTTCCCCAACGCTCGCTTGGGGTGTACTGTTGCACGACGTTGGGAAGCCGCCGACGTTCCAATCGGCGGAGCAAACCGGTGACCGCATCCGGTTCAACCATCACGTGGACGTGGGCGTGCGGATGGCGGAAGCCATTTGTCGGCGGCTGCGGTCTTCCAACGACGAGACGAAACAAATCACCGCCCTTGTGGCGAATCACATGCGGTTTGGCGCGGTGGAAGCCATGAAGAAGGCAACGTTGAAGCGGTTGGTTCGACTGCCCCTGTTTGAGGAGCATCTGGAGTTGCATCGACTGGACTGCCTGTCGAGCCACGGGAACCTGGATTCCTACCAGTTCGTCCAGCGTTTTCTGGACCAAACGCCTCCCGAGCAGGTGCGGCCGGATCGTCTCTTGACCGGAGATGACCTCCTGGCGATGGGCTTGCGCCCTGGCCCGCAGTTTGCTCGAATCCTGGGAGCCATTGAGGACGCGCAGCTCGAAGGGCAGATCAAGACGCGAGAGGAAGCAAAAGCCTTCGTTCTAAGGAGCGTTGAGATCAAGCAAAGTAAGGCCGGATAAGAAGTCGGGGGACCCTAGTCTGTTGCGTGCCGGGAATTTCAGGCGGAAAGCAAGGTAAAGGAGTGGCCAGAGAGGCTAGTAAGATATACAAAATAAATGCTTTACTTGATTCACTCGTAAAAAGAGAGTTTTGATACTAAAATATGAGCGAGACAGACTAAAGTTTATTGCTAGCGGCCTTCTCATTGCTGTGCAACATTTATGCCTAGGCCGCATCTAATCTCGAGTGAAGGGGCTCGGTGGAGCCGCCTTGAGAGACTGGGGAGAATATGGCTGAGAAAAGGTTTTCGATGCCAGAGCTTCTGGCAATCCTGCCAGTACGCGATACGGTGCTCTTTCCGGGCGCTATGCTGCCGCTGACCGTGGGAAGGGAAAGCTCTCTGGCACTGGTAGGTTCGTTGCAAAGCGAGGACAAATTGCTGGGGGTGGTTGCGCAGCTCGATCCGCGGATTGAAGACCCCGCTGCCGCCGACCTCCATAAGGTGGGAACGCTGGCGCGTGTGCACAAAACGGTAAAAATGCCGAACGGCAACGTAGTGGTCTTTCTCGAAGGGCTGCAGCGGATTCAAATTGTCGACATGGTGAGCCTGCGGCCATTCCTGAAGGCACAGGTGAAGCCCGAGCCGGACGTTGTCGGTGAAGTGGACGCGGAACTGGAGGCCCTGCAACGCAACGCGCTGGACCTGTTCCGCGAAGTTGTGAGCCACTCGCCACAACTCTCCGACGATCTGCAATCCAAGGCCATGAGCATCGAGGATCCCGGCGAGCTTTCCGATTTCATCGCCGGCATGCTGCCTTCGCTTTCCACGCTCTTGCGCCAGGAATTGATCGAGACGCCGAGCGTGCGCAAGCGGCTGGAGATTTTGATCCGTGAATTGTCCAAGGAGCTGGAAGTCCTGGAGCTCCGCTCGAAAATTCACGAGCAGGTGCAGGAACAGGTCAGCCAAAATCAGCGCGAATATCTTCTGCGCGAGCAAATGAAGGCCATTCAGAAGGAATTGGGCGAATCGGATGATTCGACGCAGGAAATCGACGAGCTGCGCAAAAAAGTCGAAGAGTCCGGAATGCCGGCGGAAGCCAAGAAAGAATGCGAACGCGAATTGAAGCGCCTGGCGAAAATGACGCCGGCTTCGGCCGAATACATGGTTTCGCGCACCTATCTGGAATGGATGACTTCGCTGCCGTGGAGCAAATCCTCAGGAACTAGCGAGATCGACATTGCCAGGGCGCGCGACATTCTGGACGAAGATCACTACGATTTGCAAAAGGTGAAGGAGCGTATCCTGGATTTCCTGGCGGTGAAGAAGCTCCAGCCAGGCATGAAGGGGCCGATCCTGTGCTTTGTCGGGCCTCCAGGCGTGGGCAAGACTTCGCTGGGCAAGTCCATTGCCCGTTCGCTGGGACGTAAGTTCGTGCGCATCGCCCTGGGCGGCATGCACGATGAAGCCGAGATTCGCGGTCACCGCCGGACGTACATCGGCGCGCTGCCCGGCCAGGTGATTCAGGGACTGAAGCGCGCGGAAACCAACGATCCGGTGATGATGCTGGATGAAGTCGATAAACTGGGACGCGATTTCCGTGGCGATCCGTCTTCGGCGCTGATGGAAGTGCTCGACCCGGAGCAAAATAACTCGTTCCGCGACCATTATCTTGACGTGCCGTTTGATTTGTCGAAAGTGCTGTTCATCGCCACGGCCAACTGGATGGATCCCATCCCGGAGCCGCTGCGCGACCGCATGGAGATCATCGAACTTCCCGGCTATACCGGCGAAGAAAAACTGCACATCGCGCACAAGTACTTGATCCCGAAGCAAGCCTCCGAACACGGCTTGAAGGTGGACGAACAGATTCACTTTACCGACGAGGGCTTGCAGGAAATCATCCACAGCTATACGCGCGAGGCGGGCGTGCGCAATCTGGAGCGGGAAATCGCCACCATTACGCGAAAGCAGGCGCGCAAAATCGCCGAAGGCAGGACGGAAAAAATGGTCGTGACCCCGGAAGTGGTGCGTGAATTTCTGGGCGTGCCGAAGTTCCGCACGGAAAAGGAAGTTGAGGAGCGTGTCAAGCGGCCGGGCGTTGCGGTGGGGCTGGTATGGACGCCGGTTGGCGGAGACATTATCTTCATCGAGGCAACGCGGATGCGCGGTGGCAAGCAGTTCACCATGACCGGGCATCTTGGCGAGGTGATGCAGGAATCCATGACCGCGGCGCTGACATGGACACGCGCCAACGCGGACCGCTACGGCATCGACCCTGACTTTTTCCGGAAGCAGGACATCCACATCCACGTGCCGTCGGGCGCAGTGCCGAAAGACGGCCCTTCGGCAGGCGCAGCGATGGTGACTGCGTTGGTCAGCTTGCTTAGCGGGCGGTCGGTGAAGGATCGCCTGGCGATGACCGGCGAGATGACACTCTCCGGTGTGGTGCTGCCCATCGGCGGCGTCAAAGAAAAAGTGCTTGGCGCCAAGCGTGCGGGCATCAAGGAAGTGCTCCTGCCCGCGGACAACGAGCCGAACGTGGTGGCGGACTTGACGCCGGACATTCTTGGCGACATCAAGATCACCTACGTGCACACTCTCGATGAGGTACTTGAGCATGCGCTGCAGAAGGAGCCGGTGGCACAGCCACTGCCTCCGGCGCCGGAACCGAAAGCCAAGCGCGTTGGCCCGGAGAGCCCCAGAGCAATCCACTAGGTTGGCTCATTTCCTAGGGATAAGGGGCAAAGCCCGGCAAGCCATGCCGGGCTTTTTCTTTAGCCACAATTCCGAAGGCCCCGGCCAAGTCCTGCTACCATGTACGCGAAAGTCATGGCTCGGGGAAGGCAATCGCAGTCGAGCGCAGCCGCTGAGCTGGCGCGACAGCTTCATGAGGCGTTGTTGCGCGAGCGCATCGTGCCGCGTTTCGTGGACTCCTACGTTGTGGAGAATGAACGGCAAGCGCTTCAAGTTCACGCGGTGATGTATCGCGATTTGCTCGCGCTGTTGCAACGGGAGGCGCTGCTGGCACTCTGCGTGCGGGCCCTCGAAATTGTCTGCGATGAGCCGAGAGTACAGGGAAAATCGAAGCCGCGGCCGATGCCGCGACGAGAAGCAGCATTGTTTCGCAAGAACTTTCTGGGTTCGCTGGTGCGCCAGCAGGGTTGGACCATAGGACAAGCGTTGGATTTCCAGCGAGATTTGCAACTATATGCGGAGCTTCTTGCAAGGGTGGCGCCAACGCGGAGAGGCCGCAAGCCGTTCGAAGCAGCAAACCATCCTTTCGTGGACCGTTGTGCATTTTTGCTGGATCCTTCGTTTCTGGAAAACGCGCGCCTGGCCGCCAGCCGGACGTTGACGGAACTGGAAAGCCTCGCCACGCAGGTGTGCGAAGCAGGCTCAGAAAACAACCCGGTGTAGAAAAATTGATCCTCTTTTATAAAACTGTCGCCGGCGATGGCGCCGGACGTATACGAGGGCCCAAATGACTGGTTTGCTTCGCGGCGCACCGCGAACATGGGCAAATTTAGCTCAAGAAATGCGCTCCACCTGAACCGCCGTGCCGTAGGCGAGCACTTCTGTGACGCCTTGCATCACTTCCGTGGCGTCGTAGCGCATGCCAATCACCGCGTTGCCGCCGTGTTCAGCCGCATGCTGCAAGAGGAGTTCAAAGGCGTCCTCCCGGGTCTTTTCGCATAAGTTCGTCAGCAGCGTGATGTTGCCTCCGACAATGGTTTGTAGCGCCGCGCCAAGATTTCCAATGAGACTTCGCGAACGAACGATAATGCCGCGAACAATCCCAAAATTCCTCACAATCCGATACCCAGGCAGCTCGGCTCCCGATGTAACCATCCCCGCATCGACTCTTGCCATTTGCTTCTCCTTAAAGGATTGAACCAGCGTTGAACGGCCATTGACGGGTGCGATTCTAACCGTTTTCAACAGCGCGCCGCGAGCAATCTTCCTCTGTTATTCTCTCGGAAGGTGGAAACTCTCTTTTATTTACTGGCCGTTACCCAGATTCTGACCGGAGCGTACCTCGTCTGGCAGGCTGTGCAGTGGCTCGGCTACGTACGCCGCCGGCAGTATGCCGATCCAGGATTCTACGCGCCACGCGCTGCTGTGCTTTGTCCGTGTAAGGGCATGGAGCCCGGGCTCGAGCGTAACTTGCTATCCCTGACGGAATTCGAACGGCAGAACTACGAAGTTTTTTTCGTCCTGGCTTCAGAGAAGGACCCCGCACGCAGCGTCATCGACCGCGTGGTGAAAAGCTCCCGGGTCAAGACGAACGTTGTGATTGCGGGGAATCCCGTTAATTGCGGCGAGAAGGTGAACAACCTGCGATTTGTGATCGAACAGCTTCCCGAAGAATTTGAAGTATTCGTGTTCACCGATTCCGACGGCCGTCCCGGAAAACACTGGCTGCACCACCTGGTTGCCCCCCTTGCGGACTCAAGAGTTGGCGCAACCACCACAATGCGCTGGATGATTCCGAATAGCGGCAATCTGCCAACTGTGCTTCTTGCGGCCTGGAATGCCCCGATCGTTACCATGCTGGGAGAAAAGGCCCAAAACTTCTGCTGGGGCGGAGGCACGGCGATTCGCCGCAGTACTTTCGAGCAATCCGGCGTGCTCGAGGAATGGAGGGGCTCCGTTAGCGACGATTATTCGCTGACACGCGCGCTGGAAAGGACCGGACGTTCCATTCTGTTCGTTCCCGAGTGCCTGACGCTCTCTTATGTGGAGACAGAATGGGAGGGATTGCTGGAATTCACCAACCGGCAAATCCTGATTACGCGCGTATACGCCGGCAAAATGTGGAGATCGGCAGTTCTCACGCATTTTCTCTATTGCTTGACGCTGGTTTTGGGCTTGTACTTGATACTCGGCGATGTGCTGGCGCAAAGGCCGGCATTCCATCTCATGACCCTGACTTTCCTTCCCTTGTTGCTGTCTGCCATCCGCGGAGGACTGCGCCTTACGGGTGTAGCGGAAGCCTTGCCCACGGCGCGCGCACAAATCATGGCGCAGGCGTCGGTTTACGTCCTACTTCCGCTCCTCATGCCGTTCCTATACTTGGTGAACTTCATGAATTCTTTAGCGACCCGCAAAATCCGCTGGCGGGGCATGACCTATGAGCTGATTAGTCCTCAACAGACCCGCATACGATGATGTTTTGCGGTTTTGCGTAGATTCTACAGAGTTTTCCACAGCACATAGAGCAACGCTCATTGGCGTGCGAACTTATTCATTTAACGTTTATTTTGAGAAGGGCAATTTTGCGCCTAGTTTCATGGAAAAAATTCGCGCTCCATGAAAATCCTACCGGTACATCAGGTATAGTACCTACCTTGCGTGGGGTGTAAACCCCAATCTTTGAAAGAGTTGCACTCTCCGGGACTGCGGAAGACTGCGGAAGAGTGTTTGCATGAAAGAGATGTTCGGCAGACCGTCCAGTGGCGGACTTTCAGGGAGTTGCCAGCCTAACCCTGTTTTTTCCTGCCGTTCATTGGGTAAAAGGTACCCTGCGCTAGCCACGGTTTGGTTCACTTTCGGGCGACTTACCCAATTGGGTTTCCCGTCTCTTCGAGGGGCACAGAACTAAAAAACGCATCGGCTTCGGTTCCATCCCGAGCCTGCATTCTGAGGGGGGTGCACGTGAAGGTAATCCGTAGAGTTGACCATCCGCATCAATTGTTAGCTGCGCGTCCCGTTTCCCACCGCAATGTCTTCTTCTTTTGTGAAAAAACCTCTGGGGTCGCGCATTTTCACATCCAAGCCGGTCCCGACGGCCGCCTTCCGGTGGACCAGGCGGCGGGACTGCTTGCCATGCATTGTCTGGTTCGGGGCCAAACTCCAAGCGATTATGCCGTTTTGGTCCAAACAGAAAACCATGTTCTCGAAAATCTCATCGAGAAGGCCGACCAACTGCTCGAGGCTGGAAAATCCGTTCATGGCCAGGTGCGGCTGACTCGCCGGGAAGAAGAAGTTCTTGCCGGCGTCTCGGATAGTCGCTCCAACAAAGAGATCGCTTCCCAACTCAACCTCTCGGAACGAACGGTTAAATTTCACGTTTCCTCGTTGCTGGCAAAATTCCAGGTACGCGGGCGCATGGAACTGGTTCGCGAATCCGCGCGGCACGCGATGGGAGCCCTACGCGAGCCCTTGCCTGTAACCCCTGGAGACGCTCATCCCTTTGCCCCTCCGATAAAGAGCTATCCTGCGCCTATGCGAACGGTGGCGGTCGTCCCGCTGGCGAAACGGCAATTGGCTTAAAGGTGAAGCAGTTTCAATCTTGAGCGACAACAAGAAGGCCCTCGAATCGTCGAGGGCCTTTTCCATTCTTTAGAGTTTTGCGAGAAGGATTTACTTCTTCGCAGCCGCAAAAAGTTCGGCGGCGCGGTCCCAGTTCACCACGTTCCACCAGGCCCTGATGTAATCGCCGCGCAGGTTCTGATACTTCAAATAATACGCGTGCTCCCAGACGTCCAGGCCCAGGACCGCCTTGGCGTTTCCGCCAAGCAGATACGGGGTGTCCTGATTGGGAGTCGAGTCGATGGACAATTTTCCGTCTTTCAAGATAAGCCAGGCCCAGCCCGAGCCGAAGCGACCTAGGCCCGCGGCGGTAAACTTCTCTTGAAAGCCGGCAAACGAACCAAATGCGGAATTGATCGCTGCCGCAAGGTCGCCCTTGGGTTCGCCCCCGCCGCCCTTCTTCATCAGCGTCCAAAACAGCGTGTGGTTCCAATGCCCGCCGCCGTTGTTGCGGACGGCCGTGCGGATATTTTCGGGGATGGAATCCAGCCCTTTCAGCAAGTCGTCGATCGATTTCGCCTGGAGCGCGGATTGGCCATCCAGGGCTTTGTTCAGATTGGTCACGTAAGCGCCATGATGTTTGTCGTGATGGATCTCCATTGTTTTGGCGTCGATGTGGGGTTCCAGAGCGTCGAAGGGATAAGCGAGCGGGGGCACGCTAAATGCCACGGGTTTTTCCTCCAGTGTAAGATTTGAATCCGAAGCGGTCACGCAGCCGGCGCCCAGAAGGTCCGGTGCAGCTTTTCCTGTCCCGAGCAATCCTGCGCCAACGATACTCGTATGGAACAAGAATTTGCGGCGATTCATGGAAACCTCGGTGGCGCGGAGAGCTAGCTGGCCAGCGCGTGGGATTATACTCCCAGCGCCAGGGGAATTGGCAATGCAGCCTCTGAAAACATCTGAAACGCCTTCGATGCCGGCCACCGGCTAAATCCGGTACCGCGTTCCCTGTTCTATCGATTCATTTCGCTGCGCTTTTATTGGATGCGCGAGAGCGCCCATTGGGCAGATTCGGCAACGATGGAATCGCCGCAGGCAGCCAATCGGTTTAGGCAATCGAGGATGCGAGCGTAGCCCGCGCTGCCGGGCCCCATACCAGAATTTCCCGCCGCAATGCAGGCGTTGCGGACGAGGCCCCGCCATTTGGCGCGTTTGATAGGGCTTCGGCGAAAGAAATCACGAAAGTTCTCCCCGTCGAGAGCCAAGAGCCGCTCCAGCCTGGGGAGCAACAGCGAATCATCCTGACTGTCTGGAGATGCCTCTGTTGCATTCTCCTGTCGCGATGGCAAACTTCTCGGTTGAAATTGCATCAGCGGGGAGAGAGCGGCGCGGCGGTTCCAAGGACAAACATCCTGACAGATGTCGCAGCCAAAAACGTGATTCCCCATGGGCTCTCGAAGTTCCTCAGGAACGCTGCCGCGCAGTTCAATCGTCAAGTACGAAATGCATTTTCGGGCGTCCAAGACATAAGGCTCGACAAAAGCTTGCGTGGGACAGGCATCAAGACATTGCCGGCAACTCCCGCACAAATCCGGCGGCGGCAGCTCCTTTTCACCGAGCGTCGGTTCCAGATCCAACGTCGTTAGTATGACGCCAAGAAAAAAGTAGGAGCCGAGCGTTTGATTGAGCAGCAGCGTGTTTTTGCCGAGCCAACCCAGTCCCGCGTACTTGGCAAGCACGCGCTCTTGAACGGGTCCTGTGTCTACATACACGCGAGCTTCGAAGGGCTCGGAAAACCGTTCGCGAAGCAGCGCGTTCAGCGCTTCCAGTCTCTCCCCAAGAACACTATGATAATCGTCTCCCCACGCATAGCGAGAAACCCATCCCCTTGCTTCGCCATTCCGGCGGGCAAACTTGGCGTCCGTAGAGAACGGATGCTCACTGTTATAGTTGAGCAGGCAAACGATGGCGCTTTGAACCCCTGGCATAGCCCTACGTGGATCTTCGCGGCGAGGATCAAAGAGATACTTCATTTCGCCAGCGTAACCGCGCGCGAGCCAATCCGGAGTGTTTTCCAGTTCAGGGAACTTATCCGCTCGCGCTACGCCGCACAGGTCGAAACCCAGGCCCTTGGCCTGCTCCACAATCCAAATTGCGTCTGCCGATTGGCTCATCCAGAAGATTGTGCCGCAGCAGAGCGTCGGAGGCGAGCGTCGGACTGGAAACTCGGAAGGGTGCGCGGCACCGCTTTGTTGCGTTTGTAGGAGCGCTAGTTCGAGAAAAATGCCGATGTCGCGTTCCAGATCCGACCGGGTGCCGTCGAAATAATGGTTGCGAATGGGAATGCCGCCGTGGTCCGCGCTGACGCGCGGATAAATGGCTTCGCAAACGATTCCGTTCATACAAGTAAAAGGGCTGATGTCGATCACGCCGTCGGCACCCTGGTTGGCCAAATAAACGGCCTTTCCGATATTGACGACCATCTCGCCGTTCGCGCCTAGTGGCGGCAGGTAGCGTTCTGCCAATGTCAACGTCTCGCGGATGTCAGGCTCTTCATAACCACGAAAGTCTTGCTGGAACACCGAAAGCAGCGCATGTTCGTCCTTATGTTCAAAATGATTCCGCAAACGAGCGTCGAATGCGCCAAGAGAGAAGCTTGTTCCTTGAAGCTGCATCCTCTGCAACTGGTCGTCATTGACATACCAGATCCATTCGGCAATGTCATTGAGCCAAACTTCAGCGCCAAATTCTTCGAGCCGCCGCACCAGATCGTTGTTGCTGAATGTATTCAGGCGGCAAAAGATTTCTCCAACGACGCCGATCATTGGAGCGATGAGGATCTAAATGAATTTCCAGGACGCGGAAGCGGTCGCGGATTTTCACCAGGCATTCTTGAAGCGCTTCCATTTGCTCCTTATCGGAGCTGTATGTAATTTCAAGCGTTCGGTCTTCATAGAGTTGGTCCGCGGAGCCTGGAGGGGTCTCGTAGGGCCTCGCCTTCAGCAGCAATTTGGACAAAATGTCGGAAGAAACGACGGCACGCCACGCCCCGCGCGCATAATGCTGCCGTCGTCCAGCCCGATCAGTATTGCCACGGTTGTCGCCTCTGAAATGGCGTCGGAACCCGGAATCAGGGTCCCTTGCAAACTTGCGTGAACGACCGCATAGACAGATCAAGCACGCCGAGTTCTTAGCCCTTCGCGGCCGGCAAAACGCTACAGGAGAGCAACTGCCATTCCAGTCTTGTGAGCAGCATCACATTCACAACCTTTTCTCCACACAGGCTTACGCCAGCAAAATCAATCGGTCACCGCTCTAGATTGGCTACTAGCCTCCTGCTGATCAGGAGCGGCCGTGCGTGAAACAGCCCTATTCCAGGGCCCTTCAAAGAAACGCACAAAAGCTGGAGGTTTTCACTCACCGCGAGGAAGGCGGACTCGGCGCAGTACTAGCACGTGGGAGTCTGAGGACATAACCTCCGACGGACGCGAACCCGTAAACTGGCAGGGTCTCGAACTCGCGCCATCAGGAGATTCGTCCTTGCAAGAAGGTTAGCGAAAACTGCGAACCGCGGAGCTCTCTTCGGAATAGACGTCAAACACCGTATAGAGTTTTGTGATTTGCAGAAGATCGCGGACTTTCTTTGTGAGCTGCAGCAGCTTCAAATCGCCACCTTGGTTTTTCACGGCCGTGAACCCGCTGACGAGTTCGCCGATCCCGGAACTGTCGATATAGTCCACGTCGGCGAGGTTCAGCAGAATTTTTTTCCTCTGGTCGTCGAGGAGTGTGCGAATCGTCTTGCGCAGCAGCGCGCTGCCGTCACCAAGCGTAATGCGCCCGCTTAAATCCACAACCGTAATGGTCCCGACGTCGCGATGCGTGGCTCGTAGTGACATCTTTCCTTACGCTCCCTGCTGCGGCCCTGTTTCTTGCCCGCCCTGACCATTCGGCCCAGGCAGTTTCTTGGACATCACAATTTCTGCGCCACCCGTCCGCCCCGGCACCACGTCGAACTCATCCATGAAAGCGCGCATCAGAAAAATTCCTCGCCCCGAAGTGCTCAGCAGATTCTCTTCGGCGAGCGGGTCCGGCACGTCGGCCAGTGTGAAACCGGTTCCTTCGTCCAGCACGTGAATGATCAACTTTTCCGCCGTAATATCGACGGCCAGATAGATTTTCTTCTCCGGGCGCTCCTGGTTGCCGTAGTGAAACGCGTTGATCACACCTTCGCGCACGCTCATTCCGATGCGGTAGCAATCATCTTCGCCAAACCCCGCCGCTTCCGCCACGCGAAGACACATCTCCTCGGCGAGATTGACACTCTCTACTTGCGTCTCCAACGTAACCTCGAGATGCTTGGTGCCCGAAGTCATTTTTTCGCGTTGTGGCTGCCCTGGAAGCCACAAAGGGAACGCATTTATGGGTAACATGCCCACGAAGTGGAGTCAATGGACGCTGGTACCGTACTCTACTCGGATGCCAGGTTTACTGGAAGTCTCGGAGTGAGCGATGGGCAGGTACCCTGCTCATTCGATCGCATTGGCTCGTCTCAAGCCCAATACGATCTGTCGAGCGTCCGGCACTGGATTGCTTCGCTAAGAGGCCGCGGCCGAATGCTTTCTCCACCGTGATACCAACCCCTAACTTGGACCAACTACTTTGCTTCGTTGAGCGCGCGCCGATTGGCTTTACACCCATGCCCACCCCACGTATATTGCCTCAGGACCGAATTCGTGTTCACTCCAACGCGTGAGGTCTTCCGATGACCGGTCTGATTGTTCTGGGCATCCTCGTGCTCCTGGTCTTTTTTTTCATCGGCATGTACAACAGCCTGGTCCGCCTCAAAATTCAGTGCGACAACGCCTGGGCGGACATCGACGTGCAGCTCAAGCGCCGTTACGATTTGATTCCGAATCTCGTCGAAACCGTCAAGGGCTATGCCGCGCACGAGAAGGAGACGCTCGAAGCCGTTATCAGCGCGCGCAACCGCGCAATGACCGCCACCAGCCCGGCAGAGAAGGCCGAAGCGGAAAACATGCTCTCCGGCGCACTGAAAAGCCTCTTCGCGCTCGCCGAAGCATATCCGCAGCTTCGAGCCATCGAAAGCTTCACGTCCTTACAGAATTCTCTTTCACAAATTGAAGACACGGTGCAAAATGCGAGGCGTTATTACAACGCGGTCGTGCGCGACCTGAACACCAAGATCGAGCAATTTCCCACCAATGTCTTTGCCAACCTGCTCGGCTTTAAGGAACGGCAATTCTTTGAAGTAACCACTGCCGCGGAGCGCGAAGTCCCCAAGGTCAGTTTCACCGCGCCCAAGGCTTGACGCGGAACGCAAACCACGCATGCGCTTTAGCAAGTCCAAATTACCGTTGCGTTCGCTAATTGTTTTGCTTCTGTCGCTCTTCTTCTTCACGTCATCCTCTTCCTCCTTCATCACAAAAGAGCTGCGCATCGAGAGCTTCGCTGCCGAAATCATCGTCTCGCCCAACGGCTCCGTCGAAGTGACGGAAAACATTCGGGTTCATTTCAGCGGCGGCCCTTGGCGCGGCCTCTACCGCACCGTTCCCGTGGAGTACGTCACGCCGCAAGGGATCAATTACGCGCTCTTTCTGCGAGTCAAGTCCATCACCGACGCCAGCGGCAATAGCCTGAAGTTCGAAAGCAGCCGCGTCCGTCACTACCGCAAGCTCAAGATTTACGTTCCCAATGCCGACAACTCCACCCAAACCATCTCTATCGAATACACGGTTTCCGACGCTCTGCGGTTTTTTGAGGATCACGACGAACTGTATTGGAACGTCACCGGCGACGAGTGGGATGTTCCCACGCCCGCATCATTCTTCCGGAAAACACCACGAATATTCGCGCAAACGTCTTTACCGGTGCCTACCAGTCGACCGCTCACAACGCGGACGTGGAAATCGCCGCCAATGGCGTCGAATTTCGTGCCCGCGAACCGCTCCGCTATCACCAAGGCTTGACCGTCGCCGTGGCCTTCGACAAGGGTTTTGTTCACGAACCCACGCCGTTCGAAAAAGCCAGCCTTTTCCTTCGTAGCAATTGGCCCCTGGTGATTCCTCTCCTTGTATTTGTCATCATGTTCCGTTTATGGTGGACACGCGGTCGCGATCCGCGGCTTCGTCCCATCGCCCCACAATACGAGCCTCCCGATCAACTCACTCCCGGCGAAGTCGGTACTCTCGTCGACAATTCCGCCGACATGCGCGACATCACTTCCACCATTGTCGACCTCGCCGTCCGCGGCTACATGGTCATCGAAGAGCACGAGCATGACCGTATGCTCGGCCTTGTCCACGACAAAGACTACAAGTTCATCTTGCAAAAAGACCGCCCTCAATGGACGAAATTGAAGCCTCACGAGCAGTCACTTCTCAATGGCTTTTTCCCCGACCCCAACAGCACGACCGTGACCTTGTCGGATTTGCACAATCAGTTTTACAAGTACCTTCCGGAAATTAAAGAGGGCATCTTCTCATCCCTCATTTCTGCAGGCTACTATCGACGCAGCCCTGACTCCGTGCGCTCCGCCTATCTCTTGTCAGGTTCGGTCATCGGCGTTCTCATGATTTTCGGCTCGTACTCCGTCGCTGACACTCTCGGCATGTCCTCGCTGACATTTTTCGTTGCAGCCATCCTCACTGGCGGCGTGATCTGCGCCTTTGGCTGGTTCATGCCCGCCCACACGGTGAAAGGTGTGCGCGCTCTGGAAGGCGTTCTCGGCTTCGAAGATTTTCTCAATCATGTCGAAGGGGAACGCTTCAGCAAAATGATTAAGACGCCACAGATGTTTGAGAAATTTCTTCCCTTTGCTATGGCCCTAGGAGTCGAGAAAAATTGGAGCAAAGCCTTTGCAGGCATCCTGACCGAGCCTCCCCAGTGGTACCGCGGCGGTAGCTTTGGCCCACAGTTCTATCCCTACACATTCATCAATAATCTCGGCGTCATGTCTTCGCATGCGGGCACAGTTTTTGCGTCCGCGCCCCGCAGCTCGGGCGGCTCCGGGTTCAGCTTCGGCGGCGGAGGAGGCGGCTTCTCCGGAGGCGGGTTCGGGGGCGGCGGGGGCGGCGGCTTCTAGCCGACGACATGCCTGAACGCAGTGGATATTCTCGGAGTTTCATGGAATCTTTCCGCACGCGACCGGATGGGGCATAATCACACTCCCGTTATCCGAGAGGGAGTCATCCGATGCCAAAATCCAGCGTCAGAGTATTCGTTGCTTCTGTGGTCGTCTGTACTATCGCTCTAGCGGTCGCGCGAGCTCAACAACCAACCCCGCTTACGCCCGCACAGAAAGAGCAGCGCATCCAAACCGAAAAGGAGCTCGAATCGGTCGCCATCATCGATCGCAAAGTGAGGATGCTGATGCGCGACGGCGTTCGCTTGGCCACGGACATTTACCGCCCCAAAAACGCCGCCGGCAAGGTCCCCACCATCTGGGTCCGCACTCCCTACAACTTCAATTTCTGGGATGTGCGCAATGGCGTACCGGCAGACATGACCAACATTCTCACCGCCATCAAGCGCGGCTATGCCTATATCCTCCAGAACGAGCGCGGTCATTTTTTCTCCGAAGGCAATTACGACATCCTGGGTGCTCCGCGCACCGACGGCGATGACGCGCTCTCCTGGATTTCCTCGCAACCCTGGTCCAACGGAAAAGTTGGCACCACGGGTTGCTCTTCCACAGCCGAATACCAGATGGGCATCGCTGCGATGGGCAATCCTGCGTATGCCGCGATGAACGTTCAAGGCTTCGGCGCCGGGGTGGGACGCGTCGCTCCTTATTACGAGCAAGGCAACTGGTATCGCGGCGGCGCCGTCCAGATGCTCTTTATTGCGTGGCTCAATGGCGAGCAGAACCAGGTGCGGCCCATGTTTCCGCCCAATACCTCGCAAGCCGATCTCATCCGCGAGTCAAAGTCCTTCGACCTCGCGCAACAACTTCCCCCGGTCGAATGGTCGAAGGCGCTGTGGCATCTGCCCGAGCAAGACATTTTGAAAGCGGTTGACGGACCTCCCGGAATTTTCGCCGACGCCATGCCCGTCCCCACCGGCGGCCGCATGATTCAGCGCACGCCGAACGATCCCGACTGGTACAAGGGTGGTCTCTACCACGACGACATGCCGCTCAACGTGCCCGGCCTCTGGTTCATGTCCTGGTACGACGTCTCGATTGGCCCGAATCTCGCTCTTTACAATCACGTCCGCAAAACCGCTAAAGGCGAAATTGCCAATGTGCAATGGGCCATCATCGCGCCCGTCACCCACTGCGCTTACACGCGCGCTACCGAAGAGACCATCGTCGGCGAACGCAGCATGGGCGACGCCCGGCTTGACTATCAGGAAATCATTTACAGCTTCTTTGACCGCTTCTTAAAGGGTGAGAAGAGCCCCCGCCTGGACGCGCTGCCGAAAGTGACCTATTACACCATGGGCCTCAACAAGTGGCAGTCATCCGACACTTGGCCGCCCGCGGGCGCCCACCCGCTGACGATATACTTGTCCAGCGCAGGCCACGCGAACTCTCTGACCGGTGACGGCGTTCTCTTGACGTCCCCTCCCGAAGCCGACAAGCCCGACGCCTTCACTTACGATCCTATGAATCCTGTGACTTCCTATGGCGGCAACGTCTGCTGCACTGGCGATGCCGTGCAAGCTGGCAGCTTTGACCAGCGCAAGATGGAAGCTCGGGCCGATATCCTTGTCTACACCTCCGAGCCCTTCAAGGAAGGCACGGAAGTGACCGGCCCGATTGTCCCCACACTTTATGTTTCATCTGATGCCAAAGACACGGACTTTACCGTGAAGGTCCTCGATGTCTATCCCGACGGGCGGGCCCACAATCTCGACGAATCCATTCAGCGCATGCGGTATCGCGATGGCTACGACAAGCCTCTGGTTTGGATGGAATCCGGAAAAGTCTACAAGGTCGCGCTGCAGCCGCTAAACACCAGCAATTCCTTCGAAGCGGGCCACCGGCTTCGCATCGAGGTTTCCAGCAGCAATTTCCCGCGCTTCGACCGCAACTTGAACACCGGTGGCAACAATTACGACGAATCCAAAGGCGTCGTCGCCCGCAACGCCGTCCATCACTCGAAGCAATACCCTTCGCAGGTGACCGTCACCGTCGTCCCGCCGCACGCCGGCTCTCCATCTGCGGACTCTCACTGACAGGTTTTGTAAGGCCGGCCTCGCGCTTGCCCCGATTCCTGGGGAAGTGCTTGCGTGCGAGCTATCACAGTTTTCGTTTCTTCATTACGTCATTACTTCATGGCTTCCTTCACGCCGTACTGTTCCATCACGTCCTGCAGCGTGATTACTCCTCTCAGTTGGTGCACATTGGCCCGGCTGACCACCGGCAACAGGTCCAACTGGCTCGCTCCCATGCGATCCAACGCCACGTGCAGCGGATGGTCAATATGAACGTGGGGGAAGTCGTTCGTGCCAACAAGTTCGCGCAGCGGCTTGCTCGCTAAGCCCTCCTCGGCCAATTGCGTCAACCGTTGCAGGCCCACCACGCCAATCACCCCACCGCTGTCGCCGACCGGCCAGGCCTTAAAGGCGCTCGCCCTTGCTCTCTCCAATGCTTCGTGCACGGTTGCGTCCGGGGGAAGGACTTCGGTAGCTTCGCGCATGGCATGATTCACTTGACGTTGCGTCTCTTGCTTCCGCGTCTGCGCCGCGGGCAGGTGGATCCCATCCTGATGCGCCAGTTCGTCATAAATCGGATTGCGTTGCAGCCTGGCGGAGATAAAGAAACTCACCAGGTTAGAAATCATCAGCGGCACGATGACCGCGTAATCGCGCGTAATCTCGAAAATCATCAGCACCGAAGTCATGGGCGCGCGCACAATTCCCGCAAACGCCGTCCCCATGCCGACCAGCGCATATGCCGCAGGCGTACCCACGGTGTGCGGGAAAAAGTGATTGGCGACATTTCCTACGACCCCGCCGAGCATCGCGCCGAGAAATAGACTCGGCCCAAAAATGCCACCTGCGTTCCCCGAGGCGTAGCACGTGGCCACGGCGACCAGCTTCAGCACCAGCAGCAGGGCCATCAGCTTCACGGCCAACCCACCGTTCAGCGCCTCGCCGACGTGCTTGTAACCCACGCCCAGCAACTGCGGCACAAACCAGCCCATGATCCCGACGGTCACACCGCCGGCCACCGGCTGGAACCAAAGAGTCTTCCTGGGAAATTTCAGGAATCGCGCACGCATCCAGAGCAGCAGCTTCGTGAACGCCACGGAAACCATTCCGCCGGCCACTCCGAGCACGGCGTAGATGCCGAATTCTGCGGGATTCACCAACTGGTATTGCGGAACATGAAATAGAGGGTTGTTTCCGAGCAGCAGGCGGAGCATGGCCCACGAAGTTGCCGAGGCCAGCACGATCGAACCAAGAACCGGAGCGTGGAGGTCGCCGACAACTTCCTCCAGCGAAAACAGGACAGCCGCGAGCGGGGTGTTGAATGCCGCCGCAATTGCCGCCGTGGCTCCCACGGGGAGCAGCGCCTTCACTTTCTCCGGCCGAAGACCGAGCCACCGTCCCAGCACCGAAGCGAGCCCAGCGCCCACCTGCACAGCGGGGCCTTCGCGCCCGAGCGGGATGCCGCTGGCCAGCGTTGCCGAAGTGCAAAAGAATTTCCCAATCACCGTCCCAAGCGAAATATTTCCTTCGCGCGCGTACAAGGCGGCTTTCGTTTGAGGAACGCCGCTGCCGCGTGCATCCGGAAAATAGCGGTACAGCAGGTAACCCATTCCCAGCGAACCTGCCACCGGCACCAGCAGCCTTCGCAATCCCATGCCGGCTGCAGGATAGAGCCGAGCTCCAAATCGCTCCGTCAGCAAAATGAACGCGACGACGGCTGCTCCCACCAGCGCGCCGATGACCAGCGTGAGAGCCAGGAACACTTGCTCTTCGCGCTCCCGCAGGATGGCCGTCCACTGTTGCGACGAGGCTCCCCACCAGCTTTTGGCTGCTTGTGCACTTGTGCTCATGAATTCTTTTTTCCGCTAGCTGGTTGTAATGGAAAGAAGAGTCTCGAAGAATGTCAAGGAGCCGCCGCTGTTTCTTTTCGGTCCGGGGTTTCTGTATGGTGCGGGGTTTCTGTATGGTCCGGCGCTTCTTCCTGTTCCTGCACTCCCCCTCCTGGCAGGAAAAATCGCAAGGTCAGTACCTGTTCGCGTCTCCGCTCTTCTTCCAGATGGCGCGCGCGGGCCTTCAACAAATCGTCGAGTGCGACCAGGCCGAGAAATTTTCGCGTGTCTGGTTCCACCACGGGCACTCGCGTTACCCGTTTTTCCGCCATTCGATAGACGACCGAACGCAGCGGCTCATCCGGGAAGGCTTCGACCGTCTCCGGACGCACCAACTCGCAAAGCTGCCGCCGCAGTGCCGCCTCGCCTTCCTGTTCCATGCGCTTGCGAAGATCTCCGCGCGTTACCACACCGACGAGAACGCCGCCGGCATCCACCACGGGCAGAAGCCGCTGGCTTTGCCGGTGATTCGCCAAGGCTTGATATTCCCGCAGGCTGCTCGACGCCGGCAACACCGCCACTTTCGTGCGCATCACGTCGCGCGCGAACAGAATTTCCAGGGGATCCACGGCGTACTCGCGGCTCAAGTGATAACCGCGGCGCGCCACCTTTTCGGTCAGGATCGAACGTTTCAGGGTCAAGACCGTGAATGCATGGGCGATCACACTTCCAACCAACAGGGGAAGAAATATGTTGGCATCATGCGTCAGTTCAAACGCAAAAACGATGCTAGTAAAAGGCGACCGCATCGTGCCTCCCAGAATGGCGCCCATGCTGATAAGTGGCCAGAAGCCCGCGCCCTCGTTGGGCAGAAACATCGCTTCGAGCCCACCGAGCGCGCCGCCCATCATCAGCAGTGGCGCGAGCACTCCGCCTGAAGTGCCCGAGCCGAGGGAAACTGCCCAGATAAACCATTTGACTAATAGCACTCCGAGGACCACTTTCGTCGTTACGCTGCCCTGCAAGAGCGCGCCGATGGTGTCATATCCAACGCCGAGGGCCTGGGGAAAAATCATGCCGCCCAAGCCAATCGCCAGCCCGCCGATCAATGGCCACCACATCCAGTGCATCGGTAATTTTAGAAACGCGTCCTCAGCTGCATACACCGAAACGGTGAGCAGCGCCGAAAGCACCCCGGCCAGCAGACCGACGAGCGCGCAGCCCAGCAAGCTGACCGGACCGATGTGCAAAGGATGAGCAGGCACGGGGAACAGCGGACCGAATCCCAGAATGTATCGGCGCACTACAGCGGCTACGACGCTCGCGAGTGCAACGGGAATCAAGCTGCGGGGTTTCCACTCGAAGAGCAGCAGCTCGACCGCCAGCAACACAGCGGCGACTGGCGAAGCAAACGTTGCAGACATTCCACCCGCCGCACCCGCAACGAGCAGGGTCTTGCGCTCGGCACTGGTCAGGTGAAAGAGTTGCGCGATCATCGATCCAAACGCGCCGCCAGTCATGATGATCGGCCCTTCCGCACCAAACGGGCCGCCCGAACCGATGGAGATCGCGGAAGACAGCGGCTTGAGAAATGCGACCTTCGGCTCCACGCGGCTGCCGTTGATCAAAATCGCTTCAATGGCTTCCGGGATGCCGTGGCCGCGGATGCGTTCAGAGCCGTAACGCGCCATTAGCCCGACGATGAGCCCGCCCCCAACAGGAACGAGAACGGCGTACCATCCGAGATGATTTCCCGCCGGTGAAACGAGCGCACCACCCCAATGACCGTAGTAAAACAAGTTGGTAAAGAGCCCGATTAAACGCAACAGCGCCAGGGCAACAAATGAGCAAAGTACGCCGATGCCGATTGCCAATCCGGAGATCGGCAACACGCGAAGCGTGGTGGAAAAATCTCCCAACTCTTCCTGATGGCGGCTTTTGTTTTTTCTGTTTTCGCGGTCGTTCGAAGAAACGCCTTGCTGCACGTTATGCACGCCTTTTTTCCAATCCTTTCCTCAGACGAACGTGAGAACTTTTTCTCCCGTGAAACGCAGGCCCGTTCTTCAACAGCGACGCAATGGCATTGGCGAGCGCCGCGCCCGACGTGCGCAGTTCGCTGACGCGGTCCTGGGCTACTAGCTCGAGCAATTTTTCGCCGCGCGGCAGCAACGACACCAAGACGCTGCGGCGGTCTTCACGGCTGCGGCTCCGGCGCACGTAGCCATGAGCTTCCAGGCGGTCGATCAGCTCCACCACGCTGTGGTGCTTCAGCACTAGACGCTCCGCCAGATTGCTGACGGTAGCCTCCTGGCCGTCAGGAATTCCGCGAATCATCAACAGGAGCAGATATTGCTGGGGTTCGAGCCCCATTTGGCTGGCCACCGTATCGCCTTCCCGCAAGAATTTGCGGATGCGGTAGCGCAGTTCCGCCAGGGCCTGATACTCAGCGGCGGAAAGTTCCTTGGCCATGGTGTTAGTATATCGTAGTACGATATAAATATTCCTGAAAACCTGCGCTGTGGTCCCAAAAAAGGAATCATGTCGAGGAACTGGGGCTGGTGCCGCAGACTACAGCGGCTTGCGGAAGGACTTCTGCGTTTTGTAGTGCTCGTAGCCGTTGCGCTCGTAAAACTTGTGCGCGCCCTCGCGAATCACGTTCGAACGCACCGACATGCCCTTGCATCCGTGTTTGCGGGCCCAGTCTTCAGCGGCTGCGAGCAACTGCGCGCCCGCGCCCAAGCTGCGGTGCCCGTCCGCGACGACCAAACCGTTGACCTCCGCGCGGACTTCGCTCTCCAGCAGCGCCTGCTTGCTCACGTGCAGCCAGCCGACGACTCCGGCATCCTTCGCTTCCGCTACGAACACTGCATTCTGCGCTGCGGGGAGGAGCGCCCGCAGCCTTTGGCGGAGCTGCGCGGCGGTTGACGGATAGCCGAGTTGCGTGGCGAGTTCCGCAAGCCGCGGTGCATCCTCACTCTTCGCGCGGCGAACTTTCAGCTCTTTTTCTTTTCTATTTGTCGTCATTGGCCTGCATCTGCCTTTTGTCGCAATCGAGCTTGCACGGCGGCACTTTGGAGTTCGCGGAGCGCGTCCCCGGCAATCCACCGAGCCGAACGCGAGCCCTGCTGGCGGATTTTCTCGCCTACGCGAATCGCTTCGCGGTTCAACCGAAGATTCCTCTTCCCAATATTGCGCAAAGCCCAGTTGACCGCCTTTCTCACAAAATTGCGCTCATCATACGCTTCCCGTTCAATGACCCGTAGGAATCGCGTAAATCGAGCATCTGGGGCCGCCTTGTCCTTATAGCTCAGATACGCCATCAAAGAAAATGCCGCCCGCTTCGCGAATTCCTCCCGTCGCCGGCTCCACGCCGCCGCCTTGCTCCACGCGGGTTTGACATACGCATAAAGATAGCAGCACGCGGCGTCCACCAAATCCCACGAATCGAAGTCCCGCACCCACCGGTCCATCTCTGCCGCCGTAACTTTCTCTGATTCTCCAATCAGCGTCGCCAGGAGGCGTGCTTCATGGATTCCCGTGTTCCAAAGTTCCAGCGCAAGCCAATGATCTTTGCCGATTCTCTTCGCTAGCGCATGCAACACGGGCGCCGAGATTCCATGCGCCTTGGACACGTGCACGCCAAAGTACTCCATCTTCGCGCGCACACGAGGATCGGCCAGCGATTCGAGTTCCCGCAGCACTGCCGCCTTCGTCCACGCCGACCGATTCCCAGGCTCTGCATCTCGCTTAGAAGGTGTTGTCCGAATCGAGGAGGATCGTGACTGGGCCTTCATTGACCAACTCCACCGACATCATGGCCTGAAAAATTCCCGTAGCAACGGTAACTCCCAGCTTGCCTAGCGCCTCGCAAAACTCTTGGTAAAGTGTTTTTGCCAGTTCCGGCGGTGCCGCGGTGATGAAACTGGGCCGCCGCTGCCCGCGCACGTCGCCATACAAAGTAAACTGTGAAACAGTCAAAACACAGCCTTTCACGTCGAGCAGCGAGCGGTTCATTTTTCCCTGTTCGTCTTCGAAGATGCGCAGGTTCGCGCATCGTTCCGCCATCCGTGCCGCTACCGCCGAAGTATCGTTCTTCCCGACGCCAAGAAGTATCATTAGCCCAGCGCCAATCTCGCCCGTGATGCGGCCCTCTACGGTCACTTTCGCGCGACTGACTCTTTGCACGACGGCGCGCATGTCAGTATGGAAGGTCCGAGCCCTTTTGGCCCATTTTGATTCTACTTTTGGCAGTTCTTCGGGTCCTTTCCATTTTTTCGGCAGCCGCGGTGGCCGCTCGTTTCGGTAACGGCGAGACCACGAACCCGTACGGCGCCGGCTGGCATTTCGGGCAAAAATAGCTGCTGCGTCCCGCCACCATCCCGCGTCGAATCACCGTCTTGCACCGCTGGCAAGCTTTTCCTTCACGGCCGTACGCCCGATGGCGCCGCTGATATTCTCCCGGCTCGCCTTCGGCGTCAAGAAAATCGGAAATCGACGAGCCGCGCAGTACGATGGCTTTGCGCAAAATTTTCTGCAGTGCGCGCCATAGCGTCTCCGCTTGCTTCCGGCTCAAATTCTCTCCCAGCTGCGCTGGATGAATCTTCGCTCGCCACAAGCTTTCGTCCGAGTAGATATTACCGACGCCGCGCAGCACCCTTTGGTCCAGCAGCAGTGCCTTAATCCGTGCGCGTCGCCCGCGAATGCTTTCCGCAAATTGCTCTTTGCCGACTTCCAGCGGGTCGGCTCCGAAGCGCGTCAATTCTTCCGCCAGCGGTGCTTCTGCCAGATAAGCGATCCGCCCAAAGCGCCGCGCATCCGTGTACCGCAGTTCGCGGCCGTCGTCCAGCAGCATACAGACGTGCGTATGTTTCTCGCGAGGCTTTTCCGCCGGACTCGGCGCCATCTGCCCGGTCATTCCCAGATGCACCAACAGCGATGCCTGCTTTGCCGCATCGTCGCTGAGATTGCCGTTCGTTCCCGCCGCCGACAAACGCAACAACATGAATTTTCCGTAGCGCTCCACGGCTTCAATCCGGCGTCCCGGCAAGTGTTGCTCCAGCGCCATCGGATCGTCGATGAAATCTGTTTTGCCCAGCGTGATTGACACGATGCGCCGCCCGAGAATGGCCTGGCGCAAGCCGCGCGCTACGGTTTCGACTTCAGGAAGTTCCGGCATGGGGAAATAGAACTTTCAAAATATCACAGCCGCCCACACAATGCGCTCCACTCGGCTCGCTTCAGATTTCCTAGCCGACAGAGGCTAAAGGATCGGTGCGTCAACTCTAGATCGGACCTTCATTCAAGTCCGACAGCCTTGTCAGGAATATCAATCGGGGCTTTTGCCCCTGAGGAAATGGAGTGCCGTCCCCACCCGCCCTAATAACCCGCCTTCTTTGAACTCATGTTACAGTTTCGCGCCTGGAGGTGACTCGTGCGCGTTTTCCGGAAAACCCTGATGTACCTGTTCCTTTTGCCGCTCGTTGTTATTTCGCTGGCGGTGCCGCCAGCCCGGGCTAAGAAAACGGAAACAGGTTTTCTCGATCGCACCGTCACGGTCGCGGGAAGGCAGTACAAATATCAGGTCTTCGTCCCGGACAATTGGACCAAAAAGAAAAAGTGGCCGGTCATTTTGTTCCTTCACGGCGCGGGCGAACGCGCCGACGACGGCCTGGTCCAGACCCAGGTTGGCATTGGCGCCGCGATTCGCAGGTATCGGGACCGCTTCCCCTCCATTGTGGTGATGCCGCAGTGCCGCAAAGACGTTTTCTGGGCCGGTGCGATGGCAGACGTTGCCATGGCCACGCTCGAAGCGGCGCAAAAGGAGTTTCACGGCGATGCCACACGAACGTATCTGACGGGCCTTTCCATGGGCGGTTACGGGACTTGGTATCTTGCCGGAAAATATCCCGGAAAATTCGCGGCCCTCGTACCCATCTGCGGCGGCGTCTTGGTCCCCGACAAAGCCCGCGCGCAGTCTGCGGATGACCATTCGCCTTACACCGAGGCCGCCAAGAAAGTTGGCGAAACGCCGGTCTGGATTTTTCACGGCGGCGACGACCCGGTCGTCCCCGTCACCGAATCACGCCGCATGGCCGAAGCCATGAAGGCGTTGGGCGGCGAAGTGCACTACACCGAATACCCGGGCGTGGACCACAACTCCTGGGATAAGGCCTACGCGGAGTCGGAACTTCTCCCCTGGATGCTCTCAAAAACCACAAGCATAAATTCGAGCAAATAAATCGGGATTCCAAGTTCGTACGAAAATCGCCCGGAGAAATGACCTGTCTTTTTGCTCTAACCGTGGTCACTGCCGGATTGCAGCAATACGACGTCCCGGCGCGGGAAGAGTCCTTCACTTCTCATGATAATTGTGATAATTCGGATACGCCGGATGATCCGGAATCAGGACGGGATTTTTCTTCAGCGCCTCCATGGTGACTTCCACGGCCTTTTCCAATTGCCGGTCGTGCCCTGCCGCAACGGACGCGGGATCGTTTTCCACTTCAATATCCGGCGGGATGCCTTTGTTTTCCACTTCCCAATCGCCATGCAAGCCGTAAATGGCCACCCGCGGCGCGGTGACGAAGCCGCCATCGAGCAGCCGCGGATATCCATAAATGCCGACCAAGCCGCCCCAAGTCTTCGTGCCCACCAGCGGCCCGATCTTGTCCTGCCGGAACATCCACGGCAGCGCATCGCCGCCCGAGCCGGACATCTCGTTGATGATCATCGTCTTTGGCCCGTAAATCTGCGCCAGCGGCGAGCAGAACTTTTCGCCTTCGCGCGAGATGGCGCAGTTGCGCAACGGCCGCTTCAGCATATCGATGATGTAATCGGCCACTTCGCCGCCGTGGTTGTAGCGCTCATCGATCACGGCGGCCTGCTTGCCGACTTGGGCAAAATAGAAGCGGTTGAAGTTGAGCCAGCCGCCGACAGCCGTGTCCGGCACGTGCACGTACGCCAGCTTTCCGCCGCTGAGTTCATCGACCTTGCGGCGGTTATCTTCTTCCCACGCGCGGTTGCGCAGCGCAAATTCGCTCGGCAGCGGCACGACGGTCACCTCGCGCGAATCCTTGCCGTCTGCGTTTGTCCCCACCCTGATTTTGATTTGCTTGCCCGCGGTGTTCTCGAAGAAGCTGTAGACCTCCGCAGGCGGCCGCACGTCGCGGCCCTCCACTTCGAGCAAATAATCGCCCACTTTCACGTCCACACCCGGCTGCGTCAGCGGCGCGCGCAAGTCCGGGTTCCAATTCTCGCCGTTGTAGATGCGCGCGAAGCGGTAGCGCCCGTTCTCGATTTTATAATCCGCGCCAAGCAGTCCACCTCTCACTTGATTAGGCTTGGGGATGTCTCCGCCGGCGATAAACATGTGCCCGATGGTGATTTCTCCGAGCATTTCATCAAACAAATAGTTGAGGTCGGCGCGTCCGCCCAAACCTTTCAAATACACCGAGTATTTCTTCTCGGCGGCAGGGATGTTCAATCCGTGATGATTTGGGTCGTAGAGGAAGTCACGCTCGATACGCCACACTTCGTGGTACATCTGGTTCCACTCTGCGCGCGGATCAACATAAGTCTCCATGCCGTCCAGCTTCAGCGCGCCTTCGCCCGGTTTCGGCGCGGCCGCCGTGCCCGCAATCAACCAGCCTTCGCTTTGCCGATAGAGAGCCTTCTCGCCATTTGCAGAGACCCCGAACGCCCGGATTCCGCTGAGAAATGGCTCCGTTTTGCGCGTCGTGAAATCGAACTTCGAAACGGTTATCGGAGCAGGCTCGAAGCGCGGCACGTCCGCGATTTCCGCAAGGAACAACGTTCCCGCTTTGCCCGTGTCCAAACCTTCGTAACGCGCCGCCTTAATCGGTAGCGACACGATGCGCTGGCCGATTCCGTCAAAGTCAATGACCACCTTGACCGGTTCTTCTTTCTTTTTCTCGCCTTCCTTCCCTTTCTCTCCTTCTTTGCTGTTGTCGGCTTCTTTTCCTTTGTCTCCACCCGCCGCGTCCTTCTTTTCCTCCGCGGCCTTTTCTTCATCGCTCTGCGGCTCAACCGGCGAAGGATTCCCCTTCTTCAGCACCGCCGCATAGATGTTGCGCAATACCGGATGCTGGAAGCTCGACAAATCCAGCCACCCCGAGGAAAGCCCCATATCCGTGCTCACGGCGAAGATCAGCCATTTCCCGCCCCGGTCGAAAACCGGATACCGCGCATCGCTGATGCCATCGGTGATTTGTGATTCCTTGCCCGTCTCCAACGAATACACGAACACGGTGCGCAGATGATTTTCTAGAAACTTCGAATACGTCAGCCACTTGCTGTCCGGCGACCAGGATTCATTCATCGTCGACGTCGGGTCGTCGTAACGATCCGTGGTCACTTTCACCGGCACACCTTTTTCCACGTCCACGTACCACACGTTCAGTCGCTTGTCGGTGTAGGCAATCTTCTTGCTGTCCGGCGACCACAGCGGCCCGTAGAAAAACGACGGCGGATTCCCCAGATTGATCTTCTTCACCGACGCCAAGCCCGACTGATCCACAATGTGCAACTCGTACTCGCCGGATTCGTCGGAGAAGAAAGCAATCGACTTGCCATCCGGGGACCACGACGGGTCCCGGTCGGCTACCGCGGGCGTATGCGTCAGGTTGCGTACGTCGCCCTTTTCCGCAGGCACGGTGAAAATCTCTCCGCGCGCTTCAAACACCGCGCGCGCGCCGGAAGGCGAAATCCCCGCGTTGTCAATCCGGTCGGCCACTTTTTCATAGTGCGGCCGCGTGGACGGCAGGTCGCCCGCAATGCGAATGTCCACTTTCGCGGATTTGCCGCTCGAGGGATTGAAGAGATAGATTCCGCCAAACTGTTCGTAAACGAGCGCGTCCGGCCCCGCGGAAAGCGCCTTGAAATCCAGCCCCTGGTTGTCGATGACCTGTTTCACTGTTTTCGCTTTCGTGTCGTAGGCGAACAGTGTCACCGGCCCGTTGCGGTCCGAAAGAAAATACACCGTGTCGCCAAACCAGACGGGATCCTTATCATTCCAATTCTCCCGCGGCACTTTTTCAAGCGCCAGATCGCTCAGCCGCACGATGTAAATCGGAGTAGTTTGCCCGCCGCGATAACGTTTCCACGAAGTCTGCCAAATCTCATTCGGCACATAGGCGATGCGCGTGCCGTCCGGCGAAAAGCACGCTGCTTCCCCGCGCCACATCGGCAGCACTTCCGCCGGGCCGCCCTCCACCGGAACGGTGTACAGCCGGTCAAAGTCCGCATGCGATTCGCGGTTCGAATGGAACAGCACTTTCTTTCCGTCTGGCGTCCAGCCCGTTGCAATATCCACACCGGGATGCCACGTCAGTCGCATCGGCTCTCCCCCTTCGGCCGGAATCACAAACACATCCACGTTTCCGTCGTACTGTCCTGTAAACGCAATCCACTTGCCGTCCGGAGAAAACACCGGCGCGCCTTCTTGGCCGCCCGTGGTGAGTTGCCGCGCGTCACCGCCTTCCCGCGGCACGCTCCACAAGTACTCGCCATAGGCAAACACCACCTGCGTCTTGCTCAGCGTCGGCGAATGCGCCAGCAGCGGCGTCTCCTCCGCTCCCCGCGTCACTCCCGCCCACCCCAACGCCAGCAAAGCACCAATCACCACCGCCATTCGAGCGCGCATATTTCCTCCAAAAACATGGAGTCCCGCAGTGCCTAAGACTCGTTGAAAAAACGCTCTCGGCGGTCATCCCGAGCGAAGCGAGGGATCTGCTTTCTCGAAATTCTCAAGAGAAAAATCTCCCGGCCACGCTGCGAACTGTCGGTTCAGGACATTGGAAATCGAATCGCCCGTTGGAATCCGCCACACCCGTCAACTCAATAAGACGTAAGCCCGCGAAAATGTTGCAGAAATGCAGCTTCACGGCAGCAGCGCAAAAACCCGCACCGGCCCGCCCGAACCGCCTTCGAGCTTAATCGGTGCCACCACCAGGAACGCTACGCTTTCCGGCAACGCGCTCAGGTCCGCAAGATTTTCCAAGTGATATAGCCCCGAGCCCAGCGCCAGATGATGCACCGCAAAGTCTGCCGAAGCTCCGTGGTCCACACTCATGCTGTCGCAGCCCAGCCCGCTGATTCTCCTTTCGATCAGCAATTTCACGGCTTCTGCAGAGAAGCCCGGAAAATGCATCCGTCCCTGCGCATCTTGATTGCGATATTTCTGCGCATCCGGCCAGCGCGCCGCCCAACCTGTTCTCAGCAGCACAATCGCTCCATCAGCAATTCGTCCATGGCGCTTCTCCCACTCTTCCACGCGCGCCGCAGGAAGCTGATAATCCGCATCTTTCGCGCCTTCGGCCCTCACGTCCAGCACGACCGCAGGCCCAAAAAGCTGCTGCACGGGAATCTGATCGACGGTCGTCTTTCCGGGCGGGAAGTGCGCCGACGCATCCAGATGCGTTCCGTAATGCTCCAACATCCAGAAACTCCGCGTGAAGTATCCATTCTTCTCGACCGAAGCGTTGACTTTCGCTTCAAAAACTTTTTCGTCTCCCGGCCAACGCACCAGTTTGTCGTTGATCGCGTAGCTCAGATCAAGCACGCGCGTCTTGCCGCTCGCAATTTCGTCTAGCATGAAATCCTGCCGCGCCGTTTGGGGAAACATCCCAAGAACCGCAACCACGCCGATGGCTAGCAAGCTCGCGCGATTCAGCGCCGCCATCTCTTCCCTCCGTTCGAACGAGCATGGTGCTTGTGAAAGTCCATGCGTCAGGGCAACGGAATTCCCGGCGTGGGCACAATCCCGGCCATGCGCAAAATTTCCTGATACTCCGCGTCGCTAATAGGCGAAATGAGCAGTCTCACGTTCTTGAGCAGCTTCATTTTCCTCAACGCGGTGTTCGCACGCATCTCTTCCAGCATCACTTGCCGAGGCAGCTTTTCAAACGCCCGCAGGTCCGCCACCAGGTTTTTGCCCTTATGGTCGTGCGGGTCGGGATACGGATCGCGCGTGACCTCCGCGATGGAATAGAGCGACCGCTCTGGCGCCGAGTGGTAGCACAGCACCCGGTCGCCCTTGCGCACCTGCTTGAGCGCGCGGATGGCGTCCGGCCTGGCCCCCGCCCCGTGCCACATCTCCTTCCCTTTTACAAAAAGTGTGTCCCAGTGATAGTGGTGAGGGTCCGCGCTAAAGATCCAATAGTGTCGTTGAACCGTCGTTATCGACATTGAGGCCTAGAGTCCGCAGAACTATACACGGTGGTGTCGGAAAAGCGAAACAAAATGTGTGGGTTAGGCCGAAAGAAGCTTGAGCGAAAGGGTTACTCGCAAAGGATATTGCCGAAAATGTCCCTAGGGGTCTGAAATCTAAATTATCTCTATTATTTTCAAAGAGATAGAGGCCTCACTAACCCGCGTCTACGAAAACATCCTCGCCCCGCACCTCGACTTTATAGCAATCCACCCCGACCGCCGGGTTCTGCTTCACCTTCCCCGTGGTTACGTCGTATTGCCAGCCGTGCCAGGGGCACGTCACCACTGTTCCGTTCAGGACCCCTTGTCCCAGCGGCCCGCCTCGATGCAGGCAGGTATTGTTGATGGCGTAGTATTTGCCCCCGATATTTGCCAGGGCCACCGTCTTGCCCTCCACCTGGAACTCCCGGATCGTCCCCGGCGTGATTTCATTGGTCTTTGCCGTTCTCACAAACGCCATTGGCTCTTGGCACTCCTCGTGGCGAATTTCCTATTTCTGCCCTTTTCGATTTTCGGCCTTGCCGCGCCCCTCTGAATCCTTACTTCCTTAGATCCTCACTTCATCTTGGTTCCGGCGTCTGCGCCACCATCACGCTCTTTTTGAAATCCTCTACCATCTCTGGCTTGAGGCGTATTTCCGTCGGCCGTTTCGCCAGCGTCATCTGGTCAATCTTGTCCTGCAGCTTCATCAAACCGAAGAAAAGCCCCTCTGGGCGCGGCGGGCACCCCACAATGTACACGTCCACGGGAACGATGCGGTCCACACCCTGCAAAACCGAGTAAGTATTGAAAGGCCCGCCCACGCTCGAGCACGCTCCCATCGAGATGCACCACTTCGGGTCCGGCATCTGCGCCCATACGCGCTGGATCACGGGCGACATTTTCAGCGTGACCGTCCCCGAAACGATCATCAGGTCCGCCTGCCGCGGCGACGGCCGGAACACTTCCGCGCCAAACCGCGCCATGTCAACCCGCGAAGTCGTCGAAGCGATCATCTCGATGGCGCAGCACGCCAGCCCGAACGTCAGCGGCCACAGCGCGCTCTTCCGCGCCCAGTTGAACACGTAGTCCACCGACGTGATCATGAAGTTCTTTTCAAACCGTTGGTCCAGAACGCCCATTAGTCCCTACTCCAGCTCACAAGCCTCTAGCATCGGGGAGTATATATGCAGCGGGTAGGTCAGTCAAAAGGTCTCGGCGGACGGGCGGCTGGCTTGATGCGGCCCTCGAACTTTAGGCCGTCCAACCTCTAACCTTCATTCATATCTCAGCGCGACCATGGGATCGACACGCATGGCGCGGCGCGCCGGCAAGTAGCCGGCACAAATCGCGACGATCGGCAAGACTCCAATGGCTGCGAGCATCGTTACACTATCTCGGGCCGCAAGCCCGAACAGCATCTTTTGAAGCAAGCCCACGGTTGCTAACGAAAGGCCAACGCCCGCTGCCACGCCACCGGCAAGTACAAGGGAAACATCGCGCATGACCAAACCCAGAATGGAAGCCTCGGGCGCCCCACGGGCCATGCGGATGCCGAACTCAACCTGACGCTGCGTGACCAGGTAACTCAGCGCGCCGTATAGTCCGATCATCGCGAGCAACAAGGCCAGCCCGCCAAAAAACGTGGAAAGCGTAGCCAGCAGCCGTTCTTGCATCAGCGAATCGTCCACCTGCTGCGCCAGCGTAGAGGATTCCAGGGGAATCGCCTTGCTCACCTGCGCTACGGCGTCCTGGACCTGGGCCATCAGCACAGCGGGCCGCATCGCCGTTCTTAGTTCGAAGGACTGCGCCTCGGCATGTTCGGGAACCTGCGTGATGGGGAAATAGGCCGTGACAGAATTGTCCTCGCGCAGCGAATCGTACTTTGCGCTCTTTACCAAGCCCACCACTCAATCGGCGGTGCTGCCTGGCCTGGCTCCGGCAGAATTCTGAAGAATTTGCCAACTGGATTGGAATTCGCAAAAAAACTTTCGCGCCACCGCTTCGTTGATAATGGCGACCTTCGCTGACGTTCTTGTGTCTGAGTCGTTGAAATCTCTTCCCGCCAGAAGAGACGTGTGCAGGGTCACAAAATAACCGGGCGAAATGAAGTTGAAATTCACAAGGGCGTCGTCTCCGGTAGGGGCATTCCGCGTGTCCACTTGCAGGAAATTGTTCCAAATCCGATTGCTGACCGGGGTCATTATGGACCCGCTAGCGGACATAACGCCTGGAAGTAAACGCAGCCTGCGTTCGATGTCGTCGAACACCGCGGGCTGCTGCTCGGGCGCAACTTTCGCTGTGTGCAAGTCCACATGCACCAGTAACACGTTGTTGCGGTCGAAGCCGATGTCCATGGTTACCAGCTTTGCCAAACTCCTTAGAAATAGCCCACTGACCACCAGCAAAACGAGCGAAAAGGCGACTTGCGAAGCCACAATCCATTTGCCTGGTCGGAACCCCACTCCGCTTTCTGTGTCAACCGCTTGAGTCCCTTTCATTGCGGAGACCAAAGGAACGCGCGTAGAACGAAACGCTGGTAAAACGCCGAAAAGTAGCCCAGTTAAAACCGCCACCACGGCGGTAAAGCTCAATACGCGCCAATCGAGCGACAAATCCAGAAAAACAGGCAGAGGATTGCTTTTCGTCGAGATAAAGCGAACCAGCAGGGCGCTTCCCCATCGCGCGAACAAAATTCCAAGCGCGGCCCCTATCGTCGAAGGCGGAACGCACTCGGTCAGCAGCTGTCGAATCAACCGCATTCTTGGGGCACCCAGCGCCTTTCGCACCGCAATTTCCTTCTGACGCGCGGCGGAGCGAGCCAGCATCAAGCTGGCGATGTTTGCGCAAGCAATGAGCAACACCAGACCCACCACGGCCATCAGCATGTCGAGCGGCTGGCCAAATTCCCGGCGCAGCAAATAAGACACTCCAGTGCTCGCCGGCGTAGTCACCAATGTCTGTTTGTGAAAATTCTCTTCCTCTTTGGGCTCCCAGTTTGGTGGCACCACTTCCGAAAATACTTGAGGAGAGAGCACTGCGAGCCGGCCTTCAGCTGCGACAGACTTGCGCCGGGTTTCTTCCGGCCAATCACGCTCAACCACCACCACGACCTTGCGTCCAGCCGCGATCTCGCGCCGTCAAACTGCGCTGCGGCGCAAATCGGGATTACTACGTCGAATTTAATCTCAATATGCGTGCCGTAAAATCCTGGTTGGCTTACGCCGATGATTTCGAACTTATGACCATCGAGCGAAATCATGCTGCCGATGGCGCTAGGCATTCCGGCAAAATGTTCCTGCCAGAATCCATAGCTCAAGACCGCCGCGCCTGCGCACCCTCGCCTGTCGTCGGATTCCGCCAGCAAGCGTCCTGCCACGGGTCGAATGCCAAGCGTCCTGAAGTAATCCCCGCTTACAAACATTCCATTCGCCCGGCGCACTGCGCCGCCTTGGGCCAGGTCGAAGGGCGTCGATTCCCACGC
>QHYJ01000399.1 GCA_003223255.1 Acidobacteriota bacterium | reverse complement strand
CGACACCAGATGCGGCACTTATGTGATTTAACCTGCTTAGTTGCAAAGCAGGTGCTCTCCCAGCTGAGCTACACGCCCATCCTTTCGCTAACCTATTGACATTATATCCCGTTGCGGCTTTCTTCGACTAACGAGGAAGAGCCCTTTTCTTGGAACATTTGGAACAACAGCCTTCGGCAGCCGTACCCCACTCGCTCTGCCTCATCGAGCCTGACGGCAAGGTCTTCCTTCAGCGCCGAGTACAGTTCACCCATCTCGGTCGGCTTGTGGGCGAGCCAGAATTTCCTCACGTCTTCCTGACACCTCTGGTCTGGGGCACGAAGCCACGAGTTGCGGAACCGTTTGAAGCTGTGCTATCCCATTCCTACCTCGTAGAGCCCGAGCTTCGCAAGACGAGGATCGAGCCAATCGTCAGCCAGATTACCATACAGGTAGGGCGTGCCCTCACTCGTGTGAAGAACGAGACCAGATTTTTTAGCCATAAACTTTCCCAAGTAGGCGGCGACATCAGGATGCAAATCAATCTGCCTGTACGAAAATTCGGTCTTGAGCTTGTCGGTGATGCGGGTGCAATCCTTCTCCACCTGCTGCTCCACGACGATACGACGATGGTGCGCCACAGCTGGCGGAAATTCCGGGCCTACCAGATAGTCTGTATGACCTTGGCTTGACGGATTCGGGCATCCGCTGTGACCAGCGGCGCGCATTCTATGATGGCCGTGGAGGTGATCAGGCGGTCCGCCGGATCTTTGGGAAAGGCGGCTGGCAAACGGACAGCGAGAGCAGCAATCTCCGGCGTCATGGGTTTCAAAATGACCCGCGCGACCGTTTCGCGAACGAACGATTCCACGCTGGCCGAAATCTGGATGCGACCGTTTTCGGCCAGCCATGCCAGTTCCCAAAGCGTGATGGTTGCGACGGCAACCCCGCTCCTCTCCCGTGCCTCCCGGATGGCCTCACGGGCACGCCTGGACAAGTGCTTCGGCTCACTCGCCATCCAGACAAGGACGTGAGTGTCGAGAAGGATCATTTCGACTCCCAATCCTCAAGCGGGGTGACCGGCCCAACGATGTCGCCGACGATTTTCGCTTTCCCCACCATATAGCCGAAGATGTCGTCCCTCTGTTTTTTCGCAGGCACTAGCTTGGCCACGGGCTTGCCGCGTTTGGTAATCAAGACCGACTCGCCAGTTTTGTAAACTTGGTCCATAATCGCTAGGCATTCTGCCTTAAACTCTCCAGCTCCCATCTGCTTCACAGCATCACCTCGGGATCTCCGTACATGGTCATGATAACATGACTATGGTACGCAACACAATGACGTAAACAGTTGTGACTAAGTGCTGGTCGCATTTTATCTTGCACCAGCAGCTTGCTGCGCGAAGAGAGGTCGTCAGCGTTGACTAGTTATTGCGGCTCTGAAAATAATCCGGCACAATAGACACAAAAGTAAATGCCCACGACGCTGACCTGCGAGCCATAGATATTGCCTCTGGCGGGCTCGCAGCTTGCTAAAATATGGAAATGGCGTTTCCATTGTTGGACCAAATATGGAATTAGAGAATCGTTTTTTCGAAGCGCCGGCTGGCAGCTTTTTTCTCTTTGGTCCCCGTGGTACGGGGAAGACCACGTGGCTGCGCCAAGCGTTTCCCCAAGGCTTGTTGCTTGATCTGCTCGAGCCCGACCTTGCTCGTGAACTGGCGGCCCGTCCGGAACGGCTCCGCGACGTTGTCGAGGCTGCGCGGACCGATTTGCCCGTGATCATTGATGAAGTGCAGCGAATTCCCGAACTGCTCCATTTGGTGCATGCGTTGATGGAGGAGAACAAGAGGCGGCGTTTCATCCTTACCGGATCGAGCGCCCGCAAGCTGCGCCGCGGCGGCGTGAATCTTCTGGCTGGCCGCGCCGTGGTGCGTACCATGCATCCGTTCATGGCAGCGGAACTGCGCGAATTCCGTCTCGTCGCGGCGCTCGCGCATGGACTTCTCCCCCTGGTCGTTACCGCTGCGGATCCCAAGGACGTGCTTCGCGCGTATGCTTCCCTGTACCTAGACGAGGAGGTGCGCTTCGAAGGCTGGACGCGAAATATCGGCGCTTTCGCTCGGTTCCTCGAGACGATTAGCTTTTCCCAGGCTTCTGTTCTCAACGTGGCGAACGTCGCGCGTGAATGCCAGATCGAGCGCAAAACTGTCGCCGGCTATATTGAAATTCTCGAAGATCTGCTTCTGTCTTTTCGTCTACCTGTCTTTACGCGCCGTGCAAAGCGAGGGACGATTCAGCATCCAAAATTTTATTTTTTTGATGCCGGCGTGTATCGCTCCTTGCGTCCCGCAGGCCCGCTGGACCGGCCGGAGGAGATCGAAGGCGCCGTGCTCGAAGGCCTAGTAGCCCAGCATCTGCGAGCCTGGATCGCATACCGCAATGCGGATGTCGAACTGTTCTTTTGGCGCACTCATTCCGGTGTTGAGGTGGATTTTGTTCTCTACGGACCGGCGGGATTTTGGGCGCTGGACGTCAAGAATACGACTCGCGTCCGCCCGGAAGATTTGTCCGGCCTCAAGGCATTCGGCGAGGATTATCCGAAAGCGGAACGAGGATTGCTCTATCGGGGAACCCGCCGCGAACTCCGCGATGGCATTTGGATCGTGCCAATCGAGCAATTCTTAAAACGACTTGATCCGCACGGCCGAATTGCATTTTCGATCCCACATTAGGACCTGCGGCATAAATGAGTCCGACGCGCTGATTTGCTCGAACTATAGCCGAATTCTGGACGACCTTGCCCATAGAGAACTCCTCAGAAGATGCCATCAATCCGCACAGCGTCCTTGATCACCCATGGGTTTGCTAGCGCCCTGACGCACAGTTTAACAAAAGCAGGTGCGCTACCGTGCACGAACCGTGCATTTATGAATGAGATTGAGGCCCTTGAAGTTAGCTGTGAACGAGAAGCAGATTCCCCAGATTGTTGGAAAGAATAGAAACTGAAGCACGTCATGGAATGCTTAGCATGAATTCTCGTGCTTGCAAAGCAGGTGCTCTCCCAGCTGAGCTACACGCCCTTACAACTGTATGATTCTAAGAAATTTTCGTCAGAGTGACAACCTGCTGGTTCAGAAGGTGCTCCCCCTCAACTGGGCTACGCATTCGTACAAGTAGATTGTCCCCAGCGAAAATGCTAACCGGCCCGAATGCCTTTGAAATCAGCAACATTGGAAGCCAAAGCTATCTAGACGATCAAGGATGTAATGTAACGATGTTGCATTGCTTTGAAAGCCGCAGGATGGAATTTTTGCGTACCACAGGCGATTCCAGTTCCGAAGAAATCCGCATCTTCTGTCCACACGCCACATGCGAGACTGAGGGCTGTGGCCAACACAGGCCAATCGTTCTCATCGCGACCACGCAACCGGGGTCGGGCTTCACTTTCAAAAGCTGCATAAAGCTCTGAAGGGACCGCCTCGATGACGTCTCGTAAGTATCCAAGCGAGCCGGAAAGATCGTGGGCCCTACACCTCGCTTCTTCAAAAGGGGAGGCAAGTATTTCTCAGCATCATCGAAGGCAACGTTCGGTGCGAAGAACCGGACGCCTTGACTTGCGTACATGTCAATGAGCTGTCGAACACGGCGTCCAAGCACAGCAGGGATTAGGATGTTCGCGTCGAGGACGATCATCTCAGCGGGTTGTGCTTTTCCCGCGGCGACGCAGTTCCTTAAACTCGGCGACTAGCTCTTCCTCGTCAACATCGGCGAGCGCCTTAGCAAGGCGGTCGGCTGCGGCCCTGAGTTCAGAAAGCTCAGCTGTCTTCGGGTGCTTTCGGCGCGTGGGAACGTAGACACCAACAGTTTCGCCGCGCCTGGTGACGGCAACGGGCGAATCCGATTCCAGGAAACTGGCGATTCGTTCTCGGAACTCGCGGACCCCGACTTTAATAGTCGTCATGGCTTGCTCCTGATGTACACCATAGTGTACACACGCGAGCGGCATTCATCAAGGAGTGGGGACACCAGGACACACCAGGACGTGTTCTAGGTCTAGCTGCTAAGGGCCTCGGCTTGTATAGCCTAAATCGGCCTAATCAGGTCTGCCGGTAGCGATCCAGCGCAAAGAGACGAAAAAGCGCCTGCTGGGTGTGATCCATTTCCGTGAGGGTCGTCTTCACGTAGGGCCGCCCTGGTGAGCCGGGCTTGCCCGTCGGCGGAAAGACGTTGGTGACTTCTTGAATTCCGTTGAGAGCCGAAACCAATCCATCTTTGCAAACCCTATTCGACGGTGCCGGCGACGCCGGTCTCCGCGCACCATTTTCCACAGATCTCACAGATTCGGGCGCTTGAAACTAGAGTGGAACCTGGATTATGCTGCGATTCCTTGCTGAGGCAGTGGCGAAGGATCTTGATGGTATGCTTGACGCAATCCTGCGATCCTTGACGTGCCGCCAACACGGTTCGTTGTGACACAGTGTTCACACCTCAGCGCTGGGACACCGCCTAGCCCTGCTGTCGCGTTCGATGAGGGCCTCCTCCCGATCGATAGCAGCTGGTCCTATTTTGAGAAGCTCACCCTGGTCCCTCAGACTGGACCTTATCTAACTGGCCCGACTTTCGTTACTAAGGAAGCTTGAAGAGGGGAGGTCGCGAATGAGTCGAAAAAGATCGATCCCCGACACTGTGAGCGCCGGCAGGAGCCGTATCGTTCCGTACTACCGAGGCGAGGACTTCAGAATGCGCCATGCGCGTCGTCTAAGCGCAAATCTGGAACAGGAG
>QHYJ01000099.1 GCA_003223255.1 Acidobacteriota bacterium | reverse complement strand
AGCCAGCGCCGCGCTGCTTCGTTCTTGTGGATGTTGAGATTGTCGAGAATCATGTGCAACTCTTGCTCCGGGAAAGCTCTGACCACATCGTTGAGGAAGCGCAGGAAGTTGACCGAAGTGCGGCGTTGTTTGACATGCGCCACCACTTTGCCGCTGGCAATCTCCAGAGCCGCCAGCGAGGTCTGCGTGCCGTGACGAACGTACTCATTGGTCCAGCTGCGCGGCTTCTTGGCGCTTAAGGGCAGCAAGGGCTGCGTGCGATCTAAGGCCTGTCTTTTCGTCCACACACAACACCAGAGCATTTTCGGGGCGACAAGAAAAGGGTGTTTGGGGATGGTCCCGAGGCTGCTAACTGACGCCAGAGAAACGAGTTATGTGATTTAGAGTTCTCTGTTAACAGCTGGGGGGTATAAACCTCTAAGTGCCGCGTTTGGTGTCGCTTACGAGCCTTATCGGGGTGATGTCATAACGACGCCGGCCTCGCAACGGCCCGAGTAGACTGTCATTTGCGGTTGAAGGGAAAGGTTTCCAGCGCCCAGCGCTCGGGCAGGTTGGCGCGACGGATGCGATATTCCAAGGCAGTTTCCTGGCGGTGGTGCCACTGCGCGCGCAGCAGGCGGGTGAGAAACTCGGAGTAGGAGACGTCCTGTTTCTCGGCGGCGCGCAGCTGTTCTTCATAGATTTCCAGCATGCGCCGGAGTTTGAGGTTCTTGAGCAGCTGTCCGAGTTCTTCACTCATCGTCGGGTTCCTTGTCGCCATCTTCGTCCAACAGGAAAAAGTCGCGTTGCACGCGGCGCAGAACCATCCGTTCCAAGGCGAAATTCAGCGCCGTTCGCCCATTGTTCATTGCGTGATCGGCGTCCGCGCCCTTTTCAATTAGCAGCTTGACCGTGCTCAAATGTCCGTTCTGCGCGGGAAACATGAGTGCGTTGCCGCCCTCCGTCGTGGTTCGCCGGATGTCGGCCCCGTGAGCGAGGAATATCTCAACGATCTCGTCGTGCCCGCCTGCAGCCGCGGTCATCAGTGGAGTTGTTCCGACGACCGTCGCGAGGTCCACCGAGGCGCCATCGGCCAGTAGGCTCTGCATGACTGCCGTGTGCCCGTTTGCGGCTGCGATTATCAGCGCGGTCGTCCCCTCGTTATCGCAGCGGTCGACATGGGCGCGCCCGCTTCGATCAGTGGCTTCACTGCCGCCTCGCGGCCTTCTCTTGCCGCCGTGAGTAGGGCCGTCGCGCCGCCCGCGTCACGGTGATCAAGCTCAGCACCACACTTGATCAAAAGCTCGACAACACTGTCGTGACCCCTCCCCGCAGCATATGAGAGCGCGGTCGATCCGTCTTCGGTGAATCTATTGACTGCGGCTCCGCGATCGACGAGCCATAGATAGCAGAGCCTCTGGTCGGTTTCTCCAGGCAGCGGACATGAGTGCGGTCCAGCCGGTCGGTGTGGTCTGATCGATGCCGACGCCACGCTCGATAAGCTCTGCCATAACGCCGACTTGGCCACCCGCTGCCGCAAGCATGAGAGGCGTCACCACGTTTTTGTCCTGTGCCCGGTTTGGGTCGGCGTCGCGTTCCAGCAGGAGGCGCACGACAGCCTCGTGGCCAGCTGCAGCTGCCACGCTGAGCGCCGAGCGCCCGCTCACGTTCACCTTCTCCATGTCCGCGCCGTGATCAAGCAGAATTTGGACTATCGGCGCACCGCCGTTGACGAGCGCCCGCACCACGGCTTCGCTGCTGTTCCCCACGGCGAACATGAGCGGCGTGAGCCCCTCCAGCGACGGCAGCGTGATGTTCGCCCCATGGCTGACAAGCAGTTCTACGATTTCGGCACGATTGTCCGAGATGGCAGAAAAGAGTGGGGGGATTCTTTTTTCACCGACGAGATTCGGGATTGGCCCCGTGCTCCAACAACACTCTCACAACATCCGGGCGATTGAACAGGATCGCCTCGGAGAGCGGCGTTTGGCCGTCTGGTAATTTTTGGTTCACGTTCGCGCCGGCCTCAATCAGCAGCCTCTGGAATATCCAAGCTCCCCGGCGCGGAGGAACTCGTTCAGCTCGTCCTGAGCGGTCAAACATATCGGGAGATTGCAGACCGCTTCGGCGTGAAGCTTGAAGACTCAGCGAAAAGGGCGTACGAAAGAGCCCGGCGGCTTGTCGCCCAACAGATGCGAGAGAAGGGCAGCACATGGGAAGAAATCCGTACGAGGTTCAGTTTGGAGAAACAAGGAGTACACGTTTAGCTCTGTTTGCCCGCAGGGTCCCTATGAAAAAAAAGGACTTAATCGTCGCCAACGAATGGTCGTTAAATTGCCATGCGTTAGATGTTAGAAGAAGGCTTGTTCGCCGGCAGGAGAATAACAATCTTCAACCTCCGTGTCGGACAACTCACATGTATTTGGAGTTTTCAGACTGGGAACTTGGAAATATGTCTTTGTACTTGCAACGGGAAACTACCGTATACCGCTTGCCGTATCTGCCAGGTGGCCCCAAGTCAATACTTAGTGCCTTTCGGATTCAACGGCGTTGGTTTTGCCGTGTGCGGATGGCCGACAATGTCCGTGACTAGTCTGACGCCGCCGGAGGCATATCCGGGATATACAAGAGTACGAGAACCTTGAACCTTCCTGCATCTTACTCGCTCAACTCTGTAGGTTGTCGCGGTGTCGAAAAAAAGGGGAACGGAGATGAACCAGACTGGAAGTAAACTCGCGCTGACGGTGACAGTCATGCGGTCAATTCTCACGGACTTGAGTAACCTGTGGCGCGCCCTAGTGCAGAAGGGCGAAGATGACCAGCCACTGACACAAGACCCCATCAAGGCGCCACTGGCAGGTGTGTTATCCCGGTGGAGGCGCCTGGCAACATTCATCAACACTAGTCAGGAGACGATGAAATTGACAGACTACGTCTACGCGGAAGCGAATCTCCGATGCGCCAACGAACTTTCCCGGGTACTTGAGCGAATACCCCGCACTTGGTCTGAATCCCAACTGCGTGCGGCAGTAAAGGATGCGCGGGCTGATGAGGTATTCTTCATTAGTCAGCTGTGCAAAGGTATGCACGACGCGAACATGCTTTCTATGGCCCTGAAGAAACGGCTAGCGCAACTGAAGGGAGAATTGCCTCTCGGAGACTCGCCGGGTGAACCTGGTAGGATTCACGCCGCACCCGGATCAGGAGTGGATGGAGCAGCAGGCGCGAAACACGACGATGGAGGAGTGGGGATGCCTAAGAGGCTGCCGCTATCTCCTGCATGACCGAGATGCGAAGTTCTGCCAAGCATTTCGAGAACTGATCAAGACGGGAAGCGTGCCCCCATGTGGTCAAAAATCTCAAACGTATTGAAAAGGCTTGGTTTCCGGTCTCATAATTTCCTCACACAGCTGCTTTCTGAAACCTCAAGAGCATGTACAATCCGGGTTCGACGATCAAGTCTAGGGAGGCTCTGGAATGATTTGGGCTCGCATGCTTGCTTACATCACCGGAACCGTAGACCAGGAACTACTACTGAGGAACGAATATCTGGCCGCAGAGAACCGCATCCTGAGAGGCCAAATCCAAGGCAGGTTGTTGTTATCCGATGCCGAAAAAGCTACGTTGGCTGAGATCGCCCACCGGCTCAAACGGAAGGCCTTGGAAGAATTGGCGGCTGTCGCGAAACCGGATACGCTGCTGGCCTGGTACCGAAAGCTCATTGCCAACAAGTTCGACGGATCGAAGTTTCGCAAATCCTGGGGTCGTCCCCGAGTTGACGAGGAAACCGAGCGGTTGGTGGTGCAGATGGCGAAGGAAAATCAGACGCGGAACTTTGCGGGGATGGTGCGGCCCTGCTTCCAAACGGAAGGGCCGTCGGGATTGATGGGCTGGAGAATTTGGTGACCAGCGTCGCCGTCGCAGATTCCGCTGCTGGCGTAAAGGATCTTCAATGTGCCGGGCACATAGCTGATGCTGTAGTTGGTCGAGCTTTGTCCCGAGCAGGTAATGGGATAGCTGCCGACATTGCTCGCCGTCGTTGGCGGTGGTTGTGCAGGTCAATGTGCCAGTGAGGGACGCTGGCGTCTCTCCGTTCACGAAGCCGCTGTAGGTTGCCGAGAACGGGGGATTTAGGAGCGTGCAGGAGTTTGGTGGCGTTATTTGCTGTGATGGTGAGCGGGGCGGGCGTAACGGTCAGAGTTCCCGGCTGGTACGTGATCGCGTAGTTCGTGGTGGACGACGGGCCAGAACACGTGATCGAGTAGCTGCCGACTGGGCTGGCGGCCGTGCCCGTGGTGCCGCACGTGGGATTCGCGCCGATGGAGGTCAGCGTGTCGCCAAAACTCCAGCCGACCGTGAAATCAATAACATAGCTGCTGCCATCCCACCACGGTTCTGTTATAAATCCTGACCATGTTTCGCTTCGTCGGGCTCTGCTTCGGAATGCTGGTCCGCTTCTTTCGTGAGCGCCAAGTCTCCTTCTTGAGAATCTCGCTTTGGGAATTATTGCGCACTACAGGTCACGATCAGCCTCGCCAAAATTAGAAGCACATTTGAAATCAACAAGATGCAAAGAGGCTGTGTTACATGAGCGCCGCGGGAGCCGTTATGGGGCCAGACGAGGTTTTCGGTAGGCACAGGCTCAAGACCAACTATTTTACCCCTGGGGTCAGGAGTGGCAGATGATCGGCACGGCTCAGGAGAAGCGCTTTGCCATCCTGGGCCACCGTGATACTACCGAGACAGGTCTTGACCCAACGCGATTCAGAATGTTTTCTTCAACCCAGGGTCGTTGGTTAAGCAAAGACCCTAAGGCAGGACAAGTTTGCAACCCGCAAACCTTGAATCGTTACGCCTATGTGCGCAACAGCCCAGCCAACCTAATTGACCCACGAGGGACAAACGGAGGAGATCGGGGTGGCGGTGGCTTCTTTGGGCCAGGGAATGGCTGTGATCCGTCGGACGCAAGCTGTGGTTCAAACGGTGATATCTGGGGACCAGGAGGAGACATCTTCGGCGGTGGCCTCTACACTGGCTCCGGATTTTACCCGGAAACGGTGATATGCTGGTGCGTTCTAGTCACGCCGGTCCCGTTTGATATTCAAGGGATCGCCTGTTCTTACGCGTGCTTGTGCGAAGACTTCAGTATAGCCGCTTTTGAAAAGAGAACTAATTCCTGGGCCTGTTTCTTCGTGCCGTGTCCGAAGCTGGTGAATATAGAAATTATCAACCTACCGGGCTACGTCCCTGTCAAGGAAGTCATCTGGACTTGGCCGAGGCCTTTCTGCTACCCATGATTGTCCCAACTGAACGCCAAAGGAAGGGGCTAGACGCTCTTCTTAAGATGTCCTGGACTCTAGTTTCTGCGTTCACCGCGGCGCTAGAACTGGGCTCGCGTCATTGCCCCTCGAGCTCTTTCACAATTGAGCTGTTTCTCTGTGGCCTGTACTTGCGACAAGGAAAACGTGCCCTCAAATACTTTGATACCCAGGGAGCGTACAAATCTATGGTGAAGGAGCTATGTGGAACCGACGTGGAAGAGCCTTTTCTCAGGAGGTTGGTCGTCTCGCTGACCCGCAGAAATGCGGTGTCGATCGCGGTGAGGTTTGACGAACAGTTCGTCGATGTGCTTTGTGAGGCCAATAGGCTGCGCTCTGAGGCTCGCAGGCGCAAAATCGAGCTTCGTGACTTCATGAGAGCTCTTGCAATGAACCGAAACGCGGTTGAGGCGCTCGCACTGAGAAGGGGGCTGGCCTTAAAGGCCCCACTACCATGACTTCGCTTTGGGAGAATTGCCTTGAGGTATGCTTCAACGACCAGTTTTCTTTCACTGTGCATAACGAAAACCCCATCCAGCGGTTTCCCGTCAAATGTCACGCATTATAAAAGGGCGCCCCTTTGGAGTAGGTTTTGAGTGCCTTAGCTCAACGCTGCGATACAATGCCTTCAACCGATTCATAACTCTCGTGAGATCTTTGGTGATGGTCAGATAGCTGCGCGCCAGCTCCTTCATCGTTCGCAAGCCGTTGTCGCAGCCAAAACTCCAGCCGAGATCCAAGACGGGGCGGTTCTTGGTGGAGTAGGCAGGCGGTTATCGGTTCGATAGAGCAAGAAGACTCTGGAGGGGGCCAACCCGCGTGCGCGTAGAGCGCACATATATATATAAGGACCGGTCGAGAATCGATCCGGACTATGCCGCTCGATTATAACGATGGTGCAGCCCTCCGAGTCGCTCCTGTGAAAGGACTCGACCCGAAGCTTGGGAACGAATTCTGCCCTCGGGTGTCCCCTTCTCAAGTCCAAGATGCGTGCGGTCCTCATGATGGTAACGAACGTACTCGGAGAGCAAGCGCTTCAGATGGCGTTCATTCAGCGCAACAATGTGGTCCAGGAGGTCTCGTCTACAGCTTCCCACCCACCGCTCCGCGACGCCATTCTGCCAGGGACTTCGGAATGACGTTTGCTTGGGAATGATCCTTGTGGCTTTCACCGCCGCGATGACCTCGAACCCGAACTTCTGATCGCGA
>QHYJ01000398.1 GCA_003223255.1 Acidobacteriota bacterium | reverse complement strand
GATCCGTGTGTAGCCACGGGCGTGCGGCTGAATAAGCCGTGACCACGGTCATAAGTCCCATAGTCAGCGCAACCACCGCGAACACGATCCACTCTACCGGATGGATTCCGTATAACAAAGATCGAACCAGTACGCTCGCGACGACTCCGCCGAGCATGCCCAAACAAACTCCGGTGGCTGTGACGACACTCGTTTGCCGCAAGATCATTTTCCACAAATCGCCAGGGCTCGCGCCAAGGGCAGCACGGATGCCCAACTCTTTTTTCCGTTGGCTCACGGAATAAAAAACTGCGCCGTGCAGGCCAACGGTCGCTAGCATAAAGGCCAAACCGCCGAACCCGACAATGCAAAACAGCGTGACTCTGGGGACAAAAAGCGCGAAGTCGAGCCAATCGTCCATCGTCAAGGTCATAAAGAAAAGGCCAGGGGCAACCTTCTGTAGCGCCTCAGATAGAGGATTTAGCCACCGACGGGGCATTCCCTTGGTGCGCGCCAACAGATAAACCGCGGATTGGTAGTGCTGATTTAAATCGAAATACATAAAGGGGCGTGGTGGCTCGTCAATATCGTCGTACTTGCCGTCGGCGACGACGCCTACGACGGTTGCGACACGATGGCCGTTTTCGATTTGTACCGTTTTGCCAATGGGATTCTGCCCGAGCCAATATTTTTCCGCCATCCAATGATTCACGATAATGACTTCCGGGCTTTTGGGCGTATCGGCCGAGGTAAAGAGGCGTCCCGTCAGCAACGGAATTCCCAACGCGCAAAAGTAATTTTCGTCAACCATGCAGAACCGCGTGCCTTCTGCGCTTCCACCGGGCGTCAAGGAATCCGCTATATGAATTTGTTCAACATTGCCGTCATTTTGGCTTACAGGAATGTCACTGGATAGCGTGACGGATTCGACTCCGTACATTTGCAAAGCCGTCTCGCGCATTTTGGCGTAAAGCTTTCTTCCCTGGTCTTCGGAGAATCCGGCGGATTGCCAGTCAAAATGGCGATGTTCCGTTCGGTGAACCCCAAATTGACGTGCCGGAGATTGTTCAGGCTTCGAAAGCACAGGCCGACCCCAATAAACACCAAGGTACAAACTGCGACTTGCGCCGCCACCAATGCATTTCGGATTCTGCCTTGCCGTGTGCCGCCGACCGCAATTTCCCCGCTAAGAGCGCCAGCCAAGTTCGGCGTGGAAGAGTACAAACCCGGCACCAAACCGGTCGCAAGTCCAACAGCAAAAACCAACGCCGTGGTTGGCGCCATGACCGTCATGTCGGGACGAAAATCAATCGTCAAGGGAAGGGCGCCTAGGCGCCTAGGCCCGGTAGGAACGGCTTGGATTGCATTAATTGCCGGAGTCCCAAGAATGCAAGAAAGAATCCGAGGACGCCGCCCGCTAGCGCGATGAGCGTGCTATCGAGGAGAACTTCACGAATCAACTGTGTACGAGTCGCTCCCATCGCCGCGCGCACGAGAATCTCGTGGCGCCGCGCACTCACCAGGGCCAGAAGAAGGTTCGCGACGTTTGAGCATGCTGCGAAGATCACTAGACCGACGATGGCGAAAATGACCGCTGAGATGATTTTTGCGGACGATACAGAGTCTTCCGGGAGCATCCTCGTTTCCGTTACACGCGCGACGCGATCTTTGTTAGTTTTCGGGTAAGCTAAGGCGAGCTGGCTTGATATCGTTTGAAGATTTGCAAGCGCCTGTTCTCGCGTGACGCCCGGCTTCAGTCGTCCCACCATTCGAAGTGAGCGAACCGTGCGGTCCGTCCGCCAAGCTTGCCCTTGGTGATTTGACGTTACATCGGTAGACAACGGATACCACACATCGGGCAGGTCACTGAAAATCGTCCCCACAAAGTTTTTCGGCATCACTCCGATCACCATAAGCGGGACGTTGTCTAAGGTCACCGTCTTCCCCACGATGTTCCGGTCCGCTCCGAGCCACTTCCAATAGGGATAGCTCAAAACAGCGAGAGTCGACGGCTTGTCATCATCGCCGCGTATGAACACTCGTCCGTGCAATGGCGGGACACCGAGGACGGAGAAATAGGTATCCGATACCGCGTTGCTCAGTCCGGATTTGGTGCGATGCTCGTACACGATGGGGGTCAGCGAGATGGAATAGGGAAAGGCCATCAAACTGGAGAAGACCGCGTTTTTGTCACGATAGGACGTGTAGTCGTCATAGCAAAAGCCGCTGAATTGCTCTGATGGCGTCGAGCTGTAAACGGTCAGCAGTTGGTCCGGGGCGAGGGCCGCCGGAGGCCGCAGCAAAAGTGCGTTGAAAATGCTAAGCCCTGTCGTGCCCGCTGCCATGGCCATGGCCAGCGAAAAAACTGCGACCGATGTCAGCTTCCAGTGTTTTCTAAGAACGCGCAGGGAAAACCGCATGCTGGACCAAAGCACCATGTCCGCCCCCAGTCATGAAGGCAATCAAGTCTACGAACCGAATTTACCACGATTCGTTTCGTCTGTTCCCCTGATCACAACCTGAATACCGGCGAAGAACAGGCGCGCGCCACGCGCATGAACAAGGCGACGAACGTGATTTATCACGACAAGGCGCACCGCTCGGCTCTAATCGTAACGATCGTGCAGTGACCGATCCGGTCTGCAAGCGTGTTTTCATGCGTGGAAGCCTGGCGCGAAAAGCAGGTCTCTGACTAAAAGGCCAGCTTGGCAGCGAACTGGAACTGCCGGGGGTTGAGCATGGTGCGCGGAGCCCCGAAGGATGGATCGAAGGGGCTGCCGAGGCCATCTTTATAGTGTTTGGGCACCGGAAGCGGCTGGCCGGTTACGGGGTTAAGGAAATCGAAGAAGCCATAGGTGGTAAAGACCTCATCGACATTCGCGCGGTTGAGAAGGTTGAAAGAGTCGACCGACAGTTGCAACTGCTTCGGCTCGCCGAGATGGATCATGCGGGAAAGGCGGATATCCACGGTGCGCAGGGGACCGCCCAGGTACGTGTTACGTGCCAGCTGATCCACGCGAGGATTCACCGGGTTGCCCGTATTCCAGAAATCCGCGCCGGCGAAGACGGTGAACCCGCGGGGCGATTGCACGGTAACGATGCTGCTGAATTGGAAATCTCGGACATACGGCTTATCGGGCGCATCGGCCACGAAGTTGGCGATGAAGCGGTGGCGCACATTTTGGTTGGAAACGGCGCGCTCGAGGCTGCGCTGGTCGTTGGACTGCGGCGTATCGACGAATACGAGAAACTTACCGTCGTCGAGAGTCTTGGCAAAGGTGTAGCTGGCGTTCAGGCGAAAATACTTACCGGCCCTTTCCATGGCCTGAAGGGTCAAGGCGTGGTGCACGGAGTTACCGCTGGCGTCGGTGTAGTAGAAGATCCCGTTGGTGCCAGGAGCCGCGCCGCCTGGCGCCGTCCCGGCACTTCCAAAAGAGGGAACGTTCAGAGCGAAAGCATAAATGTCTTTGTTCGTGCCCGTTTGCGTTCCGATGTGCGGTCCTACGTTCAGATCAATAGGCCGGTTGAGATGGTGAGCGGCCACGAACAGATACCCAGCGCTTACCGAGAGTCCCTTGCCGATTTCGCGGTCAATCTCGAGGCTGGATTGCTCGCTATAGGGATTGCGCTGGTTTCTGTCGACTACCGACCCGCCCTGCGCCCACAGCGCGTTCGCGGGAAATGATCCGGAGGTGATCAGATTTTCGAAGGCCGTGTCGAGCACCGGCGGAGGCGCGGTGCCCGGTGGTAACGCACTGGGGAAGTTGAAGGGATTGCAGGAGCCACCCGCGTTGGGTGTGCAGGGAACCAGTAGGGGAAACGGTATGAACATGCTGTTCAAGAGCCACGTTCCGGTGGTCTGGTTCGTGTTCCTGGGCAAGCCAGGAATGACCGGCGGCCGCTGCGGCCCGGAAACAAAGAAGAACGTCATCGTATAGCGGTCGTAAAACATGCCATATCCTGCGCGAACCACAGTCTTTGGATCCGGAGAATAAGACAGCCCGATTCTCGGAGCGAAGTCGTGATGATCCTCGTTCACGACCGCGCCTAACCCGCTCTCGAAGTCGTACCTAGCGCCGTAATTCAAAGTGAATCTTGGCGTGATGCGCCATTGGTCCTGGGCGAAGAATCCCCAATAGCTGTGGTTCAGGGTAAAGAAGAAATTGTGAGCCTGGTCGGGCCGGAAAGCGTTTTGCCACGTCGTGCCCAGGGGCGGGGAGGGCTTCGTTGGATCAAACGGACCAGCTCCGATGGGTGCGCCCCAGAAGAAGGCTGCTATGCAGGGAGCGGTAAAGACTGGAGGAAGCGGAGGAGGACATGCAGCCGTATTCCAATTCGAGGGGCCGGAGACCAGCAAGTCATCGAGGCTCGGGAAAACGTCGCGCGAAGGAGTGAATCCCGGCCAGATGACAAAATTGCGGACGTAATTGGTGTCCAGGCCAAATTTCGCATAATGCTTGCCCTTGATTGAGGAAACGGTGTCGGAGAGCTGCATGCGGCTCTCGTTGTAGCGCTCGAAGGCGCCGAAGTTGTGGCCGAAGGCGAGAAGGTTAGGAACGTCGAGGTTGGGCTGTCCGGTAACACCGATGAAGCCGTAATTGCGGCGCGCCCACTGTCCCAGGAAGGAATTCACCAAAGTGGGCGAAATTTGCGAATTCCAGGTTCCGACAAGGGCTTCGTCGCGGGCAAGGCCGTTGCGTCCAGCGCTGGGCAGGCCGATGCCGCCTCCGTCGAGAGTCTCGCCGACCATTTGATGCAAATTTCTGGCATCCAAAATGGAATACCGTACGGTAAGGCGATTGTCCTTGTTCAACTGATGATCGATCTTGAGGAGGGCGTTGTCCGTGTCTGCGATCTTCAAGACGCTCAAATTCTCTTCGGGGATGCCCATGTCCTTCTTGACGGCGTTGATGGCGTCTAGGTTTGTGATCACGCCAGTCGGAAGGAAGGGCGCTACACTGGCGTCCACGGGCGCAAATAGCAAGCCCGGATAGGTAGGGGACTGCGCTCTTCTTTGGCCTTCGTAGTTAGCGAAGTAGAAGGTCTTGTCCTTCTTTATCGGGCCGCCGAGGGTGGCGCCAAACTGGTTCTGGCGGAAGGTATTGAAACCCGGCAGCGTTAGGAGGGACCGGGTATTTGTCGCGCTGTTCTGCAGATAATCGTAGACGGAGCCGTGTAGTTCGTTAGTGCCGGACTTCGTCACAATATTGACGATGCCACCAAGCGCACGCCCATATTCCGCTCCGAAGCCGTTATTCACCACGCGGAATTCACTGACCGCTTCTTGCGAAGGCGTGGCACGCTGCGAGCCGTTGGCGGCCAGGATGTTGTCGGCACCATCGACGGTGACTGCGTTGTTTAGGTCGCGCTGGCCGCCGAAAGAAATGCGAATGACGTTGGGGTCGGTAAAAGGAGACTGAGCGCTAGTGTGGCCCACAGAAACGTTTGGGCTGAGCAGCGCGAAATCGGTGAACAGCCGGCCACTTATGGGAAGGGCGTTGATTTGCTGGGTGTCCACCACCTGACTGATTTCTGTGCGCGTGGGCTCAATCACGGGAGTTTCCGAGGTGACCACAACTTTCTCGCCGGCCTGCGCTACCTTGAGGGTGATATCAATCGTGGCAACTTGTGCGACGCTTAGCCCGAAGTTCCAGAGGGTTCCGAACGGTATTCTTCTGATTCGCCGTGGGATAGCACAAATTTCAATTTGCGGTTACTGGGAACGTCCGCAGCAATTCGAGAGCCCGAGCCTGCAGCGGTGTGGGCTCCGGTACCTGCGAGAAGGTCAGATTTGACTTCTCGCCGGCCTTCTCTGACTTGAGCGCGTAAATCACTCTGGCCCTTCTGGCCAGCTCCCCGAGCAAGCTCTTGAAACTTTGCACCGCTATCCCCTCCCCCGTTTGATGCGTGCGCTTCTTGCGCTGTGCAGAGGCCGAGGGTTGCGCGGGCAGAATCGGATCGCGACGCTGGCGCTCCTCCTGCCGCTCCTCATCTTCGAAGAGCAACGGCGCCCAGGCCCGGCGCAAATGCCACTCCACGTAGTAAGCCAACACGCACAGAAAAATGTGCGCGGGCACGCGATCCTCCGTGCGATGCCGAATCGGCCGCACCAACAGATCCACCCCTTTCAAACAGCGGAAAGCTCGCTCCACTTCCGCCAGGCTCTTGTAGCTCCGCACCGTCTCTTCCGCCGAAAGCCGTTCGGCCGGCTCGCTGGTGCGCACCACATAAATCCCATCCAGTTTCTCTTCCTGCTCAATCGATGGCACCAGACGATTCCAGGCAAAGCTGCTCTCGCCGATTTTGCACTCAAAGTGCTTGCCCATTTTGTACCGCCCCAGCACTTTCCCCACCTTCACTCCAATTTCCTTCGCCTCGAGCAGCTTCTTTTTCCGCCGCGCTACTTCCTTGCTAATCTTCTGCAAACTCTTCTCGGTGGCCTCCAGTAACGCCTGCCTCTTGCGCTTGCGCTCCTCTTCCAGAAACGGGTTATGACAGACCATCAGCCGCTCCCCGGGATAATCTGGCGAGGTGATCTCGGCCAGATTCTTCTGATCCAGCAAGGAGAGCTGCAAAGCCCCCTGCTCCACCAATTCGCGAATCGCTGTGCTCTTCAGTGCGGTGATCCATCCAAAGCCGGGATGCAGCTTGAGCTTGTCGATCTGCGGTTGCGTCAACATTCCGCGATCTCCCACCATCACCACCCGGGACAATCCAAACTGTTCTCGCAGCTTCTCGATTTGATCCGCTACCGTCGTGGGGTCTCCCGTGTTTCCCGGATACACCTCCACGGCCACCGGACATCCCTCGCCATTGGTCATCACCCCGTAGACGATGATGGGCAGACCCTTTTTCCCATCGCGGTCGTGTCCAAATTGTGCGAGCGGACAGGTGCGGCCCTCATAAAAACTACTCGACACGTCGTAAAGGACCAAGCCACCTTCGCGCAGATGGCGAGCGGCCAGTTTTTTCTCGATGCGTTCCTTGCGCTCCAAAAGCCAGTCCATGGCTTCGTAGAGATCGTTCTCGCTGGCCTCGGCCACTTCTAACTCTTCGGCCAAAGTCGTGGTGTGCCACGCACGCGTGGTGGCCAGTTTCGAGCAGGGATCGATCAGCCGCTGGGCGATCATGGCCACCACCAAATCTCGCTCGCGGCAACGCTCGGCCGAGATCAGATGATCCAGCTTGAGCCTGCCGATCATCTCCAGGATGGCTTCGACATGGCCGTGAGGGATGGTTTTCTGCGTAGTGAACAGGTCGTGTGGGGAGACCAGGGGCTCGTCGTGCAGCAGGCGGCGGAAGGCCTCGATTTTTTCTTTGGGCCAATCGGAGAGATTGGCCAAGGTGCGCTGGCGGGTTTTCTTACCGTCACGCCAGCCTTCGCGGAGGAGGATGGCGGGCGGGGAGTTGCGGTTAGGGACGACGGCGATATACATGCGAACATTAACTAATATAAATCCTAACTTGTCAAGAGAAATATATAGTTACATGAGAACACAAATAAACGAAAACCAAGTTGCAGTTCGAGCCAAGCCGCACATCTTCAAGATCTTAACCTCGAATCGAGCTTCTACTGTGGGCTGGAACTTCGGGCTAAGCGGATGCGCGGCCCCACGTTGTTGTAATCTCCTCCGTAGCCGTAACTGAAGCGGTCTTTAATCTCGTGAGGCGGCCGGACGCCTTCCCAGCGCACTCCCAAATTAAGGGTGAGGTTGCGCTTAAGCCGGAAATCATCTTGGGCGTAAAGGTTTGTCTCGCCGAAGCGATTTTCCGCTTTCGGCAAACCGTATCCCTGGTTGTAGCCTGTAAGAACGCCATCCAGGAAGTCCTCCCATCCACTAAAACCTGTTCCGGCCAATGCCTGAGCGCCCGTATTGATGCTACCGAAGGTCCAGAAGCCGCGCTGCGTGCCGCTCGCGACATCGTCCAGCGCCTGAAATCGCTGGTCTATGCCCATCCGGAGCGTGTGGCGCGTGAAGACGATGGTGTGGTTGTAGACGAGCTGATGGTCGCGCTGATAGCGGTTGATTGGAACGTTAGTGGAGGTACCGATGATTGTCCCGCCGAAAGGAATTGTGTCGCTGGAAGCTGCCGGGTTCACTAGCGTCGTGGCAAATCGGACGGTGGGAACCTGATCGCCATCGGTAACATCCTGGTTGGTATTGCGGTTGCCAAATCCATAACGGAATTCCCCGGTCTGCCG
>QHYJ01000101.1 GCA_003223255.1 Acidobacteriota bacterium | reverse complement strand
CGGGCTCATCTCTGCGAGCAGCCCCAGCCGCATGCTCACCCAAGACTTGCTCCGCGATAACTGTTCGGCCAGCTCGGCCACGCTGCTCTGCTCGAGCTTGCGCAGTTGGTCGAGGAAGGCCGCCTGCTCCAGAATGCTTAGTGAGTGGTCATTCGAGACGCGAAGAAGATTCAGAATGGCCGCGGCTTCCTCTGCGCCCAGCGAGGCGTACGGCGCCAGGCCCATCCCCAGCTTCACCGCACATCGATACCGCTTGAACCCGTTCAGCAAAATGCTCAGTGGCGCGCGGTCCACGCCCTCCAAAGGCTCTTCGATTCCGCGCTCGGCAATCGCCGCCAACAAGCGCGCCTCCACCGCCGGATTTTTCATCCGGTAGCTCTCGTACCTCAAATCCAAGGCGGCTAGTTCGATTTCGCGTGTCATCCCGGTTCTAGGAACTGTTGTTCTCCAGGTAGTGCAGAAGGTAATCGATCCGGCGGCGTCTGGCGATGCGGTGTTGTCTCACCGCCCGTGCCAACATCTTCTCGATCGACCTCGGCATCGAAGCTCATCCCCCTTCGTTCCCCGGGCCACCGGCGCCGGCCGGTGCCCCGGCCAGCGCTTGCCGTTTTGCAATTACTTCTTCTCTTTGCCTACTGCGGTACGGACCGCTGCAGCCGCCCGACCGACCACCGCAAAAAATATTCGCAGAACCTGTTTGTTGAGTAGGACTACTCCTCCTTGACCCGAGATCCCGATCACATTCGAGTCTGTCGAACCCACGTGACCCTAAGGGCTCCCTGGCCAAGTGTAAATACGTTTGCGTTTGGCGCTACTATGTGTAAATATGGTTTCATATGGTACGCAGATACTTCTGGCTGAGTCTGCTCGAACAAGCGTGGAAGGACCGCTCTGTCGTGTGGCTCGCTGGCGTTCGTCGAGTCGGAAAGACGTGCCTGTGCCAGAGCCTCCCTGGCATCGAGTATTTCGACTGCGAACTGCCTCGCGTCCGACGGATGATGCTCGACCCACAAAGCTTTTTCGACGGTCTGCGCGGCAAGCGGATTGTTTTCGATGAGATCCACCGGTTGCAGAACCCATCGGAATTGCTCAAGATTGCAGCCGATCATTATCCGCATACGCATCTCGTGGCAACTGGCTCTTCTACTCTAGGTGCGTCGACAAAATTCCGAGACACGCTAGCCGGACGCAAGAGAGACCTCTGGCTAACCCCCATGTGCCTTCCCGACATGGATGATGCCAAGCGGACCGACATCAAACACCGTCTTCTGCGAGGTGGGTTGCCTCCGTTCTTCTTGCCGGACAAGCTACACGAACGAGATTTTCAGGAATGGATGGACGCTTATTGGGCCAAGGACATTCAGGAGCTCTTTCGCCTGGAGAGGCGAGATTCATTCCAGAGATTCACCGAGCTAGTCATGGCACAAAGCGGCGGCATCTTTGACGCCACTCGATTTGCCCGCCCTTGCGAAGTGAGCCGTCCCACCATTGCAAACTACCTTCGTGTTCTTGAAGCCACATTTGTCGCACACGTGATTCGTCCGTTCAGCAGTCGCCGGCCAACCGAGATCGTCGCCGCACCTAAAGTCTATGCCTTCGACACGGGATTCACCTGCTACTACCGTGGCTGGCAGGACTTGCGAAACGACGACCTCGGCGTATTATGGGAGCATTTCGTGCTCAATGAAATTATGGCCCGCTCGCAGAATCGCGAAGTTTTCTATTGGCGAGACAAGCGTGGGCACGAAGTGGACTTTGTCGTGGTGACCAACCGAAAGAAACCCCTAGCCATCGAGTGCAAATGGTCCGCGAACAACTTCGATCCTGCCAACCTAATCGCGCTCCGACACCAACACCCCGAAGGCGAGAACATTGTCCTCACACACGATGTGGAGCGTGCTTTCTCCCGCACCTATGGAGCATTGAAAGTGCGCTTTCAAAGCCTCAGGTCTTTCGCCGAGCTACTTGCTTCGTAGCTGCTCTGGAACGAGAGTGTTTTCCTGACTTCCACTCTGCCAAACCATTTTCAGCCCGGACAGAGTGCGGACCCACAGGCCGTCATCGCTTCAGGGGGTCAAAGGGCGGCTGATGGTCCCTGTCTATCTATTGGCTAAAATGGTCGGGGCGCCCGGATTTGAACCGGGGACCTCCTGCGCCCAAGTCAGGCGTACTATCTCTTGGAAGTCCTTCCTTTTCAGTCTCGGTTTTGAAAACAAGCGAGTTAGAAAAATATTTGACAATGGCACGATGTACGGAAATGTGGATGCGCATGCATGGAGTCTCCCGAATTTTCCCCATCGCGAAATAACAGCGAGAGTGCTCCAATCGGTTCCCGCATTTTGTTAAAAACCATGCTTCGGCACGGAACCGAAAGCTTCGATGTTCCTACAACGGTCTTGTAAACCGTTGCCAAGAATTGGGCCTTGGGTCGGCACTATCGTATCGATGGCAATGGCGCAACCAAAGCACCTGCAGCTTGCCTACACACCCGAGTATCCTATCCCAGCGCACCCATCTCACCAGTTGCCAAGGGCCGACCAGAATCTGAGAAACCTGCAGGAAAATATCTTCAGAGCACCAAAGGAAAAGATCCTGACCCGTTACACTATGGTTCGTGCACCGTTCGTGTACAGTCGCCCATACCGATATCAGGTTGGCTCGACGGGGTATCGTTCTTTCATCGTGAAAAACCTGGGTGTTGCAAGTTTAGGATCCCATCTGTAGCGACAAAAGCTCCGGCCATAACGCTAGAAGCGCGTACCTTATGACCAGGCCGGCACACAGTGCAACCAAAACGCTGCATAGGGAGCCTACCAGGAAGTATTCCGCAAATTCCCGCTCCTGCAGTTCCTCTGACCGAATTAGGCCCTTTGCTGCGACGAGAAAGCCCAACGCCGCATAGCTCCCCGCAACCACGACCAGGGTTAAAACCAAGCGCTCCAAATTTCCAATCAGGCGGCCGCGGTTCATCTCCACTAGATCAAGTCTCTTCGTTCCGGTATCGCTATCTGCTTCCGTGCTGCGCAATGAAAGTTGCGGAAGGGTTTCGGTTTTCCGGAGACATCCGCGGACGATGTATGTTCCACCTCGAATGACGAATAGCAAGACACCGCTC
>QHYJ01000396.1 GCA_003223255.1 Acidobacteriota bacterium | reverse complement strand
GGGCAGAGTCGACACGAGGGGATAAACTTTCGCAGCACGAGGATGCCCACCGTTTTGCAAAGGCTCTCGTCACACCATCGTACTTTGCGGCGGGAAGCCATCGCCATTCTAGTGGTGCGGCGGTAGCTAATTTCCGAAAGTCTGATTTACTTGGTCGGGAGTCGGCGTGGGTGAACCTCAATAGGTGCTCTAAGGTGCAAGACACTCGGTCCGAACAACAGCCGAAGGAAAAGACCTTCGGCTTTTCTTTTTGGGCTATCTAGCGTAGGGTGTCGCCGGGAGGGTCCGAATGAAACTACTAGCAGCATTGCAAAAGGAAGCACGAAAACTCACAAAGGCGAAAGCTATCCTCGAACGGCAGTTGAATGCAATCAGTGCGGCTGTGAAAGCTTTTGGTAGTACTCTAGCTGCTGATTCTGCTAGTGGCCGTCGTAAAAAGCGTGGTAGAAGGAAAAGCCACAAGATGAGTGCTGCGGGTCGTAAGGCGATTGCAAAGGCGCAGAGACTACGTTGGGCCAAACAAAAGAAGGAAAAAGCGAAAGAGGAAAAATCATAAGGTTCAACTTCAGACGGCAGAAATTCGTGACACAAAGAAGGCCACTCCACACACGGTGTGACAGCCGCTCGTCCCGTGGCAAAGTTCCTGGCCCTTCCCGTCGGCTTTCGGTACGACCTTTCGACCCATGAGGATGTCTGGTTCGACCAAGGTGTGCTCGCTCGGGAGATAAGCCAGAGATGAATGAACCGAAACTAGGTCCGAGTAACTTTCAAAAGGAAGTCAAAAGACTCAAGGCCGAGGGCAAGTTCCCATCGTTTGAACGGCTGCTCAAAGTGATCGCTGAGACCAGAGCAGAGTTCGCCCCGAAGATTCTTGCCGCACGAGCGAAGTCGAAACGTGAAGAGTGAAGGCTTGTCCGGGCCGCATGCTCTACCTTACCCTGGACCAGTTGCGCCGCATAAAGCAGACGGTGCCACGAAGTGGGCAACGGTTCTTCCTGCGCCCAGCTTGGGTTGGCAACCGTGAACGCAAGCGATTCTTTCGATATTCTGAGTCTAAATCCGCAACAACAGCGGCAACTTGCGACGAACACCGCAGTCGCCGTTGTGGTAGTAGTTGTAGTGACTGCTTTATCTCCTGTGGGGTTATTGACCCGACATCATGCAAAATCTTGAAACTATTCTTGGCGAAATCCGCTTGTGCAAGGCCCCTGGTGACATGGAAAGTTACCAGCTCTCTTCACAGAGCTGGATTCGGCTGCACTTGACGAGGACAAATTACCTGGCAGTTTTTTTCAGGAAGTCCTGGAGCTTCAACGAGACAAGGATTTCCGCAGCCTCGACAATTCTTGGACGATACTCTACTTCCTGAACAATAACTGGGACCAGCTCACGTCCAGGCAGCGTGAGGAACTCCGAAGTGTCCTCAACGACGGTTTCGACAAGTACCAAAACTGGATGGGCGCTTTCGTCACGTCTGAGCTACTGGGTGAACGGTATGCTGATGAAAATGCACTCAAAGCGCTTGCCGATCTTGGGAAGAGCGCCCGTCTTCCGGCGAGGGCCGCTGTCCCCCACGGCCTTGAGGCGCTTGCGAAGGCAACTCCTGACGAATCGCTGCGTAGGGTTGCCATTGATCAGCTTCAAGAGCTGCAAAAGAGTGAGTTCGAAGAGGTCCGGAACGAGGCGCTGATCTCGCTGAAAAAGCTCGGCCATTGAGCGACTCCCTGCTCGTCCGAAGGCAGGTGAGAAATGAAACGTGCGAGCTATCGCCAGGGAGTTTTCTGGATTGCTGCAAATGACAACTCCGGGAGCAGGGATACTCTTGCTGATGTCGCCGGGTATGTCTCTACGCTACTCCTCGCGGATTTGTTCGCCTTTTTTTCGCTCTTGCGTACTGGTACCGAATGTGGTAGTATGTAGTTAACGAGACCGCCGACACGTCGGCGTGGGGTAGAGCTAGTCCCCGTACCCCTGTGCCGCCCTAAATCCGTAAGTTGCAAAGTAGGGAGTGTACTCAGCAGCGCCGGGCGCAGATCGGCGCAAAACAAAGACGCGGAAGGAGAACAACATGAATATCGATAAGACGATGATGACGTTTGACGAAGCACAACAAAATATTCAGAAGGCTATTGGTGCCGGATTAGTAGCATCAGGGACTCGAACGAAACTAATGGAGGCAATACGCTCCAAGGAACCATTTGTGGTCGGTTATCGAGTGTCGAGACTCAACGACAAAGTTGTCAACATCTCAAAGAAAGATTTCAACGACATCTTCCCTGACTCCGATGACGCATCTGTCTCTGTAAGTTCATGAGCAGCCATCTTCGACATTGCCCGAAACATCGGAAGCCGCTTCCGTGTCCTCACTGTGCGCTAGTGGCGAAGCCTGCCCCGGTCGCTGTAGCCGATCCGGAACCCCTACCTGACGAGCCCGCTGCTTCTCCTGCACCAACTATACCAATGCACAGCCTGACTGATCTAACTGCTAATCCGATTGCTATGCCGGAGCCTGCTCCGTCGAAGAAAAAGGAGCCGGGGTCTGTCCGTATTCGGGAAAAGTGGCAACAGGATTTTTGTGCTGCTCGTGGTATAGACGGCGAGAAGTCCTGGGCTGGTAGCAGCCACGTTATCACTCCCGAAAGAACCAGCAATACGGAACGTGTAAAGAGAACCCCGGCATGGGTGAATAACGATCAGGTGGTTCGACAACTTCTGCGACAGGCGTTTCCTAAACTTGAAATCCATAAGAAGCAACGAAAGCAGGCTGCACTCTGGTTCCAGATCATTCGGTTGTGGTTCTGCCTGGGATGGGCCGAGGGCCGAGTAGTCGAAGAAATCAACAGGAACCGGGCCAGCAAGGGTAAGATCACCGTAAAGCAGTTGCACGATACCATCTACCGCATCAGGCGTGCCGCTCGCGGATTGACCACGAATGGGAAGCTGAGGACAGGATTACGGGGCAGGCCGACACCGCTAACCGATGGACCCGATGAAATGGAATAACGTAGTTGAACCGAATCTCCAAAAATCAGCTTAAAGCTTTTCAAGTCTAGCGCTTACCACTCACACCAGGAAAATAGAACGTAGCTTTGCCATGATCTTATAGAGGGAATAGCGTAGGTGTGCCTCGAAATTAGTGACACCTTACACGCCACCTGTGGAGGGGAGAAAAAGTAGAACGTACCCTCGACATGATCTTACAGGGAGTATGACTCCCGAAAGTTTGCTTCTGCTTACGGTGCGGGGTTCCGCTTGAGCTTCGGCCTGTTTCCTAGAAAATCGTCAAGATTTTACAGGTGTTAGAAGCATTCGACTCCCAATCGGAGTTACTCGATAACCCTAACCAGCTAATTCTGTTCGGTTTATAACCGGACAGTAGTGGTGGCGGACAAACCAGGCCCTGCTCTTCGCAGGGTGCCGCTCTTTTCATTTACACACTGCGCAGCGCCGTAAGAACTGCCACACCAAAGCCGTCCCAGCAGCCAAGAATATAGCAGCAAAAACTAGTTAACCGTTTCGTGACGCGCGGATTGGGCGAAGGATTTATGACCATGTTTGAATGCGATACTCCCTATCGGGAGGGCTATTTCATGAGCCAAGACCAGGCGGATGCAGTTCTCGGACGATTATTTCGGGAGCGCAGCGAAGCCCAAAAGCATCTAATTTTGCTGCGAGCGGAGGCACGTAAATTAGGCGAGCTTTTTACGGGCCTTGGGGCGATAGTTCAATCCGATAAGGTTTGGAACATCTCGCTCGAATCCTATCAGCCTTTCTTGAGTAAAGAGACCTACGAAAAGATTACAAAATTGAAAACCGGAATACGCGAGGACGAACAGAACTTGGCAAGGTTGAACGACGAAGCCAAGAAGTTTGGCACTTGAAATTGCGTGTTGCTCCTGTCCGAGGGAACACCAAATGGATGACCAGCCTTCAAATCGGGGACTGAAATCAAAAGACATCATTCCGGTGTTGATGTTGGTGGGCTATGTTCTTGTAAACCTCTACGGCAAGTGGCCGCGTTGGTCTTGGATTCTCTTAATCCGCGCGGTGCTCTCTTTCAGTTTTGACCACCACGCAAGCTTGAAGAATGTAGTTTTGAAGTGGAAAGAAAGCCGAGATGACAAGAAGGCAGCTAGAAAAGCTTTTCCTGAACTCCAAGAGTTTGTCCGTCGCTTCGCATCGTTCGTGAATAAGCCACCTACACTACATCGTAGAGAGCGATATTTGGCATGGTCGGCCAGAACTTCGCGCCGATTGCCAACTGCCGAATGTCGATATGTGGGTTTACCAACGGCAGTATTTCTCAGATAGGTTAGATTAGACTGTTAGCCAAAGACAATGAAGGAACTCCGACCTGCTTTGATGGAATTTCATTATCTCGTAGCCTCGTACAACAACTTCTGCGTAGCCCCGATTTAGAATTGCTTCCTGCGAACATCCGTGCCCAAATTACCCCGGAAGTTCGTTCCAGACTTAATCTCTTCCAACAAAAATTCAGGAGCTATTTGGAGGCGTATCAGTTATTTGTTGAACGGCTTGTAAAAGAACGGCCAAGTCTTTACGGTACCCCGTCCATGTTCAACATGCCGAAGCCGATGGTGAGGAGCGCAAGTGGACACCATATGGTTTGGTATTAAGGTCGGAATCGTAATAGGGATGGCGCTTATACGGTTTGTGTGGCGCGAAATCACAGGACCAGGAATTCACGAAACGCGGTTGCACCTATCAACACGAAGGCGGTAGCGAGGCTCATCCCAACAACGAATGATGCGGCTGAACGAGGAGGCACCGAAATTCTTTGACCGTTCTGCATCCGGTAGCAGTTACGCATATAGCGAGACCCACTTCGGTTTAAAGGTGAAGTAGCGAAGTAGGTCTCGCAGCGATTGCAATCCTATGGCACATCTGAGTTCAGGGCGCATTGCGCCTGGATTCTGGTTGTGTCTAATGAAGACTGTTGAACAACCCCAGCGGGAACAACTCGCCGGATCAAGTAAAGCTACAAACGTCCCATTGCCAGATGGTCCTCCTTCAGGGGACAATCGCACCAGCGACACCAGAAAGCGGACAGGGAGGAAATCCATGTCAAGGCGATCTGGACAGTCTGGCAGTATTCAGAAAGATGGCAAGTGGTACGTCGTTCGGTTCTGGAAGGATGTCGCAGGGACAGGAGAAACGGCAGCGAGTGTGGGAGAAAATCTGCCCGAGTTCCGGCCCCGGCAAACTCTCAGCCTCCGAACGGGAACGCAAGGCCAAGGAGTTCATCGCGGCCAGCGGAGTGGATACCGAGGGGTATTTCAACAATGTGGTGAAACAGACAAACCACAGCGGTGTCACCTTCCGCGGGCAGGCCGAGACTTGGCTCGAAAGCATGCGCAACCGCGACAGCGAGCCGCTGGCACCGTCCACGCTTGCTCCTTGGTCCTACGCATTGGACAAGTGGATCAATCCGAACATCGGCGACATGCCCCTCGCATCCGTCAAGAACACCGCCATGAAAGACCTAGTGGCGAAGATGAAGGCTGGCTTGCCTCCGAAGTCCGTTATCAACTACGCGCAGATCGTGAAGATGGTGGTGGCCTCGGCGATCAACGAAGAGGGCGAGCAGTTATACCCTCAGAAGTGGAACCACAAATTCATTGGCATGCCGGTGGTCAACAAGAAGAAACAGAACACACCCAGCTTCACGGGCGAGGTACTGACGGCGGTTCTGGTCGCCACCGAAGAGAAGAAGTACCGCGTACTGTTCGCGCTCTGTGCTTCGACGGGATTGCGGTTTGGAGAAGCCCTGGGAATCGACATCAAGAACATTTCCCCGACTGCTCCACAATCAAGATTGTCGAGAAAGCATGGGGTTCGGCATCCGGTGCTCAAGAAGCTGGCGCAACCGAAGTGCGGCATCCATGCGTTCCGGCGTTTCCGCAATACATACCTGCGAAACAAAACGCTCACCCCCCCAGGAATCTATAAATTCTGGATGGGCCATGCTGGAGAGGGCATGTCGGACCTCTACGACAAGATCAAAAACGAGACAATGTTTCGCAAACAGATGGCGGAAAAAGCGGGTTTGGGTTTCGAACTTCCATCCAAAATTTTTGTTATTGGACGGAATGGACGGAAACTCGAAAATTCTCCGCTTGAAAAAGTGGCTGCAACTGCATGACAATAGGTAGGATACACAGTCGGGGCGTAGCGCAGCCTGGCTAGCGCGCCTGGTTCGGGACCAGGAGGTCGATGGTTCAAATCCATTCGCCCCGACCACTCTAATCCCAATCACTGCAAACAACTACGCCGCTTTCGCGGGCTGAGTTTTTGAGGCGGAAAGTTGGCCAAGTTGGCCAATTTCCAGTTCTAGGTCCGTTAGCTTGAAGCCCAAACCCCTTATGGTCAAAAAAGTCGTGCGTAGGGCTGAAGTCAAAGGTCACCGTCATGGTTTCAAGGTTTCAGGCGTGCTCTTGATTGAGGCCGCTGACAATCCGCGACCAGTACACAAACTGTGCCACCAAACTCAACATCCCAAACAGGACCACCACCTCGAGTCTCCCCGAGCATAGCCAGAACCCCTTCCAGGCTTGCCCTTCGACTCGTCGCAACAGGTTGTCCAAAAACAGGAAGAAAAACAACAGCGCCGCTATGTTGTACCCCGCCCTCGAATGCTTCTGCACGGTGGTAAGCTCCTCCTCATCTTCTTCCTGCTTCAGCCAACAGAAGCTTAGGAAGCCAGCCAGGAGGTACACCGCGCTGTGGCCCAGAAATGCCAGGAATGGCAGCATCACCCTCCACCACGACCAGTATCCCGCCACCGTGAGTTTCAAAACTGCCAGCACCACAGAAAGGAAGCCAAACACCCAGAACCCCATGGCCTGAATCGGATGTTCTTGTTTGCTGCTCATGCCGCCTCACGCTCATAGTATTTCAGCAGGCCGCTCAGCCGCTCTCGACACCGCACCTTTTCCTGTTCTCCACGGACTGCTTGAGTTGGCAAAGGGAATAGCAATACGTTGTTTTTGCCTTGGTGATTTCTCTCCTCATGATAGTGGGTTTCGTAGTGGCGCAGCGCGCGCCGCAATGAGCCTTCGCCCAACAAGATCAGCTTCGCCAGGCA
>QHYJ01000397.1:3206-5322 GCA_003223255.1 Acidobacteriota bacterium | reverse complement strand
CGGAATCATCAAACCGGCCCACGAAAACTTTGCCGTCCCCAAAAGCCACGCCATGGTTATTCCGACCGCAGCAGAGAAAGAACTGCGCGAGTTGCGCCTCGTCGTTGAAGCCGGCAAACTTCCATAACATCTGTCCCGTGGTGGCATTCAAGGCGAATACGTCGTCGTGACCGTCAGTGATGAATAAACGGCCGTCGACCTCGATGGGCGAGGCTTCCAGTTCAGACAGCGGGTCCAGTACGCCGGTGTGGAACACCCAGGCCACGTGCAGCTTATTGACGTTGCTGGGATTGATTAGGTCTAGGTTTTGGAACCTAGTGTTGGCAAGGTCCTTGCCGTGATTCGGCCAGTCGTAATTAGCAAGTTCTGCGGAGGTGCGCGACCCCGCAAAATAAAGGACGACGCCAAAACACAGGGCGGCCGTGCCTACAATTAAAGCAATGTTGCGCGCCGCAGGCCCTTGTCCCACTGCGGAGCGCACCTTTCGTGCGAGGAATTCGAGGATGGTACTGGCAGAGTTGGTCCTAAGCGAGTCGAAGGACTCAGTTTCTTTCATAAAGCACCTCTTTATCTTTGGACTTTATCAAGACGCCGAGGGATGGATATCGCAGCCTCTTCCAATGCAGATCAGAATTGGAGGCGGTGGCCGTGTCGTTACTACAGGCGTTCGGGCGAGAAGGCATACCACCCTTCTCTCGGAACGAGGCGCGTTAACAGATGGGATCTGTACGGCCTCACTCTCATTGGAAAGCCAAGCGGAAAGCCCAGATGGCGGGCAAGATTATAAGCGCGCCCAAAAGTATTTTGTTAACATTTTTTCGACTCAGCTGCGGGCTCGATTTAACTTGCGTTAGGTCTGTCCTGCAGTGGATCTTCCTTGACGCCTTCTTGGGAGGCACGTCGGAATCACCGGCTCGTCCCGCGCGTTATTCTTCCGTGCTCAAACTAGATAGAGCGAGGCACGTCCTCGACTCCACAAAAATTCGATCTGGTCTTCGCCGAACTCAAGAGCGAAATCGGGCGCCTTGCCACCGAAGGCATTCGCCCCGGTATTGAGGCTCTACTCATCGGCGAAATCCTGCCTCCCACCCCTATGTCAAAAAAACAAGATTGCCGCATGCAACTGATCTTTGCCAGATGAAAGAATTCAGTGAAGGACCGAAGAGAAATAACTTCAGAGTCTGACTGGTACAACTGCTCCGCTTAATCCGCTCATTACGCGCTACCCGTAGAAATGGCCGCGCTCGGCATTTTGGTTCGAACCTCCATAAGACAACTTCTGGATGGCAACCAGGAAGCAATCTGTGCTGGCCACGACGAAATTAGTCCCGGGAAGTTGGCATGTCGGCTCTCATTCCGATTTCTAACCAGGAGCGCGTTTCTCGGTACCAATCCATAACTGACCTTAACTTCAGAAGAGTCCATGCTTCGAGATCAACCAAACGTATTGGGCGAAAATGAAGACTGCCTGAAGGAAAGGCCCCCAAAGTCTTACATCGTGCCAAACCCACCTGAGATTCATACCTGTCTCGATGGTGATAGGCGGCTTATGGATCGATAACGTCGGGAGGTGACCTGTGAACTCTGTCCGCACTAAGCTTCTCGAAATCATTTATGAGCAGTCTGGACCGAACGAACGCCATCCAGTCATGTTGCTTTCACGGCTGGCCACGATCGTTCGCCATCCCTCCGCATGAAGATGATGCTCCTGAGTTGGGCCGGCGCGCCTTGCGGTTGACACGAGGCGGGTACGAGGGCTAGGCTTTCGGGCCAAGGGAAGCCCAAAACGGAAATTCCAGTTCTAACCTTTCTCTTTCTTGGTCATCGACCCTAGATGGAAAGAAGACCCGCAGGAGGACGAAACAAATGGGAAAGAGTGGTGCTGCAACCCAGCTAAAGAGAAAAGAAACGAATACCCTTGAGACGACAAGCGACCTTAGCCGCAATGGTGTTGTGGAGATCTCAAACAGCCTCCGTCAATTGCTTGCCGACGTGTTTGCGCTTTACGTAAAGACGAAGAACTTTCACTGGCACATGAGCGGGCGCCACTTTCGTGATTACCACTTGCTCCTGGACGAGCACTCCGAGCAAGTCTTCGCCATGACGGACGACATCG
>QHYJ01000397.1:0-3194 GCA_003223255.1 Acidobacteriota bacterium | reverse complement strand
CAACGTTTGCAAGACAACAACGAAGAATCGGTCACCCCAAAGGAGATGTTGGAAGAGCTCTTTGCCGACAACCGGCAGCTGACACGATTCCTGCGTTCCTCGCACGAGGTCTGCGAGAAGCACAACGATGTCGCGACCGCCAGCTTGATTGAGAACTGGATTGACGAGACGGAACGCCGGACGTGGTTTCTGTCAGAAATCGTCGGTGGCCTGTAGAGAGGAGAAACAGGCACGGATTACGAAGAAGCGCAACAAATGGCAGCACAAATCACCGGGCGAGTCAGGAAAAGGAGGAACGCGCATCATGATCTTGGGCATGACCACCTTGACTTTCGCGCACGTGGTGTTGAGTTTGATCGGGATTCTCTCGGGGTTCGTCGTGATGTTCGGGCTGTTCACTGAAAAACGACTCGACAGCTGGACGGCGGTCTTTCTGGTGACCACAGCGGCAACGAGCGTGACCGGATTTTTCTTTCCGTTCCGCGGCCTTAGTCCTGCAGATATATTCGGGATCATATCGTTAGTCGTGGTGCCGATAGCAATATTTGCTCGCTACGGGCGTCAACTTGCGGGCGGCTGGCGTCGGGCTTACGTAATCACGGCGATGATAGCGCTGTATCTGAATGTTTTCGTTCTGATTGCTCAACTCTTTGACAAGGTTCCGGCCCTGAAGGCCCTCGCTCCAACGAAAACGGAGCCGCCTTTTAAGGTAACCCAGCTGGTTGTTTTAGTACTTTTCGTGTTGCTGACGATAGCTGCGGCGAAGAAGTTCCACGCCGAGCAGTTCCGTACAGCTTGACGATAATATTGGCTGTTCGCCGGGCTACGATGTGACGGACCTGGCGTCCCTCCATAGCAAACAGAAACGGGAACACAGGGCCGGAATACAAAAGAGCGAAGATACCTGAGAAAGAAAGTGCTGATCAAGGTTGAAGGAAAATCACAGTAGAGGAGAACTTCCAATGGCTACAATCACGACGAAAGACGGGACACAAATCTATTACAAGGACTGGGGCAAAGGCCAGCCCATCGTGTTTAGCCACGGCTGGCCTCTGTCGGCCGATGATTGGGACACGCAGATGCTGTTCTTCCTCAAACACGGCTATCGCGTCATAGCCCACGACCGGCGCGGACATGGCCGTTCCTCCCAGACCGATGGCGGCCACGACATGGATCATTATGCCGACGACCTGGCGGCGCTGACCGCACATCTCGACCTCAAGGAAGCAGTGCATGTCGGCCACTCGACCGGCGGCGGCGAAGTGGTGCACTACCTGGCGCGTCACGGCGAAAGCCGAGTGGCAAAAGCGGTGATCATCAGCGCGGTGCCGCCGTTGATGGTGAAGACGGCGGCCAATCCGGGCGGGCTGCCCAAAGAGCTGTTCGACGGGCTTCAGGCGCAGCTCGCCGCCAACCGAGCGCAGTTCTATTACGATCTGCCGGCTGGGCCGTTCTATGGTTACAACCGGCCTGGTGCGCAACCGTCGCAGGGGGTGATCTCGAATTGGTGGCGTCAAGGCATGATGGGAGGTGCCAAGGCGCACTATGACGGCATCGTGGCCTTCTCCCAGACGGATTTCACCGATGACCTCAAGAAGATTACGGTGCCGGTTCTGGTGATGCATGGCGATGACGACCAGATCGTGCCTTATGCCGATTCCGCACCACTGTCGGCAAAGTTGCTGCGGAATAGCACATTGAAAACCTACAGGGGGTTTCCGCACGGCATGCCCACGACTGAGGCTGGTACGATTAACGCCGACCTACTGACGTTCCTGAAAGGTGCAGCGACTACAGCGGCGGCGTAGCTGCCGTAAACACTTTCTTTCACATGCCAAGACTTAGCTATACGAAATGTCTTGGCCAACCGGACCCGACAGCAGGGGGGTGGTCTCGTTACTCCTGCCGTCGTCAGGAGGGCACCTTGTTTGGAAGAGTTCTTGTTTTTGCCACCACGTTACTCGGTGCGGCAGGGGCCTTCGGCCAAGGCTATCCATCGCTGCCGTCTACCTTCCATGCCGCGACGATTCACAGTCCGGAAGGCGCGGAAATCTTCGTGCGTTCCGGCGGAAGTGGGCCTGTAGTTGTGTTGCTGCATGGTTATGCGGAGAATAGCGATTCCTGGGCCCCTCTGGCAGCGGACTTGATAACGGACCACACGGTGGTAGTTCCCGATCTCCGAGGCATCGGACGGTCGTCGAAGCCGGATGGAGGCTATGATAAGAAAACGCAGGCCAAGGATATCCGTGCGGTTGTGACCGCATTGGGGTATGACCGTACGTTCGTCGTTGCCCATGATATCGGGAACATGGTGGCATACGCTTATGCCGCGACTTACCCCGATACGGTCGAGCGGCTGGTTGTTATGGACGCACCAATTCCCGGGATTGACCCGTGGAACGAGATACTCCTAAATCCGGGCGTTTGGCACTTCAACTTCCATGGACCGGATGCGGAACGGCTGGTCGTAGGCCGGGAGCGTATCTACTTTGACAGGATATGGAATGACTTTACCGGTGATCCGGGTAAGCCTGACGACGCCACCAGAAATTTCTTTGCCGCCACTTACGCGCAACCGGGCGGAATGCGGGCCGGGTTCGCGCAGTTTGCCGCTTTCTCGCAAGATGCGAAGGACAACAAGGTTTTCGAACAAACGAAGCTTACGATGCCGGTGATGGCGGTAGGTGCAGAGAAGTCCTTCGGCGCCCTCCAGGCGGTGATCATGCGTCATGTAGCGAACAACGTGCAGGAGGAGGTCGTCGCGGGCTCAGGACATTGGCTGATGGAAGAACGACCGGCTTACACAGTCGCGTTGATTCGTAAATTCCTTGATGGTCCGCCGGTTACTCATCCAGTTGCAAGCAATGCTGACGGCGGCACAAACGAAGAACGATTCACTCCCACAGAATACAAGTTCCCGCGAGTGGGCAATCCTGGCACGGGAAGCTCAGGCGTTGGCGGAATCCAGACCGCTGTTCTGAAGGGCAATCCAGACCAAGCAGGCGTATATACCATCATGCTTCGCGTCCCGGCACATACGCGCATTGCTGCGCACTCCCATCGTGACGACAGGGTTGCGACGGTGATCTCCGGCACATGGCATATCGGGTACGGCGATAAGTTTGACGAAGCAAAACTAAAAGCCCTGCCACCAGGCAGCTTCTACACAGAACCGCCATCTCGGAATCACTTCG
>QHYJ01000003.1 GCA_003223255.1 Acidobacteriota bacterium | reverse complement strand
GCATCACGGAACTGGCCGCACACCTGATGCGTCGAGCCACTTCGTTCAGGGACAATTCCGCGCGAAGAAGTTTCAGCGCACGCCTGCGCCGGTCGGACAGCAAGTCGGCCGAACCCTTGGGTCGCACAGGCACCTCCAGTCATGCGGAGATCCCATTATTGCATTATTTTATGTGAGAGCAATATGCCGGACGCGCGTGACGGTCAGGAAGATCCTTGATCCCCCGGCTATCCGATGGAATCATACATAGAGAGCAGAAACAAGCGGAGCTTTGGAAGTCCTGTGCCGCAGAAGAAGAGGAGGGAATATGAGAGTTGCTGTACTGGCCATGGCAGTTCTAATTGTAGGGTGGGGGTGCGGAGGAGGGTCGTTCAATGTAGTTAACCCACCTCCGGTTCACGGGCAGAATCCCCAGTTCAGCGGAACCTTTGCGTTCGGAAATGGACCGATTGTTGGAGCCATCAACGCTAGCGATGGCAATCTCACCGGCACTCTCACTTTTGTAGATTCTTGTCCTGCTTCGGTCATCGGTCAATATCAGGCAATTGGGCAGACTGGACAGACGGCCTTCGGACAACTGACAGCGACAACTCTAACCACAACTCCAGGCTCAGGGGCGTGTTCATTCGGGAGTGTCGTGATTAATTTCTTCGTAGCTGTAAGTTCTACGAAAGCATATTTCAGTTTCAGCCAGGCGGGAACTGGGACCGCAATTTCAGAAGAAGGGTTCAAGTAGCTATTGCTTAGCCTTACGCGCAAAGGGTGGCCCGCTGCATGGGTTGGGGCAGTTATTGGTTCCCGCGAGGCTGAGAGGTACGCTCTCACTGCAGTGGAGATGCTGGTCAGCGGTGCCTCGTGGGATTCATCCCTGGGCTCAAACCGCCGTTGGGCCCTCTCTTCCTGGCGTGGGGAAGAATAGTAACTACGTCACCGCAGGTGTCACCTGTCGCTTTGACAGGACAGGCGCTCACCCATCGCTGTCGAAGGATTGCGCAGTTTGTTTTTGACGGGTTCGAGGTATTCGCAGTGGCCGATGATCCGCTTGTGAACATCTAGCAGCCCGGCCGATGTAATATACGCTCTGAAGCGAGGAGCCTCCTTAGTGTCGCTAGTTGTCTCCCAATCAGCAGAGTCGCTCGGCTCAGCTTTGTACACCCCTCAACCTATCTGTTGAAAACGAATCGCCTCAGTAGGGCCGCCCGACTGGTATTTTGATCTGGTGGTCAGTTTATGGTGCGATGGAGTACCGCAGCGATTTGGCGCATTTCGTCCGCCAGGTCGGCAAACTCTTGGGGAAGAATCGACTGCATGCCGTCAGAGAGAGCCTTGTCGGGCTCGTGATGGACTTCGATGAGCAATCCGTCGGCCCCGACTGCGACGGCGGCCCGAGAGAGCGGCAAAACCTTATGGCGCTTGCCGGTGCCGTGGCTGGGATCGACGAAGATGGGCAGGTGGCTGCGCTTTTTCACTGCCGGGACCACCGCGAGGTCGAGGGTGTTGCGCGAAAAATCCGAGAACGTTCGAACGCCGCGCTCGCAGAGCATCACGTTGTAGTTGCCCTCGGAGAGGATGTATTCCGCGGCCATTAGGAATTCATCGAGCGTGGCGGCCATTCCGCGCTTGAGAAGAACGGGCTTTTTGGCGCGGCCGGCGCGCTTGAGCAGAGAGAAATTTTGCATGTTGCGCGCGCCAATCTGGATGACGTCGGCGTATTCTTCGACCAAATCGAGCGATTCATTGTCGATCGCCTCCGTGACGATCCCGAAGCCGTGAGTGGCGCGCACTTTCGAAAGAATCTTGAGGCCGTCTTCCCCGAGCCCCTGAAAGCTGTACGGGGAAGTGCGGGGTTTGTAGGCGCCACCGCGAAAAAGCCGCGCGCCGGATTTCTTGACGCGTTCGGCGATGGCCAGGCATTGTTCCTCAGTCTCCACGGCGCAGGGGCCTGCCACCAAGGCCACGTGCTGGCCTCCAACAACGACGTCGCCCGAAGGTGTGGGGATGCGCAGAACGGTGTCTTCTTCCTTGGCGTCGCGGCTAACCAGCTTGTAAGGCTTGCTGACAGGAATGCATTCCACAACGCCGGGAAGGGATTCCAGAACGCCAAGATCGATCTCGCCCTTATTGCCGGTGATGCCGATGGCGGTTCGCAGCGAACCGGGAATCGGGTGAGCTTTGAGGCCAAGGCTTTCGATGCGCTGGCAGACCGCCCGCACCTGCTCCTCGGTGGCATGAGACTGCATGACGACCAGCATGCGTAGTTCCCCCGGCGCTCGGAGTAGAGCTTAAGTTTACGGCAACGCGGCGAAGCGCCGCAAATCCAGAGGACAGCCGAAAGGGCGTAGTCGATTGATTTCATGGGCTTGACAAGCCACAATGGGATCCTACGATATAAGAGAAGACCCAGCCGGGAGGATAAGGTGCTCTCGGATTATCCATTTCATTTCTTGGGCCGCACGATCACCATTACAGGCCGCGAGCAGTTCTTGGCGTTCGTGTTCCTTTTCGTGGCGGCGGTGACCTGGGGTGTGCTGCAAGTCCGTCGCAGGCGAGCGGTCGTTTTGCAACGATCCGCGGTGAGCGACCAAATAGTGTATGAGTTGTCGCGGATTGCGGATGCCTTGGATCGCCTCGCAGGCCGTTCCCTGGACCAAAAAATTCACCGAGCCCCGCTCGATGCCTTTTTCCATGTTTGGCAGGGAACGCTAGCGGAGGTTCACCATGCGATTCGCTGAAGCCCACCCACCGAATCGAAGTGCTTGCCGCGACTCAGGAGCGGGAGGGCATACTGGCGGCAGAGCGCCGCGATCCACACATCGTTCGAGGGGATAGGCGTTCCCGCCTTTTTCATCTCTGCCCGTATAAATGCGTACTGGGAGGCGGTCTCCTCGTCTACATCAAGAATTCTGTCATTTGAAATCGACTCAGTAAGCCACTGTTCGTAGGGCCCGCGTTCCCGCGACTGCCAGATTCCATAGACGCAATTTGCCGAAGGACTGCATCCATGGTTTGTCGGCGGAAATCGAGGGTGTTCGGAGCTTGTCCCTCACGGCCTCGGTCACAAATTGGCCTAACGGGATGCCCCGCTGGGCGGCCGCGGACTTTGCCCGTCGGAAGATTGTGTCCGGAATCTCTAGCGTCGTCTTCATACAAGGTGAGCTAGAAAATCCGCGCGAGAGGTCATTAATGGGCGTGTGCTAGAATAGGGAGTTTATAAACGAAGCAGAAATCCCGACAGGCATGCCCGAAGAACAACGCATCGCAGTACCTATCGAGTTCGACCCCGAAGACGAATACCGCCCAGAACCTGAGCCCGAACCGCTGCCACCTTCCTGGATGGACGGGCGAATTCGCATCGGCATCCACACGTCGATCGCGGGAAGCTACCTCAACGCGCTGGAGTCTGCGCGAAAGCTAGGCTGCAACGCGCTGCAAATTTTTTCCGCCAGCCCCCGAATGTGGCAGGGCGGACCAACGCGGATCCCGGAACTGGATGCCTCCGCATTTCGTGCGAGAAGGCAAGACCTGCGGCTGGGGCCACTGGTGGTTCACGCGAATTATTTGATCAATCTGGCCGCCGGGCAGCCTATGCTGCGAACTCGGTCGATCCAAGCTTTCCACGATGAGATCGTGAGAGCCGTGGCGCTGGGAGCGGATTTTCTGGTGGTGCATCCAGGCGCGCGGGGCGAGGGGGGCGCAGTTCAGGCGATTTCGACCATAGTCGAGTCCGTGAAGCAGGCCACGAAGCGCGTGCCGATGGGCGGACTGAAGATTTTGATTGAAAACACCGCGGGAATGGGAACGGCGATCGGCTCGCGGCTTGAGGAAGTTGCAGGAATCGTTGCCGGATTGCTGCGCGACCTGCCGGCAGGGGCATGCCTGGACACGGCGCATCTGTTTGCAGCGGGCTATGACATCAAGAGTGAGAGCGGGCTCGCGTCAACGATCGACCAAATGGAAAGCACGGTCGGGTTGGAAAACCTGCCCGTCTTCCACGCAAACGACTCGAAGATCCCGTTGGGCGGGCGCGTCGACCGCCACGAGCACATCGGCAAGGGGAAAATCGGCAAAGAGGCCTTCGCGCGAATTCTGCAGCACCCTCAATTGAGCGCGGCAATCGGAGAAGGAGCGGGGCGCGCATTTCTGGCGGAGACGCCGATCGATGATCCGGGCGACGACCGGCGCAATGTTGCAAGGCTATGGGAGCTGGCTGGGCTCAAGGATCAGGCGCCGGAGGCGGAGAAAGGATTTTCGATGCTGACCCCGGCACTGAAAAAAAAGCTCTCAACACAGAGGTCACAGAAAGCACGGAGTTCACGGAGAAGAGAAAAGGCCTCTAGGCCGAAGGTCGGCGGATCAGTCCACAGGAGTAAGTCAGGGCACAGGGCGAAAAAGGCGCGGAGGAGAGGATAGTCGCGGTGGCGGAGCAGAACACAACGGGAGCCGGAGCGGCGAGCGGCTACGACCCGCAGAAGATTGAGACCAAGTGGCAGAAGCGCTGGGCCGAGGAACGTGTGTTCGAGACCGAAGCCGATCCTTCGAAACCGAAATACTACGTTCTGGAAATGCTGCCGTACCCCAGCGGCACGATGCACATGGGCCACATGCGCAACTACGCGATTGGCGATGTGGTGGCCCGCGTGAAGCGCATGCGCGGTTTCAACGTGCTGCACCCCATGGGCTGGGACGCCTTCGGTTTGCCCGCAGAAAACGCGGCCATCAAGAACAACACGCATCCGTGCGTTTGGACCAACAACAACATCGCGCAATTCCAGAGAGTGCTGCGGCGCTTCGGCTTCAGCTACGACTGGCGGCGCGAGATTTCCACCTGCGAACCGGAGTATTACCGCTGGAACCAGTGGTTTTTCCTGCGCATGCTGGATCGCGGCCTGGCGTATCGGAAGAAGAGCCTGGTGAACTGGTGCCCGAAATGCTACACGGTGCTGGCCAACGAGCAGGTGATCAACGGCGGCTATTGCTGGCGCCACGAAGATACGCGCGTGGTGTCGCGCGAAATCGAGCAGTGGTTTCTGAAGACCACCGCGTATTCCGATCAATTGCTGGACGACCTGAAGCAGCTCGAAGGCACATGGCCCGAGCGCGTCGTTCTGATGCAGAAAAACTGGATCGGCAAATCGCAGGGTGCCAAAGTGAAATTTGCGGTGGCAGGCGCCGCAGGCGCGGGGCCGATTGAAATCTTCACCACGCGCATCGACACGATTTACGGGGCAACGGCCATCATTCTTGCGCCGGCGCATCCCCTGGTGACCAAGCTGCTCGAAGGCTCGCCCGCGCGCGCCGAGGCGGAGCCGAAGCTGGCCAAGATGCGCCAGAGTTCCGTGAAAACGGAAGATCTGGCGACCATGGAGAAAGAAGGCTTCTTCACCGGTCGCTACGCGCTGAATCCTTTCAACGACGAAAAGCTTCCCATCTGGGTTGGGAACTTCGTGCTGATGGAGTATGGCACGGGCGCAATTATGGCCGTGCCTGCGCACGACCAGCGCGACCTGGAATTTTGCCGAAAATACAACTTACCAGTCCGCGTGGTTGTGCAACCCGTCGAAGGCGAAGAGCTCACGGCAGAAAAGTTGACGACTGCGTTCGACGAGCACATGCAGGGTCAGCTGGTGAACTCCGGGCCGTTCAACGGGCTCTCGCCGGAAGACGCCATCGCGAAAATGGCTGCGGTCGCGGAACAAAAGGGATTTGGCAAGGCGGAAACCATCTACCGGCTGCGCGACTGGGGAATCTCGCGTCAACGCTATTGGGGCACACCGATTCCCGTCGTTTATTGCGCCAAAGACGGAATGGTTCCCGTGCCGGATAAGGATTTGCCGGTGCTGCTGCCGGCGAATCCGAAGCTCACCGGCGAAGGCGAATCCCCTCTTGCTGGGGCGCCCGAATTTGTAAACACGAAGTGCCCAAGATGCGGCGGACCCGCGCGCCGCGAAACGGACACGATGGACACGTTCGTGGATTCGTCGTGGTATTTCTACCGCTACTGTGATCCGCACAACGACAAGGCACCGTATGACTCGGCCAAAGTCGCGTATTGGTTTCCCATCGACCAGTACATCGGCGGAATCACGCACGCGATTCTGCACCTGCTTTATTCGCGCTTTTGGTGCAAGGTGATGCGTGATTTGGGATTGGTCGAGCATGACGAACCCATTGCACGGCTGTTTACCCAAGGCATGGTGCAAAAGGGTGGCGTGGCCATGTCGAAGTCGCGCGGCAACGTCGTCGGCGCCGAAGAAATGGCCCAAAAGTACGGCGCGGATACGGGACGGCTATACACGCTGTTCGCTGCTCCCCCGGAAAAAGATTTGGAGTGGAGCGAAGAGAGCATCGAAGGTTCTTGGCGTTTTCTGAATCGCATCTACCGCCTCATCGAGCGGCATGCGGTAGCGGTACGCGGGGTGAAGGGCGGGAAGGTGGATGCCGTGTCCGCATCGCTCAAAGAGAAAACGCTGCTCCGCAAAGTGCATCAGACGCTGCGCCGCGTGACCAGCGACTTCGAGACGAGATGGCATTTCAATTCGGCGATTGCACTGATCATGGCGCTGGCGAACGAGATCTCCGACCACGAGCCTCTGGAGCAAGGCGTGCGGCCCGAAGTGCGCAAAGAAGTGCTGGAGTTGCTGACGCTGATGCTTGCCCCAATGACGCCGCACCTCGCCGAAGAACTTTGGGAAATGCTGGGGCACCGCGAAGGGCTGTGGAAGGTAAGCTGGCCCGCGTTCAACCAGGAACTCGCGCGCGAAGAGGAAGTGGAGATTCCCGTCCAGGTGAATGGACGCGTGCGCGGCAGGATCAAAGTTGCGGCGGGGTCGACCGAGGCGGAAGTGGCTCGCGTGGCGCTGGCGGTTCCCGCCGTCGCTCAGCATATGAACGGGAAGCGCGTTGTGAAGCAGATTTATGTGCCGGACAGATTGCTGAATCTT
>QHYJ01000100.1 GCA_003223255.1 Acidobacteriota bacterium | reverse complement strand
TTGGTCAAACCCTCCATCGCGGAGTGCCGCCGCTGCCGCAATTTCAGCCGCTTTTCTTGCTCTAATTCCCCTTGCAGCCACTCCTTCTCCTCATTGGTCAAAAATTTCGCTTCGCTGGGACGGTTCGGCAGGACGAAGTGCGTGAAGATTCCTAAAACGATGGCGGGAATCCCTTCCAAAATCAGGAGCCAGCGCCAGCTTCCCAAGCTCAACCAGTGCACGTGATCCAAAATGAAGCCGGAGATCGGCGCTCCCACAATGCTGGTGACTGCATAACCAGTCAGGAACAGCGCGAGCGTCCGCGCCTGCTCGCGCTGGCGAAACCAGTACGTCAGGTATAAGACGATCCCGGGGAAATAACCGGCCTCCGCCAGGCCCAGCAGAAATCGTGCGACATACAACTGACCCACGCTTTGCACGAGGCCTGTCAGCGCGGCCACGAGGCCCCATCTCAGGAGTATCCGCGCACTCCAGACGCGCGCCCCGATCCTGTGCAGAATCAAATTGCTGGGCACTTCTAAAAGGAAGTATCCGATGAAGAAAATTCCCGCGGCGATTCCAAACTGCTGGCCGGCAATGCCCAGTTCCTTGTTCATCGTCAGTGCCGCAAAGCCGATGTTGATGCGGTCGACCATCGCCACGACATACAGCAGGAACAGCAACGGAATCAGCCGAACCTGCACTTTGCGAATCGTTCTGGTTTCAATAGATTTAGCGCCGCTGCTCGTTAGGCGGCCTGCGATCGCTTCCGTGTGCTCTCTACTCGCCAAAAGACCTCGCCCAAAGATGTTGCTGACCGCAGCCGTTCAGCACCACTGTTCTCGCTCAGTTTGCAAAAACTCTATGCCCCGAACCTGTGCCCGTCAAGAAACTTGCGCCATTTCTCTCAGTTCCAGGATCAAACCGCGTCGGCGCGCCTCATCCCCCTGGCCTCGCCGGCCTCAGCCAATCGTTTTTATGGAGTTTTTACGGAACAATTTCCTATTTCTTCCGTTCTAACCAGTGTCAGCGCCATCGCGGTCAGTCACCAGGAGCGTTTTCCATGTCCACGCGAGACCTGCTTTCGGAATTCCGCTTTTCGCTGCGCATCCTTCGTCGCAACCCGGGGTTCTCGGCCGCAGCCATCGTCGTGCTCGCCTTGGGCATCGGGGCCAACACCGCGATCTTCTCCGTCGTCAACGCGGTCCTCCTCCGCCCGCTGCCCTTCGACGACCCTTCCCGTATCATGCAGGTCTGGCACACCCCTCCTGCTCAGAGCTTCCCCGGCCTGACTTGGTTTTCGGTTTCTCCCGCCAACTATCTGGACTGGCGGAGCCAGAGCTCTTCCTTCGAACAAATGGCTGCCTACGGCTTTCGCTCCTTCACGGTCGGCGGCAAGGAACGCCCCGAAGCCATCCAGGCCGCGGCCGTCGCTTCTGATTTCTTTCCCTTGCTCCGTGTCCAGCCGCTGCTCGGCCGCACGTTCGCGCCCGATGAAGACCGCCCCGGCCAGGGCCACGTGGTCGTGCTCAGCTACAATTTCTGGGGTGACCATTTTGCCTCTGACCGCAACGTCGTCGGCCGCACGATTCTCCTAGACGGCGAAAACTATTCCATCGTCGGCGTCATGCCGGAAACGTTTCGATTTCCGAGTTGGGGCAAAATTTGGGTCCCGCTTGCTTGGACCAACGAAACCCGCGCCGTACGCGGAAACCACAACTATGGCGTCATCGCCCGTCTGAAAAAGAGTGTAGATATCCGCCGGGCGCAGGCGGAACTCAGCGCCATTTCCACGCGTCTCGAACAGCTTTATCCCGAGGACGACAAGGGCTGGGGCGCCATCATCATCCCTCTGCGCGAACAACTCGTTGGCGATGTGCGCGCCGCACTGCTCGTCCTTCTTGGGGCTGTTGCGTTCGTTCTGCTCATTGCTTGCGCCAACGTCGCCAATCTCGCTCTCGCCAAGACTCTGGCGCGCCGCAAGGAAATCGCCATTCGTACATCCCTTGGCGCAACGCGTTTCGTCGTCCTGCGCCAGATTCTTGCCGAAACCGTGCTTCTCTCCGTTGCCGGCGGAGCGCTTGGCCTGTTTCTCGCTCGCTTCGGCGTCACTCTGATTGTCAAAGTCCTCGGTGATCGCATTCCCGCATTCATGCAAATCACCCTGGATATCCCCGTCCTGGCCTTCACTTTGCTTCTCTCGGTGGTTGCTGGCGTGCTGGCGGGCCTTATTCCCTCGGTGCGTTTCACGAGGGCCGATGTCAACGAAGCCCTCAAACAGGGCCAGACCCGCGGCAGTTCCGATGCTCGTGGGGGAGGAACTCGCCGCCTCCTCGTCGTCTCCGAAGTCGCGCTTTCTCTGGTGCTGCTGATTGGTGCCGGACTGATGATTCGCAGCCTTTGGGAACTTCGCAAAGTGCAGCCCGGTGTCTCCCGCCGGTCAGGTTGCTTTCTTTCAAGAAGTCCTGACGCGCATCCGGGCCCTTCCCGGAATCGATTCCGCAGGCGTGATCGACGATCTGCCGCTGGACGGCGGCGGCTCGCACCAGCCCTTCTCCATCGAAGGCCGCCCGGTTCGGCAAATGTCGGATCAACCTGAAGTGGACGTCCGCCTAATCAGTCCCGGCTACATCCACGCGATGCACATTCCCATCCTGAGAGGCCGCGACCTCAGCGATGCGGACGTTGCGGGAAGGCCTGGAGCCGTTCTCATTAGCGACTCTTTGGCTCGCCGCTTCTGGCCAAACGAGGACCCCATTGGCAGACATCTGACGCTGACGTTCTTCCCGGATATCGTTCGCGAGGTCGTCGGCATTGTGGGCGACGTGAAGCTGGACTCGCTGGACGAAACTCGCCCTGTGGCGACCATCTACCACCCATTGGCTCAAGTCTCCGTTTCCCCGGGCGAGGCCTGGCGCTCTTTCGGCATGACTTTTACGGTGCGCACCCATTCCGACCCCGTGAATTCTATTTCCGCGGTCACCGGCGCTATCCACCAAGTCGGCCCGGATCTTCCAGTGGTCGACGTGATGAGCATGAACGACGTGATTGCACAATCAGTCTCGCCACTGCGTTTCAATATGCTGCTGCTTGCCTGCTTTGCCGGGCTCGCGCTGGTTCTTGCTGCCGTCGGCATTTACAGCGTGCTCTCTTACACCGTTCGCCGCCGCGTCCGCGAAATCGGCATTCGCATGGCCCTTGGCGCTTCCCATAGCGACGTCGTTCGCATGGTCCTCACCGACGGACTGAAGCCCATCCTCATGGGGATCGCGCTTGGCCTCGTGGCCGCGATAGCGCTCAGCCGCGTTGTCGCTTCCCTCATTTTCGGTGTCCGCGCCACAGATCCGCTCACGTTTGCCGCCGTCGCTCTTCTCCTCATGCTGGTCGGCGTCTTCGCCACCATCGTCCCAGCCTATCGCGCCACGCGCATCGAGCCCGTCCGCATCCTCCGCGAAGAATGAGAAGCGAATCCGCGGAAAACTGCGAAGAAAAAGAAAGCCTTCTTCGTCACGAAAACAAGAGGCAAAAACCAGCACTGTTTTATTGTGAAACTGTACACTGACGACAGTGAACTCGGCTGCGCGGAAGCGCGAATTGTGGCAAACTGGATCTTACTCGGCACGGTTTTTGCTTGCGTGTGGCAGATGGTCCTCAAGAAAAGCGGCTCCTGCCGGTAACTGAAAAAGCTAAAAGCAATCGCCAAGCTGGGCGATAATCGAGTTACATGGATCCAAGATTCATACGGAATTTCTGCATCATCGCGCACATCGACCACGGCAAATCCACGCTGGCCGACCGCCTGCTCGAAATGACCGGCGCGCTTTCCGAGCGCGAAATGCACGAACAGGTGCTCGATTCCATGGATCTGGAACGCGAGCGCGGCATCACAATCAAAGCGAAAAGCATCCGGCTGCACTACAAAGCGAAAGACGGAAACACCTACCGCCTGAATTTGATCGACACGCCGGGCCATGTGGATTTCTCCTACGAAGTTTCGCGCGCGCTTTCCGCATGCGAAGGCGCGCTGCTGGTGGTCGACGCATCGCAAGGCGTCGAAGCACAAACCGTCGCGAATACCTTCCTCGCTGCGGGACACAACCTCACCATCCTTCCGGTGATCAACAAAATTGATTTGCCAGCAGCCCTACCCGACAAGGTGAAAGAGCAAATCGAAAACGTGCTGGCGATTCCCGCGGACGACGCGCTCATGATTAGCGCAAAAAGCGGCCTCGGCGTCGAGGACGTGCTCGAAGCCATCGTCGCGCGCGTGCCGACGCCAAAAGGAAGCGCGGAAAATCCCTTGCAGGCGCTGATTTTCGACTCGTGGTTCGACATTTACCGCGGCGCGGTGGTTCTGGTGCGCGTCAAAGAAGGCAGGGTGACAAATCACTTGAAAATCAAACTTGTCGCCGGCGACCAAACGTACGAGGTCGAACAGCTCGGGCTCGAGGAACTCGAAGCCGGCGACGTCGGCTTCATCGTCGCGAACATCAAGCGCGTGGCCGATGCGCGGATGGGCGACACGGTCATCGAAGCCGACCGGCCCGCTCCCGCGCTCCCCGGATTCGAGGCCATCAAGCCGATGGTCTTCGCAGGACTTTTCCCCGTGCTCGCCGACGACTACGAGCCGCTGCGCGACGCGCTCGGAAAATTGCAGTTGAACGACGCCGCGTTTTTCTACGAGCCGGAAAATTCCGTCGCGCTCGGCTTCGGCTTCCGCTGCGGCTTCCTCGGACTGCTGCATATGGAAATCGTACAAGAGCGCTTGGAGCGCGAGTTCGGGCTCAACTTGATCACCACCGCGCCAAGCGTGCGATACCGCATCACTCGCGTGACCGGCGAAGTGACCGAAGTCGACAGCCCCGCGAAATTCCCAAACCCCAGCGACATCCAAAAAATCGAAGAGCCGATCATCAAGGCGATGATCATCACAAACGATGAATCGGTCGGGGGCCTGCTTCAACTTTGCCAGGAAAAACGCGGCACGCAAAAAAACTTCGAATATCTCTCGCCGACGCGCGTCATGCTCACGTACGAATTGCCGCTAAACGAAATCGTGCTCGACTTCTACGACCGCCTGAAAAGCGTTTCACGCGGCTATGCTTCACTGGACTACCATCTCGCGGGCTACCAGGAATCGGACTTGGTGAAGCTCGACGTGCTGGTTGGCGGGGAGCCGGTGGACGCGCTGGCGCTGATCGTGCACCGCGATTTTGCATACGAGCGCGGGCGCGAACTCGTGACGCGCCTGCGGAAACTGATTCCGCGGCAATTGTTCGAGGTGCCGATTCAGGCGGCGATTGGCAGCCGTATCATCGCGCGCGAAACGGTGGCGGCCATTCGCAAGAATGTGCTGGCCAAATGCTACGGCGGCGACATCACGCGCAAACGCAAGCTCCTCGAAAAACAGAAAGAAGGCAAGCGCCGCATGAAACGTGTCGGCCAGGTGGACATTCCACAGGAAGCGTTCCTCGCCGTCTTGAAAGTTTCTTCCTCTGACGAAGAGTAGACCGTTTACCGTTTTCAGTACCCAGTCTTTTCGCGTACTCCGAGCATGTCGGTCAAGTCGAGCTCTAAGCCCGCTCCCCAACGCGGTCATACCCATGTAAACCACGTCGTACTTCTTCACCCGTGGACGATACTTGCGCAGAGCGTTGATCCCTCGCACCTGTTAGGCACAAGATTCCGTTCTTCCTTCTTCAACCATTGGGCACTTCGCTTTATCAAACGGTTCCGACTCTGGCATCTTGGTCTAGACCTTTCGCTTGACTTCGGTGGTGAGGCGGCCGCGGTGGAGTTGAAGCCCGACGGAGTCGCCGATTTGGACTTGGGCGGCGTCGCGGAGGACGGCGCCCGAGGCGTCGGTGGCGATGGCGTAGCCGCGTTCGAGGACCTTTAACGGGCTGCGCTCTTCGAGCTGCAAGGCGAGACGAGCGAGGCGTTCGCGTTTGGCGCGCATCAGGCGTTCGGCGCGGACACCGAGATCGGCGGCGCGGCGTTCGAGGCGCAAGCGAAACGCGGCAATCCGCGCGCGAAAATCAAAGGATATGATGCGCAGGTGGGCAGTGTTGAAGCGTTTGCGTGACTGTTCGAGGCGCGCGCGGAGGCCAAGGGCAAGGCGCGCGGTCATTTCATCAGCGCGCTGGCGCTGCTGGCGGAGCAGATCGAGCGGGCGGCGGAAACCGGGACGTGCGGCGAGTTCGTGGATGCGGCGGCTGAGGACCAGGATGCGGTAGCGCATTTGCTCGGCAAGAGCGCCGCGGAGGTCGGCGATGTGCTTATCGAATTCGCGGCGGGTTTGCACGACAAGTTCGGCGGCGGCGGAAGGCGTGGAGGCGCGCACGTCGGCGACAAAATCGGCAATGGTGAAATCGGTTTCGTGGCCGATCCCGGAGATGACGGGGATTTGCGAATCGGCGATGGCGCGCGCGACAATTTCTTCGTTGAAGGTCCACAAATCTTCGAGCGAGCCGCCGCCACGCGCAAGAATCAGCACGTCCACAAATTTTTTCGCATTGAAAAATTCCAGCGCCTTGACGATTTCCTGGGCCGCGCCTTCTCCCTGGACGCGCGCGGGAAAAACGGTGAGATGCACGTTGGGAAAGCGGCGCGTGAGGATGCGCACGACGTCGCGCACCGCGGCGCCGCGCGGCGAAGTGATGAGACCGATGTGGCTGGGAAGAAGGGGCAGCGGCCTTTTGCGCGCGGGGTCGAAGAGGCCTTCGGCTTCGAGGCGCTTTTTTAGTTGATCGAAGGCAAGCTGCAACGCACCGAGGCCGACCGGCTCGATCTTCTCGACGTAAATCTGATATTCGCCGCGCTGCTCGTAGACGCTGATGGTGCCGCGCACGGTGACTTGGAGGCCGTCTTCGGGGCGGAACTTGATGCCGCGCTGCTGCTGCTTGAAGAAGACGCAGCGAATCTGGGCCCGATCGTCTTTCAGGGTGAAGTAGATGTGGCCGGACTGGGCTTCGCGGCAGTTGGAGATTTCGCCCTCAACAAAGATGTCGGTGAAGTTCCGGGCGAGCAGGTCGCGAATGCGGGCGGTGAGTTCGCTTACGGTGAGAACTTGGCGAGTGGGCTGAAGGTTGAAGGTGAGTTGGCTCATTGTGAGTGGTTAGTCTTCAGTTCTCAGTTTCCAGGCGGAAAACGGAAAGTTGAAAAATGGAAAATGGGAAGGGCCCCCAAGCAGCAGCGAAGCGTGGCTCGCGTAGCACACGGGAAGAAGCATACGCGCGGGGGAGGCAAATGGGAAGAATACCCCCACACCCCGGCAGTTTCTGTAGGAGTGAGAAACAAAGGACTCAGGGCATACGCAAAATGGCTGCTGTTCGCTGCCGCCTTCTGTCGTGACGGAAAAGATGTTTTTGAAAGTCGGAGCGTCCATGGCAAATGGGATCGTGCTCTCGCGATAAAAAACGATGCGAAAAACCGGACGGGTCTGGGTCTTGCTGATCTAAGTGCGCAGGGGAAGGGTATGTCAGGAAACTTAACAACCAGACTTGGCAAAACGCTAGCATTGCTTTTCGATTCTTGCGGCAATTGGAAAGGGGTGACTGCAAGGAAATTGGAGAGCCCTTCTCCGTGGCTGAGATATGCCGTTGATTAGACGATGGTTGCTGCGTAAGGTCCCGAGATTCGCCGGGAAAGCTGAAGGGGCTATTGAACTTTAGCGTTGAGCGAGAGGGAGGCGGCGGGCGCGAGGTCGACAGGCTGACCGTTGGGGAGATAACGAAACAGGATGGCGGGGTCGGCCCACTCGAGATCCCAGCCGTTTTCGATGGCGAGGAGTAGGTAGCGGCCCGGGAAAAGGGGCGACATAGAGAAAGAACCGTCGGAATCGCTTTGGTCGCGGTGGTACAGAGACATGTCGTGGCCGGGATCCTGAGGAACGAGAAGAACCATCGCGCCGGCGACGGGTTTGCCGTTCTTTAAGGCAAAGCCGGAGAGAGTGCAGTTGGCTTCGGCGGCGTGCACGACGAGGTTCAGGGACAGGCCAGCGGAGATGTCGATGGTGCGACCGGAGGCAGTGGCTCCCGTGGCCTCGAGAGAAACGACTCGGAGGCTAGTTTGCGCGGGAAATTCCACTTCGTAAGAGCCAGCCGGGAAAGTCGAGCCGGCGAAGGAGAATTTCCCTTCGGAGGAGACCGTCGCGCTGTAGGATTCGCCGGTTTTGATGGAGCGAAAAGTAATGGTCACATTCGGGGAAGCTTCCTCGATCACTCGAATAAGGGCAGCTCGACCCCCAGAAGGCTGATCCGCGGAGGCTTGTTCCGCGTTAGTCGGAGCCGGGTGGAATTGACTCGCCAGGACGACGCCGGAGACGTTGGCGGAGTCGCCCGGAGCGCTCAGGTCGATGTCAGTATCGCCGGAGACACGGAGCTCTTTGCTTCGAGACACCTCATTACCCGCCTGCGATGTCAGGGACATTGCGACCAAATTAACTTCTCCCGACGGAATTTTAGATAGCTCAATAACGCCGGGGGCAATTTCATTGCGAACAGGCTCGATTTGATCCGTGTAGTCACCGATGTGAAGTGACAGGAGGAAAGCTGCAGGCGAATCCTCTTGAGTGGCAGTTTCCTCTCCACCCTCGTGCGACACC
>QHYJ01000394.1 GCA_003223255.1 Acidobacteriota bacterium | reverse complement strand
CCACGAGGGGCTCTCTCGCGGCTGGTCTGCCAATGGCTGAATTCTCGTCGCGCTTTTGGATAGTAAGGCGCTGCTGGCCGGAGAACTGGCGTTGATCGCCGGCATTTCAGCACAATCGGCGAGTGCCCACCTTTCGAAACTTGTGGCTGGCGGACTCCTCCATGTTCATACCGAAGGGCGGCACCGCTATTACGGGATTGCGAGCCCGGAAGTGGGACAGGCGCACGAGGCGATCAGTGCTATCTCGACAAGACCCCGCCCAATCGGGATTCCTCCCGGGCCGGAAGCGACAGCCCTCCGGAGGGCGCGATCACCTCGCCGGACGCATCGCAGTGGAATTGCGTAAGGCGCTCGAGTCATCAAAGATCATTGCGCCTCGCGGCGACAAGGACTATGAAGTCTGGCGCCGAGGCGAACGATGGTTTTCGAATTTGGGCATCGAGGTTGCCCGGCTGAGGCGCTCTCGCCGGTCCTTTGCGCGCCAGTGCCTGGCAGGCGCCTTAGGCGCGGCACTCTACTTCCGCTTGCGCGCTTTGGGATGGATTGCCCAGTTGCCAAAGACGCGGGCCGTTCGCGTCACTCATCCAGGCCAGCGCGAGCTGCAGAAGCGTTTCGGCATTACGGTCTAGCATCCCAAGACATAGCGAAGAAAATCAAACTCAACATCTTCAACGACGTGAAGGAGGCCCTTCACGACGCAGCCGAAGGTACGACAACCGGATTCGTTGTCGTCGGTGGGCTATGCATGACGCCGTTGGGGCCCTGGAGATAGTTTGCTAGGCCTTGATAGAGGCCCTCGGCCAGACGCTCACAGTACTCGCCTTTCCTCAAGAGCTGCTCGTCCGATGGATTGCTCGGAAAAGCGATTTCGGCGAGCACGGAAGGCATATTTGCTCCGGCTAACACCACAAAGGGCGCGCGGCGCACGCGACGGCTCTCGAGCCCACTCCCGGAGTGCTGGACGAACCGGTTGAGAGACTCTTGAAGGTCTTCGGCAAGCATTCTTGATTCCTCAATTTTTTCTCCGAGCCCAGTCTTCTTCATCCGCTCGAGCCTGTCCGGTCCTTGAGCGGTTGCGTTCTCGCGTGCGGCGAGTTCCATCACCTCCGTGCTTCCTGCCAAGTCCAAGTAATAAGTCTCGATGCCTCGGGCTGCGGGATAGGGGCTTGAGTTCGCATGAATCGACAAGAAGAGGTCAGCCTTTATATCGTTGGCGATATAAGTGCGCTCTTCGAGAGGGATAAACGTATCATTCGTTCGTGTGAATATGACTTCCACGCTGGGGAGCCGCTGCTTTATAATCCGCCCGAGCCGCAACGCGATGTCCAGGCAAAGATCCTTCTCCTTTAAGCCCGCGGGTCCAGTAGTGCCTGTGTCCCGGCCGCCGTGACCCGGATCAATCACGATGCGTACGATCTTTCCTTCGCGTGTGCGCGTCACGAAGGGCCGTGTAGGTGACACATTCGTCGCAAGAGGGCTGGTAACGAGTGTTGAGCCGGCGGCTAGGGCGCTCGACGGTGGGCTCGGTAGAGGCGCTCCAACAGGTGCTCCTACCGCTCCCCCCGAGACTTGAAATTCCCGCCGCAGCCCGCCTCTGAAAGAAAAGAGTAAAAGAGCCGTGAGCGCTGCACCGACAGTCAAAGCGCCAACGGTCTTGCTGCGCCAGCGTGCACTGGAAATCTCCGGATGAGAAATCACGGCCGTGCGCTGCAGTGCAGGAGTTTGCAATCGAACCGACTGGGACGTTTTCTGGGAAAGGGAGCTCGTGTCAGAGTGAGCGGCGTTATGACCCGCTATATTGGAAGCGGGTTGTTTTTGCTCCGAAATGTTACCCTTCGCGGTGTAGGGGTCAGATTGCGCCTTCTGTGGCGCTTGCGTGTGACCGAGTTGCGGCACCGGATCTGGCGGAGTTTCGGCAAACTCGATCACAATCTCCTCTATGTCTTGGGAGCTGACTTGCGTGCTATCCCGATTGGCCCTGAACATGCCTGAATCATGAATGATTGGTGTCCGCGACTCGCTGTTCCACTTCGGCGGGTTCTCATCCAGGTCGTCCAGAACTTTGTCCACAACATCGAAATCGATTTGTCTGCGCCCTGCTTGGTATCCACCAAGCAGGGCATTGAGGCACAGGTTGTTGATGTTCCGAGGAATACCTTCACTGCGCACCAAAATCCATTCCAGAGCTCCGTCGGTAAACAGCGGTGCTCCCCGATAACCCGCTATCCGAAGCCGGTGTTCGATGTACCGAACGATTTCTTCCCGCGTAAGCGGTTCCAACCGGCACAGGATTGATATGCGCTGTCTAAGCGACGCCAGGCATGGGCTTGACAAGTTCGCCGCCAACTGGGTCTGGCCTACAAGAACGATTTGTATGAGCTTCGTCTCGGGTGTTTCGAAGTCGGATAGAAGCCGGACCGTTTCGAGCACGGAGCTGTCAAGGTTCTGACATTCATCAATGATCAGGACAAGCTGTCGGCCAGCCAGCCGCTCACGCACGATAACCTGCTTCAGTCTCTCGAGCATGCCAACGGCATCTAGCCCTGCCGTTTCCGTTCCCAAGCAGCGAAGAATGTGGCACAAGAAGCCATGTGAATTACACTGCGTGTGGAATAGAAAGATCGGACGAGACGTCTGACTTAGCTGCTTTAAAAGCTGGAACACCAACGTGGTCTTGCCCATGCCCGGCTTCGCAATAAGAGCTAATAAGCCGCATCCGGCTTCGAGGCCACGCGACAAGGAGTTGTACGCTTTGCAGTGGGTTTTGCTAGGGCAGATGAAGCGCGGGTCTGGCGTGACGCCGAATGGCTGCTCTTTCAACCCATAGAATTCCAGGAACATAGCGGTGTCGCCTTGGATTCGCATGCGCCCTAGGTTCATCTAGCCACAGCTATGTCCGGAGCCGTTCTCTCGGCTGCATCGCGAGACGATTGGTCGCCGAACGATTGTTCTGCCTTGAGCGCGTACAGAACCAGCTCGACCCGGCTCGATAGGCCCAACTTCTCAAAAACCCGAAAAATGTAGTTTCTAACCGTATGCTCGCGGAGGCTGAGCGCCACGCCAATCTCTTGGTTCCTCATCCCCTCTGCTACGAGGCGGATGACGTCTCGTTCGCGCGGTGTGAGGGAAACGTTTCTGTTTCCTTTGTGGATATGAAATTGTCTCAAATTGATGATTACCCCAAGGAGAAACTCTAGTTCGGCATTACTAATCCAAATTTGGCCTTCATAAACGCGGCGGATACATTTCGGGAGGGCATTGAAGGAGCTACCCCGGCAGAAGACACCTCTCGCCCCGGCACGAAACGCATCGACGACGAGGTCCCGTTCACCGGAATCCAGCAACATTACTGAACGGATTTTCGAGTTCGACGCGAGCAGCTGATCCACGACCTTGAAACCAGCGAGGCGACCATCTTCCAGTTGGGCGCTGATCACGGCAATGTCAGGTCTAGACGTTCTTAGTTCGAAAAATACTTCGGAAGAGTTCCCTGCAAATGCGCAGATATCCAACTTGTTGCGGTACCGCTTCAATGCGGCCGCAATCAGTTGTGCGCTCATACGGGTGGCGTCGGCGATACAAACACGCACTCGGTAGGATCCTTGTTGGCGGACAGTGTCCATACAAGTCTCCACAGCTCAGCTATCGCGAGATGCTCCAGTGTTAAGGGGCTAGGCGAGCACTTGTATCAGCACCTCGTATCAAAAAGCAAGAGAAATCTGGCTGTGAAAAAAAACAAAACTTGCATACGTGGTGACCGGTGAAAGTGCCATTCGAAGTCCTTGTGCCGCTTGTCCTTGCACACTTGCCAGTTTCCCTCAAGGCATGACATGGCCACGATCCCGACTCCAGACGATCTAGCCGCAATGTCGCTCGACAGGTCTTTTTTTGCTCGCCTTAGCCGTCAGCTGGCGAAGCAACCTCCTAACCCTGAAGCAGATAGCACATAGCCAAGGGTTAACATCCGCCTAAGTCACGCTCGATCCTCACGATGTGGATACGGACAAAAGACTCTAACCAGGCTGAGCCAAAGATACTGCGCACAATCGTCGCGATGCGATCCCGCAAAAATACCGGGGACTTTCTGCCACTTGTTCTCGCCCAGTCCGCTCCAGTAGTCTCCAAAAGCGAATTCAGAAAAACGAGGGCAGACCATCATCGAGGCAATCAGGAACACGGAATGTTTGCAGTGCAAACTGAACTGAGAAGACGAGTTCGTCATCGACTCGCAGCTGAGGCGGTGTTCACATGGCGAAGCGCCGAGGGCGGTTGGTTGCACGGAGAAGGAGTAACTCGGGACCTCAGTGTAGGAGGAGCGTTTCTATTCAGTCTGACGTCTCCACCGGTGGGAGCCACAATCCATCTCGACGTTTTACTTTTTCCCCTCGAAGGCGGGACGCGTAGCCTGCGGCTGAAAACAGAAGGCACCGTGATTCGCGTCGAGCATGGAAGTGATGTCGGGAACGAAGGTTTCGCGGTTGTTCTCGAAGGATTGAATTTAGGTGAAGGCTGCAATGATCAGTGAATCAGTCAGAGAAATCGCCAGTGAGCAGCAAGGGAAGGCCAGCCGACAGGCTTAGAAGCGGCCCGCAGTTAGTTTGTCTCTGGCGTGTGCAGCGCCTCAGCAGACCTTAATTTGAGGGCACAGTGGACAATTTGGTGGCGACCGAGGCGCATTTCAAGGCCCGGATCGGAGTGCCACTGTGGGAAGAGTCAAATTTCCTTTACGGCTTAGAGGGAGGAACAAGGTCCTGTAAGTCACAGGGCGAAGCTCTATGCTTTCCATGGCAGCGGCGTCAGAAGTTCGTCCTTCCGACCACGCCGTCGGTTGGTACGCGATTTATACTCGGCACCAACACGAAAAGAACGTGGCAGGGATTCTCGCGAGCAAAGGATTCGAGACCCTTCTCCCGCTCTATTCCGCTGCGCACCGTTGGAAGGACCGCACAAAGCTTCTTTCTTTGCCCCTGTTTCCTTGCTATGTATTCATCAAAGGAGGCCTTGAGCGTCGCCTTGACATCCTGACGACACCAGGCATACATGCCCTCGTCTCAACCGCAGGCCAGCCAGCCGCGATTCCGCACTCTGAGATCGAAGGCGTTCGACGAGCGGTTGAAAGTGGTGCCCCGGTCCAGCCACATCCGCTCTTGAAATGCGGCGAATGGGTAAGAGTCAAATACGGTCCTTTGCAGGGAATCGAGGGGATTCTGGTGCGGAAGAAAAATCTTTATCGGCTGGTCCTCTCCGTCGAGATCCTTGGGAAGGCAGCTTCTGTCGAAATTGATGCCTTTGTGATTGAGCGAATGAACTACGCGGCCTCAAAGATTGCTCGCTTTAGCACGAAATTCAGGAATTACCAAGCCCCGCCTAGCTTAAGAAATTGATGACGACATCCGGCCAGAGTTCTAAAGCGACGCCAGCAGAAAGCCTTGCTGACCTTCCGGTCGGAATCAGCCAACAAACTCCTTCGACAGTGAAAGCCCAAAGTTAAGAGGGTATTCCGTGACTGTTGTCCTCCTTCTGTTAATTTTGCTCAGCGTCTGGATGTGTTTCTACGCTCTAGTAAAACAGCAAGGGCGAATTCTGCT
>QHYJ01000011.1:74966-118978 GCA_003223255.1 Acidobacteriota bacterium | reverse complement strand
ATGAGTCCGTCTTTCCGGAACACTTTGCTACTCGCGGTTTGCCATCCCAAGTCTTCGTGTTCCACCCCTACTACCGAGATGAATTTGATATGAAGTGTGAGGGCTTGGCGCGCACGGGAAAAGGATTCGCCTGGCAGGTCCGCTTCGAGCAAAAGAAAAACCTCCCGAGCCGCATGCAGGCGCACTACGTCAACGGTCGCAGATATCCTGTGCCCCTTAAGGGTCGCGCCTGGATCGACGCTCAGAATTACCAGGTGGTCCGCCTATTAACGGACTTGCGGGAGCCGGTAAAGGCCGCCGGGCTCGTCGCTCAACACACGGACATCAGTTACGGGCCGGTGTGGTTTCAGAAAGACAAGAAACAGCTCTGGCTGCCTCTCAGCGCGGAATATTATGTTCAAACAAAAGGACACCGCATCCATCGGATCCACAGCTTCCACGATTATCTGCTCTTCGCGGTAGAAGACAAACAGACCATCGGAACCCCCAAACAAGCTGAAAAATCTCAATAGAGCTCACTTGTATTAGATCGCGATACGATGGAATGAATTTCTGGAAATTCACGCATAGCCTTGAGCGCTGCTATTCCCAAACGGGAGGCTTATGCAGTTCGGGCATGGAGGCAGTGCGGCGACCGTCGGGTGCGTTGGGCGAAACCTTGACAGGTGCGGGGTTCGGGAGGCCAATGCCCGTATTCAGCTCCAGATGATCTTTGCCGCCCGCGGGGCAATATCCTTTACCTGTGTCTTCGTCGCGCAGGCTAGCCAGCTCATAGCATCCGCAGATGCAGTCGCAGTAGCCGGTTTCCGAAGCGGTTTTAATGGGCACGAGCGCCATTTTGAAGATTCCTTCGCAGTGATGCTACATGAGATCGCCGACCTGGGCAAGCGCCCGTCGGCGCGATCGGCGCGATCCCCATTCAGCCATTTTGGCGCGCATTTCTTGCTTCCCGAATGGGGCCCTCTCTGTTCGCAAACTCTAGCATTCACAGCACTTAATTGGGTGTTAACAAAATAGTATACTTGTGATAGCTGGTTTCTGGATTTTTGACCGCGGTTTGAGCCTGTTCACTTTGAGCTTCGGGGAGAGCCGCGAAGGGCCGTCGCCAATATGCGGGCTTCTCAGGTTCGTTGTCTCATTGGGTCTCAAAAGTTTTCAGTGACTCTTCTCTTGCGTGGAGCCGGAGCGTATGAACTGCCCCGCGTTTTTTGCCCATCAGCAACTCCGTATTTTCAACACGTTCCGAACTGCCCAGGTTTGCAAGCCCTTTGTTTTGATAACGATCCAAAAGTACTGACGGTACTGGAAGTGTGGTGCGCTAGAAAGTAGAGTCGCGATATCGCAGGTTCCGAGTTGCGGCTGAAATGTGGCAGCTGCAGTCAGCGGCGTGAAGCCTGCCCTGCTTACAGCAGGCAAGCTGCGCAGGCAGGCCGCGGCTACAGGTTCTTGAGGTGCGCCAGGCGGAACGGCGAGCCAAGATTTTCGCGCAATTCGATCCAATGCTGTTCCGGAATCGACGAGAAAACCCTGACCACTTGGGGATCGAATTGTGTGCCGGAGCACCGTTTGATTTCTTCGCGGGCATGAGACATGGGAAGCGCCCGGCGGTAGGGCCGGTCGCTGATCATGGCATCGAGCGAATCGGCAATAGTGAAAATGCGTGCCCCCAGAGGAATCTGGTCGCCTCTCAGGCCGCGCGGATAGCCGGAGCCGTCATAAAATTCCTGGTGCGCGAGCACGATTTCCGCGGCGTCGCGAAGGAAGGGGATGCGAATCAGCATGTTGTAGCCAATTTCGCAGTGCGTGCGCATGATTTTCTTTTCATCGTCGGTCAGCGGGCCGGGCTTGCGCAGAATGCCATCGGGAATGGCCATCTTGCCGATGTCGTGGAGAAACGCCGCGCGCGCCAGAATCGGCAAATACGTGTCGGGCACCGGCATGGTCTTGGCGACGGAGATGCAGAATGCGGTAACGCGCTGGCAATGGCCCTCGGTTTCGGCGTCCTTTAAGTCCAGCGCGCTGCCCAAAGCCTCCAAAGTGTCGTCGTAAGACTGCTCAAGCTGCTCCAAAGCTTCCGTGAGCCTTGCCGTGCGATCTTCGACCTGTTGCTCGAGATCGCGTTGATATTTTCGGTTTTCGTTGACGAGCCGCCGATGCTGCAGCGCGCGGCCCACACCCAGGAACAGCTGGTCTTTCTCAAAAGGTTTCAAGATATAATCGTAAGCGCCGCGGCGGATGGCTTCGAGCGCGGTGGAGATGTCGTGAATTGCCGTGACCATGATGACCGGGACATCCGGGTCAAACTCGCGCACCCATTCCAGAAGCTTGATGCCGTCCATCTCCGGCATGATCATGTCGCTCAGGATCAGGTCGGGCCTGGTGCGCTTGATGTGCTCTTGGGCAGTGCGGCCGTTGTGCGCTACGGTGCAACGGTAGCCCTTGGATTCGAGCATGGTTGAAACGACTTCGCGAATCGCTTCTTCGTCGTCCACGACAAGTATGTTCTCAGTGTCCACCCTGGTCAGCTCCAGCACACATTATAAGGGACAGCACACCTTACTGTGCGGCCCCTTGCCCTGTCGGAAAATAGCATGTTAGCGTCAAAAGGGGTCGCCATTCAGAGCTTCTCGCCGTCTATCTAGATTTCGCGGTAACATAAGCGCCATTGTGACGGCACGTCCGGCCGGGAGGCTGAGCCATCGTGTTGGAAAATCAAGGCCCGCTCGCGATTACCTTCTTCGAAGCCAGCGCATTCGTCATACTGCTGGTGCTGTTCTCCCTTCTTCGCCGCGATCACCAGGGGAGTTATTTTCGTTTTTGGCTCGCAGGATGGTTCTGCCTGACGTTTTCGAGCGTCTGCGAGGTGCTGTTTCTTGCGCGTCCCCTGGCGGGATTGAATTTGGCTTATCTGACGGGCCAAGCCGCGGCTCTGCTGCTCTTCCTGGTGGCAGTGGTGAACCGCGTGGTTGGCTGGGACCGCCGGATTCACCTGGCCCTCCCTTTGGGCACTTTGATTTTGGCAGCGGTTTATTACGTGGAGAGAAACGGCTCCCAACGATTTGCCTCCTTGCATTGGGGAACCACTATTTTGGAAAGCGCCGTTTGTCTGGCCGCCGGCTTCCTGCTGTTGCGCTCTGCGGCGATACGGCGGGGACACGGTTCGCAACTTCTCGCGGGAGCCTTTCTTCTCATCGGATTGCACGGGTTGGACCGCCCTTATTGGCTCCAGCATCCCTATTTTCTGCTGCGCATCGCCTTTGACCACATTTTGGAAGTGGCCTTGGGTATTGCCATGGTCGTGGTGGTACTGGAGAGTGAACGCACGCGCGGCGAAGAATTGAACGATAAGATGCGGCGCCTGTCGCTATTGACCGCCGCCAGCACGCAGACTCTTTCCGTGCAGGATGTAATCGACCAGGTGCTCGCGCAACTGGTGGGAAGTTTAGACGCTACGCATGGAATGGTTCGCCTGAAGGAAGGAGAGGGCAAGGACGCCCAACTCGTAGCTCGCGCTTCGGTCGGTTATGAGCCGCGGTTTCTTGCGCAATATGCCAAAGTTTCCGTCCAGGAACCCTGGGCGCACCGAGTATTGAAGGAGGAATGCCACTTTCTGGAATCGCAGGATGAATGGGATCCCGCCGCGCAAAAACGACTGGACGAAGCAGGGTTGAAATCGCTCGTGACACTTGCACTCCCCGGGAAAAACGGGCCTTTGGGAGTGATCGCAGTCGGCACTACGGAGCGTCGACGGTTTGCTCCCGGCGAACTCTCCTACCTCGTAAATATGGCCAACCTGCTCGGGATGACACTGGAGAATGTTCGCCTGTTTGAGCAAGTCGCCACGGTCCGGCAGCAGTGGGAATACACGTTCGACTCGATCGGCGACCCCATCCTGGTCCACGATGGGCAAGGGCGCGTTCTGCGGAGCAACCAACGATTGCGCCAGTTGCTGGGCCGTGAACGCGAAGCCATGGTTGGCTGGAGCGTTGGCGAGCTTCTACCTGTCAAAAATGCGGCCTATAAACTTTGTCCATATTGCGAGGAGGTCGCCGGTGAAGGAGACAACCCTGACCCATGGCTTCCCGGATACTTTCTTGCCTCCAACTCTAGGTTCGCAGATCCCAGCGGGCGGGACCTGGGCACCGTGCATGTTTTGAAAGACATTACCGACCGAAAGCGGGCGGAAGAAAAATACCGCACGCTCGTTTCCAACGTACAGGAAGGCGTCTTTATTTCCACGCCGCAAGGCCGCTTTCTGGACTTCAATGATGCCTTGCTGCGCATGTCGGGCTATGAGACCCGTGAGGAATTACTGGCCATCGACATTCCCAGCGGGTTTTACAAGAATGCTGCAGACCGGGAAAGACTCCAGAGACTGCTGCAAGAGCATGGCGCGGTAGCCGATTTTGAATTTGAGATGCGCCGCAAAGACGGCGAAGCGCGCACCATGCTGGAGACCTCCTTCACCGTCCGTGACGCCGCGGGGAATGCCACTGCCTACCAGGGTTTCCTTCAAGACATTACGGAGCGTAAACAAGCGGAGCTTGAAATCCGCAGACGTAACCGCGAACTCATGGTGCTGAACTCGATTGCCCAGACCTTGACGGAGTCGCTGGACCTCGGCGATTCGCTGCACCGCACGCTGCGGCAAATGGCGGAACTTTTCAGCCTGGACGCCACTTCGCTTTACCTCTTCGATGAAAGCGGCGCAAAACTGCGGCGCGTGGCCGCGGCGGGTCATCGATCGGAGTACTCGCGCCACTTTCCTGCGGTTGCCGTAAAGCCGGAGTTGTTGAGGCATATTAAAGAAGCGCACGCGACGTTTATTTCCGCCCAAGGCCTGCCGCTGCCTGTCGTTTTCCGCGACGCGCAAATCAAGGAAGGCATTGCCACGGCCTATATTGTGATCCTGTGGTCCAAGGACCGCGTGATTGGCGGTCTCGTCGTGGGAACTCGTACGCCGCGAGAGTTTTCTCCGGCGGACGTGAACTTGCTCATCGCCGTAGGCAGCCAGATTTCCAGCGCCATTGATCGCTCTATCCTTTACGAAGAAACACGCCAAGCTTATGAAAATCTACGTCGCACTCAGGAGCAGTTGCTTCACAGCGAAAGGCTTGCCGCCGTGGGACAACTCATTTCGGGCGTTGCCCATGAGCTCAACAATCCGCTTACCGCTATCCTTGGTTACAGCCAGTTGTTAACCTCCAGCGGGCAATTAGGCCCGCAGGGAATTGAATACTCCGAGAAACTTTACAAGCAAGCGCAGCGCACCCACCGCATCGTGCAGAACCTCCTGAGCTTTGCGCGCCAGCACAAGCCTGAGCGCATTCCCGTGAAGATGAATCAGACCCTCGAGGAAACCCTGGCTCTTCGAGATTACGACTTGCGCATGAACAATATTCGTGTCCACTTGGATCTGGCTCCCGACCTCCCGGTGACCGCGGCCGACCCTCATCAATTGCAGCAGGTTTTTCTGAACATGGTGAACAACGCAGTAGACGCCATCCTGGAGCATTCCAGCGAAGGCGATCTGTGGGTCCGAACGGGAATGGAGGGTGAGCGGCTGGTTATCGAATTCACCGACAGCGGCCCGGGCGTGAAAGATCCTTCCCGGGTTTTTGATCCGTTTTACACCACAAAACCCGTCGGAAAAGGGACCGGTCTCGGCTTGAGCATTTGCTACGGAATCATTACAGAGCATGGAGGAACAATTCGCGTGCGGAATGTTCCCGCACGCGGTGCCTGTTTCACCATCGAACTGCCTTGTCAGCCTGTTGCGGTTTTTGGCGCTCCGATGGATGCACCCAATCCTGGTCCGGGGAGGAATGGGCAGATCCTGCTGCTCGACCACGATGATGCGGTTCTGGAAGCCGTGAACACGTTCTTGCGAGGCCGGGAGCATCACGTGTACTCCGCAAGGAATGTGCAAGAGGCATGCACCGTGCTGGAGCAACAAAACTTCGACGTGATTGTGGCCGATTTTCAGCTAGCGGATGCTCCCAATGCAGGCGGGCTGGAAAGTTGGCTGGCCCAGCATAAGCCCACTCTTTCCCGTAAAGTGATTTGGATGTGCGCGGTAGCGCCTTCTGGTGAGGCTGCGGACAGGATTGGGGAAAGCAATGCGCGGATACTGCAAAAGCCCTTCAAAGTCAGCGAACTGCTCGCAGCCGTGGATGAACTGCTTCCAAACAGGATGGATGCGGCGCCGGTCGGACGGTGAAGCTAGCTCGGCCACCAGCGCCGCGCGCTCGCCCAGCTCTCTCATGGCTTCTTCCAGGCGAACACTATACGCGCTCAACTGATTACTCAAGTAGCTAATTTTCTGGCAAAGGAGTGAAACCTGCCAGCAAGCTCATTCGAATGAGCTGATCTCCACAGGAAACTGATCCTCAGACGCAGCCTCTCGAACTATTCCCCCGCGCCGACTTCCGGTCCGGCGACAGCACAGCGATCACCCTGGAAATGTGCATCAATGCTGACCGTTAGCCCGACTTTGACAACTGTCGGGTTAGAGAGGACATGGAGCTGGCCGGTCTCTCCGGGCGGCGGCACGAAAATCTTGATTCTGCTATTCTGCTCAAGATATGGCTTCGTTCTCCAAACGAGCGCATGGCGCACTGCTTGCGCTGGCTGTTGGCCTTGGCTGGTGTTCCATCCCGGCAGCTGCCCGCGCGCAGGATAGCTCCGCAGCGGCACCTCGTGCCTCGTCCAAAACCGCCAACAACGCCGAGTTCCTTGCTGCCGCCGACGAAGTGCTCCAGCAGATGAGCGAAATCACCGGTTTGAAGCTGCTCTCGCCGTTGAAGAAATCCCTGCGGTCGCGCGAGGAGATTCGCGCTTACGTCATCAAGCAGATGAACGAGGAAAAGAATCCCGCGGAGCGCTACGCCGACGCGCGCACTGCCGAAGCCTTCGGTTTGCTTCCCAAGGGGTTTGACCTCGACACGTTCATGGTGAATGTGCTTACGGAGCAGGTCGAAGGTCTATACGACCCCAAGACTCAGGAATTTTATATTGCGGACTGGAGCCCGGTCTCTGACCAGCGCATGGTCATGGCGCACGAATTGACTCATGCGCTCGAGGACCAGCATTTTCACATCGAAACGTGGAGCCGTGCGGCGCGGCCCAATGAAGATGCGGAACTTGCCCGCGATGCCGTACTCGAAGGCAGTGCCATGGCTGCGATGGTGGATTACCTGATGGTGGGGACCGGGCGCTCGCTAAACGATCTGCCGGAGTTCGATCCCTCTATGCTGATCGGCGAACTGGAAAGCACGCCGACGCTCAAGAGCGCACCGCCCTTCCTGAAGGACGCGCTGATCTTTCCCTACATCAGCGGGCTGAATTTTTCGGCGGCCGTGCTGAAAAGTAATGGATGGCCCGCGCTATCCGGAGTTTTTGAGAAACCTCCAGTTTCCACTCAGCAGATTTTGCACCCGGCGTTGTATAAGTCTGGCAAGACTCCTTCGACTGTCTTATTACCCCAATTCGAAAAGATGCTCGGCAAAGATTGGGCGAAGCTCGATGAAAACATTCTGGGCGAATTCGGGTGGAAGGAAGTTCTGAAGCAATTTCTGGACGACGACCGCGCAAAGGGTCTGGCGGCGGCCTGGGAAGGCGACCGTTACGCCACTTACGAGCAAAAGCAAACGAAGAAGCTGATTCTGGTAACCCGTGTGCGTCTCGATAGCGAGGAGCACGCCGCGCGCTTCTTCGGGCAATATTCTGAGGCGCTGGAGAAAAAGCATTCCGAGCGCTCAAACTTGATGCGGCGCCCGAATTTTTTCCAGTTCGACACTCCCGATGGCGGCGTGTTTCTCGATTGTTTCGGCGATAGCTGCGTAACCATGGAAGGCGCCACGCGTAAGCTTTTTGAAGGCTTCACCAAAGCGCTGGATTGGCCTTCCGCGCCCCCACCCCCGGAACGTCCTGGCGCCGCGCCGGAGAAGACGGCGGCGACGCTTTTCTCTCCAGTCGCGCAAGCCGCTCCCTGAAGTTCTTTTCCAAACGCTCCATCCTGGCTGCCAAATAGGCATCGCGTAAACCGCGCGAGATGACTGTGCGTTTTCGTATGAGTGTGGCAAGTCCGAGTTTTGCGTATTCTCTGGCTCGGTGAATGTCTTTTGCGCGGCGCTCATAATGGATAGTTAGCTGTTCGCAGGCGTGGACCTCATCCTGAGAGTCAGCAACCATCTCTTCCCAAATTTCGGCAGCTCGCAGGTGTTCGCCGCGCCGTTTTGCCATCAGGGCCAATTCCCGCTTCGCTCGGGGGTGAACATCGGCGGGCAGCCCGATTGCCAGGGCTTGTGCGCAAGCGGATTGCGCACGACCGATGTCGCCACGGCGCTGCAGAAATCGAGATAGGCCCAAGAGGTCCAGGCTCTCGCATTTCTTCACCACGTCCGGCGATTCGGTGAGCATCGTGTTGATTTTACCGTAAAGAGCGGCCAGCCCGCGTAGGTCCATCTGATTGTGCCGCACAATTCCGGCCAGGGGAGCCAGGGGTCCGCCGCGCAAATAATCGAAGTAATGTTGTGGGATCAAGGCCGAATCGACATCATCTTCGCGATGCCAGCCCAGCCGCTGTGCGTCCAGGACGCGGCGTTCCAGTTCCACCAATCGGACGCTGCCTAGCCGCAGCTTCCACAGCGCACGGGCGGGATGCAATAGGTCAAGGTGTGCCGCAAGCTTCGGAGCGGCGATCGAGCGAGTCATCGCGAAACGGTTTTCAAGCAGTGGCCAGTCAAATGATCTGCCGTTAAAGGTTAGAAGCACGGGCCGCTCCTTGATGCGTGCCGCCAGCTCCTGAAGCACCGAATATTCATCCGTGAAATCGCGCATAAAGAACTGCTCGACCTGCAATCCCCCCGCATCCCACCACGCCAGCCCGACCAGAAACGCGTACGTACCCGTGCCTCCCGCCAGACCTGTCGTTTCAGTGTCGAGAAAGAGCCATTTCGATGGATCCTCCAGCGCGGCACGCGTCTTTCGAGAAATAGATTGGTCGCGCACGCGCGAGAGAAGCTCCAGCGCCGCCCCGGACGGCTCTTCATATTCCGGAGTCGAATACCAATTGCGAATCACGAGATGCTCACCAAAATGATTTCTGGCCACACCCGCTCCGAGGAGTTGGCCAAGCGCATCCTCTTCATCCGGAGCACGCACCGCTCCTTTCTTCGTGTGCGCAGCAGCAGGCCGCGCTGGTTTCAGCGCTGCCAGCCGCGAGAATTTGTCAATCGTTGCAGCCATTTACGCACACAACCCGTGGAGAATCGCGAGGGCGGCTTCCTTAGCGCGCGGCAACAGACCTTCTGCAGGCCCTACGCAGGAAGGACACCCCTGCTCGCATTCGCACGAGGAAATGAGCTCCCGCGTCTTCTGCATCAGCACATCGTGTGCGCGAAACAGCGGTTCGGAAAAGCCGATGCCGCCGGGGTACGCGTCAAAGAGATAAAGATTCGGTTCGAAGAACTCGGTTTCACGTGGCAGGTTTAGCGAGGCCGGGTTGAGACCCTTCGCTTCACTCAGGGCGACGGACTCGCGTAGAGAGGGCGGGTTTTCGCCGATGGCCGTGCCCAAGTCGCGCCGGTCGCACATCAGCAGCAGCGTGGCGACGGATTCGAGCGCATACAACAGACCGAACATGCCGGACTGGCGTTCGCTAATGGAGAAAGGAAGCGATTCGAGCAGCGGCCGCTCCAGGGTGATCCAGTACGAAGTCGTGTGCATTTCATTTTCGGGCAGATCGAGTTTGCCATCGCCGATCGTTTCGTTGGTGAAGAACTTGATTTTCTTGAAGCCCACAACTTGCGAACGGACCAGGACATCCCCATGAGAATGGGAGGTGGAGGAGGTCAAGGAAGAAGAGGAGCTAGCGGATTCGGAAGCGGCAACTTCGAGCACGCGCACCTGTGTGTAGCGGACCGCATCGGTGTAATAGTTCACAGTATTGCTAGCCGGCGTGCAGGTAGATGGCTTTCTCGTGCACGAAAATGAGCGCACTCGGGAAGTCAATTTCGCCAACGACATTCGGTTCACCGGTGATGTCGATGATCACGAAATTGTCGCTGGTGACCGAACGCAAGCTGATGGTATCCGCCGGATAGGCTTCGTGCGTCCAGTGATAGTTTGCGCCCGCCAGATGCAGAAAACCCGCTTCTGCAAGCCGCGCGCATAGATCAGGAAGGTCCACGTCGCCAAATTGTTCATCAGGCGCGATTGGCAGTTCAAACGCCGCGCACTTCAGGTGGTTGATGAGGATTTCCAAATTGTCCGGCTGAATGAACGCGTGCTCCGGCGTGCGGCCAAAGAAATAATCCGGGTGGCGCACCATGAATTGATCGAGTGGCGCCGAAGACGCCACCAGGACGGCGCAGGAGTTTCCGCGGCGGCGTCCCGAGCGTCCTGCACGCTGCCAGGTGGCGGCAATCGTTCCGGGATAACCAGCCATTACCACCGAGTCGAGCGAGCCAACGTCGATTCCTAATTCCAACGCGCTTGTCGAGACCACGCCGCGAATCCTCCCTTCGCGCAAGCCACGCTCGATTTCCCGCCGCTCGTTCGGCAAATATCCGCCCCGGTAGCCGCGAATTTTCTCAGGTTTTCCCGGCAACTTCGGATCTACCTGCTGCAAATAGGTGAGAAGGATTTCCGTATTCAATCGCGAATTCGAAAAGACAATCGTTTGAAGGTCGCGGCGCAGAAATTCCTGAGCCACGCGCGCGGATTCGTTGATGTAGCTACGGCGAATACCCAGCGCACGATTCACCACCGGCGGATTGTAAAAGACGAAAGTTTTCTCCGCGGCAGGCGCGCCGTTGGAATCCAGCACTTCCACCTCGGTTTCGAGCAACCGCGAAGCCAGTTCGCCGGGATTGGCGATCGTCGCGGAGCAGCAAATGAATTGGGGCTTGCGCTCGTAGAAACGCGCAATGCGTCGCAGGCGGCGGAGAACGTTGCAGAGGTGGCTTCCGAAAACGCCGCGATAAGTATGCAGTTCGTCGAGAATGATGTAGCGAAGATTTTCGAACAGCCGTGTCCAGCGCGTGTGATGCGGCAGGATGCCGGTGTGCAGCATATCCGGATTCGTCAGCACGACGTGGCCTTTTTGGCGAATGGCTTTGCGCGCGTCGGCGGGCGTGTCGCCATCGTAAGTGAAAACGCCAAAGCAGTTGTCTAACCGCTGGTTCAGGTCGTAGAGTTCGGCGAGCTGATCCTGAGCGAGCGCTTTCGTGGGGAAGAGATACAGTGCGCGTGTGTCGGAATCTTCCAGAACTGCGTTTAGCACTGGCAGGTTGTAGCACAGCGTTTTTCCGGAGGACGTGGGCGTAACAATGACCACGTTTTTTTCGGCGTGCACAGCTTCGGCCGCAGCGGCTTGGTGCGTGTAGAGTTGGCTTACACCTTTTGCCGAGTAAGCCGAAACCAGCTCAGCTTTCACCCACTCGGGAAAGTTGGCCCACTGTGCTTCGCGCGCAGGGAAGTGCCGCACCGCGGTGAGGATTTCACCGTTTTGGTCGCGCGCCGCGAAAGCGTCCAGCACGTCGTGAACGCGCGCAATAGCGCCCGACGTGTCAGCCCTGCGAACCGCAAGTGATTCCGGCATAAGACCCCGCAGAAAAAGGCGCCAGCCAAGCGCAAAATGTATTCGCCTTTTATTCGCCAAGCTACCATGCGGCTTGCTGCAGTGCAAGAGGAAATCAGGAAGAGGTGCGCAGACGGAGGATTAGGAGCGATCCTGCAAAAAAGAGGATGGCGGAAGCGGTGAAAGCGGTTTGCACGTTGAAGGCACTCCACAAGGAGCCCACCAGAAGGCTGGAGACGAAGTCGCCGACGGCGTTGACGGCGGCTAGCGTGCCAAACGCCATGCCGTGCTGCTCCTGGGGCACAAGTTCGGCAGAAAGTGAATCTTCGAGAGCTTCCTCGGTGCCGATGGAAAGACCTGCCAGCAGGAAAATCATAACGAGCAACGGCAGCGAACGCGTTCCCGTACAAAGGAGAATCGCTGTCACTCCCGCGAGCGCGTAGCCCGCCGCCAGCACAGCTTTGCGGCCCGGGACGTGATCGCTGAGCCAGCCGCTCAGATAAGCCGAGCCGGCGTAGAAGACATTGTGCAGGGTGTAGAGGCCGACGGCGAGGCTGGCGGCGCCTGCCACGCCGTACCTGGGCGCGAGCATGCGGGATGCGTAGAGAATCAGGAGCGAGTGAGAAAAGTCGCCCGCACCGAAAATCCCGACGCCCAGGAGCAGGCGCCGGAAGGGAATCGGGAGCGCCTTTAGTCCGGGGAAGAAAGAGCGTTTCGAACGGCTCGGGACGAGCCGTTCGCGAACCAGCAGCCAGAAACAGGCAACGGCAACGAGTCCGGGAAGGAGGGTCCAGAAAAAAACTTTGCGATAGGAATGGCCTGTGGCTTCAAGTAGCCAAAGCGCGCTGAGGGGACCAACGATAGCACCAAGCGTGTCCATCAGACGTTCGAGGCCGTACGCCCGGCCGTAGGCGCTTGGCGGAACGTCCGCGGCGAGCAAAGCTTTTCTGGCGGGTGAGCGGACGCCGCGGCCAAGCCAGGCCCCGACGCGTCCAAGGAGTATTTGGTAGGCGTGTGTAGCGAGACCGAACGAGGCGGTGCACAGCGCAGTAAACGCGTAGCCAGATACGGCAAGCGGTTTGCGGCTCTTTAGCCGGTCGGTGTAGTGCCCGGCGATGAGCTTCGCGAAACTCGAGAGCCCGTCGGCGACTCCTTCGATCGCGCCGAGCCACGCGGGGCCAGCACCAATCGCGGCGAGAAACGCAGGCAGAACCGCCGTTGCGGTTTCGTGGCTCCAGTCGCTGAACAGGCTGGTGAGACCCACTCCAAGCACGGTGCGGTTGAGCCAGGACTGTTTTTCCGCGGATTCAGGCATGAGGAAGCAGTTTACAGTCGACAGTTCACAGTTAAAAGTTCAGAACGTAATCGTCACGTGGCTTAGGATCACGCATACGATTTGATTTCAAGAGCGAAGGAACTCGAAAGCGGCAGCAAGGCAGCCGCACTCCAAATTCACTTCTTTGCGGGGCGGTAGAGGATGACGCGGACTTTTTCGAGCGTGATGAGGCCGCCATCGACCATTTCGTCGAGGCGCGGAAGAATTTGCTCGATGCGCTCGGTGGATTCGATGACCTCGAGAACGATGGGCAAATCCTGCGAGAGGCGAAGAATCTTGTCGGTGTGGTAGACGCTGGAGCCGCCGTAGCCCGCGACGCCGCGTAAGACCGTCGCGCCAGAGAAGCCTTCCTTGCGCAGCATTTCCACGATGGCTTCGTGGAGCGGCTTGCCGTGCCATTTGTCGGACTCGCCGATGTGGATCCGCATCAAGGTGCGTTCGCCTTCGAATTTTTGATGTGGCATATTGGAAGTCGTCAGTTTTCAGTTCTAAGTTTTAAGTAAGAAAAAAGAAAACAAAATCCATTACATTCCATGTTTTAAATTCCAACCACTAGAAATTAGAAACACGATCCCTTCCCGGTAGCCCAGAGGGTTGAGATCCTTGGCCTATGCTCATCGGATAGACTCAGGATGAGGGGTTCGGTTGCGCTATGTTCGGCAAAGGGCTCCATATATAGTGCCCCTACGGTCGCTGCAACTAGAATTTGTTGGCGAGGCGAATGCCGGCCACAGATAGCAGCAGGCCGGCCACCACGCTTGCGCCCACGTAGGCCGATGCGCGCAACCACTCGCCGTCCCTCCAGCATCTTGGCGGTCTCCCAGCCAAAGCTCGAAAAGGTTGTGTATCCGCCGAAGAACCCGACAGTGATGGCCAAACGCCAGTCCGAAGGGAGCACTAGGCGATTCAAGCTGAATTGGCCAATGAGGCCGAGAAAAAAGCAGCCGGTCAAATTGATCAGCAGCGTCCCATAGGGAAAAGCGCTGCCCGCGCGAACCTGAACCAGACCCTGGAGACTGTAGCGCGCGAGAGTCCCCGCCGCACCGAAGAACGCAATCAGCAACAGTTGCAAAGTGTATCCACTCCGCAGCATGACGGGCGCTGGATTGCTTGGGCTCGCTTCGCAGCTAACAAAAAACTCCTGGGAGCCTAATCCCCAATACGCTGGGGCAAGCCCCAAAGCATCGGGGTAGGCTGCCAGGAGTTATCAGAGCCGGTCAAATAAGTCAAACTCGCGGACCAGTTATGGCGAACTCCATCGCCTTTGAATTTCCTCCTAGTGTAACAGTTTCATCGAAGAATCAATAATGGAAGCGGTAGCGCAGTTGGAGAAACATCTCGCGCGGCTTAAGGAAGTGCGTGCCGCCGAAGGTGAAACTGTTGTCCAGCAGCACGCGGCGGTTGGCGACGTTTGTGGACTGAAAATTGACGGAAAAGCGCTCGCCGAAGTTCTTGCCGAGAGAAAGATCGAAAGTGGTGTGACCTGGCAAGTGATTGGGGCTGCAAGAGATGGCGCTGCAGGCCGTAAAGCCGGAAGCATAATAGACGTCGGTAGAGGCATAGCTGCGCCAGGGCAAACTGAACTGGCCGCCGATATGAAGCGTGTTGCGCTGATCGTGGTCCAGGAAACTGAAACCTGGCGGCGGCGCGGGGCAGGGTTCAACGAGTCCGCCGGTGATACAACCGAAACTCAGAGCCAGCTGATTCGAGTAAGTGAGGTAGAGCTGCGCGCGGCCCCGGATCCGCGGGGAGCGAAGCGTCAGCTCCCACCCGTTGATGCGCGCACCTTGCATCGTCAGCGGAAAAAACAAGTCGGAGTTGTTGAGATTGTTATGGTCGAAAAAGTTTTTCGCCCGTGTGAGGAAGTTATCGGCGTCAAGTGTCCAGCCGCGGAAAGGAATGGTTACGCCGAATTGATGTTCTTCGTCACGCTCGCCATCAAGCGGAATGAAACTCAGATTCTGCGCGCTGGCCGTTTGCAAGAGAGGACCGGAAGCAGTGAGTAGCGGAGGCGCCTGGTAGAAATGGCCGTAGAAGCCGCGAAAGACCCAATGCAGTTTGGGAATGCGCAGCGATGCGCCGACGCGCGGGCTGGAGGCATTTTCGACTACGCCGCCGGAAAAATGAGTTTGTCGCAGGCCGGCATTGAGGGTGAGCCAGTTGGTGGCTTTGAACTGATCCTCGGCATAAACGGCGAGCTGGCTGCCGGGGGGATTATCGATTTCCGAGAGCGGACTGCTCGGCGTGCCTTGGCATTGGCTTTGCGATGGGTCATGGCAGACCAAGCCAAAAGTCTGGTGATCTTCTTGCGCAAAACCGTACAGACCCGCACGCAGGTTATTGCGCTTCTCAACCCGGGAAAGAGTGGCCTGGCCGCCTGCATATTTAGAAGCGCGGTTTTCGGTGGTCGAAGAAGGGAAGTCTTGGGAGCTGCTCTCGTAGTCCGCGGAATTGAAGTGGTAGAACGACGAAACCGTAAACAACAAGCCGGGGTTGAATGTATGCACCCAGGAAAAAGCGGCAAACGAATCGCTCTCGCGATTGGCGTCGCGGAGGAATTGTCCCGGCGTGCTGTTCGGATCGTTCGGATCGAAAGGAACCTGGTAGAAATCGCGGCGTGATTGACCGACGAAGCGAAGCTGATCTTCAGGAGTGGAATTGAAAATGAAAGAAGTGAACCCGCCGAAGCCGTTTGCGGAATCGTGAATTACTGCGGCGGTCGGAGGATCGAGGCCGAGGTTGGTGCGGTTGCCGTTGAGGCTGGCGTAGTATGCGAGGCGGCTGGAGTGCCCCCCGAAGCTGAGCTGATCGTCGGTTTGATAGAAATTGCCAACGGAAAGAGTGAGTTCGGCTACGTTGTTACGTTCGAAGCCGGTGCGCGGCGCTACGTTAAAGATCCCGTAAGTGCGATCACCATAGTCGGCGGAATAACTGCCGCGTTGCACTTCGAGCGCGTCAATGTCCTTGGGGTCAATTTGCGGGCCCAGGTTACTGGCGATGTTGTTATTGGGAATCGGCACGCCGTCGATGAGCCAGCTCACCTGATGCCCGCCACGAATGTGGAGCTGATCGTGAGTCAGGTACGCGCCAGGAACAAAGTCGGTAATCATGGAGAGACTGTTGGAGCGTGAGGCCCCGGGAGTCTCTTGAATCTGCAGGCGGTCGACAAGGCTCGAAGGCGTGACAGTTTCCGTTTGCCCAGCGTCGGCGGAAACCATGACCTCCTGTCTTTGTGAAGGAAGGCGCAACTCCAGATGCAGAATCGGCGCGGTGCCGGAGAGCACGGTGATGTTTTGCGGCTCGGTGACGAAAGTGGCGTCGGAGATAGAGACTGTATATTCACCGAGCGGAAGCGCATCGAAGTGGAATTGTCCGTCAGCGTCGGTTTCGGCGGTTTGCGTGAATTCCGAATTGCGAGCTTTGAGAATCACCAAAATGTTCTCCACCGGGCGATGCTGCGGATCATGAACTATGCCGCGAACGCTTCCAAAAATCGCGGCTAAAGCGCCAGTAGCGGCAAATAGAAAAACTGCGAAATACCAAATGCGTCGCATGGAAGCCCCCAAATAGACAGAACGCGCGTACAAGTGCGTGGAGCGAGTGAATCAGCGAATTGGAGGGAGCGAGCCGCGGTTCAAGCGGCAGGAACCAGGATTCGAGGAGGGGGAGAGAGGGGCTCAATCGAACTGACGGCGCTTCGTGCCCCAGACCGAGGAGCGAACCGATCAAAGTTCGTTAAAGCAGAGACTGCCAGAGGCGCAGGAAGCACAAAAATGACGGGCGCGATGACAGGCCGGTCAGGATGCTGGCAGCAGGACATACTGCACTGGGTCATGGCCGGCATGTCGTGGCCGCAATCCATAGCTTGCTTGGGGGCAGCAGGTGCATGTGACGGTTGATTTCCGTGAATTGGACATTGACCCGCGGTGCAACACGCCGCGGTATAGAGAGACCAGGCCGCCCCCCCAAGCGGGGCATAGAGCAGCACGACCGCCACGAGGCAGAGCATTGCGAAAAGGGAGCGAAGGCGATTGTGCGGCCGCATGGTCACGTGAATCCCAAACTTTCCTTTTATGATACGCCAAAATCGATTAGAAGGCAGCATTTCTGAGGAAAGCTTCTTTCAGAAGCGAAGCGGCTGGAACCTTGGGCGCGCCAGAAAGGCAGAATCTTGACTTGGCGTGCGCCGCGTCGCAGACTCGATGTATGGCTCACCCTTACGGAATTTATATCCGCTTCGATTTTGGGACCGACGAGGAAAAGGCCCAGCAGGCGCGGCACAAACTCGACGGCTGGAGACAAGCGTTCCGGCTGGACAAAAGGGTGCAATACAAAATGGACAGGCCGGTGAGCCCTTCAACGGAAGCCGCAAAACCAGCAGCGGCAGAAAAACCAGCTGCTGCAGCCAAGGCTAAAGAAAAGCCCGCAGGAAAAGCCGCTCGCAAAGCAGGAGGCAAATCCGGGGAACCCGCCGCGCCGAAGGCGGACGGTGTCGCCAACGGCAGAGTAGGGCTGCTGGTTCGGCTCTATTTCTCTCCGCACGAAAAGCTTTCCGAGCAGCGCTGGCTCGCGAGGATTCCTGCTGAGGAACCGTTCAAAAGCGCGTCACCGAAAGTGATCCATCAAGGGGATCCGGAATTCGAGGCAACCGACCAGCAGTTCGAATCCATCTCCTCATAGGGAGGGTTGTACGCTTGCAGGAAAGCCCAGGCCAAATTGGACTGATTACCTTGCGCCAAGGGCTTTGACAAGGGGAGCATCTGGGGATGGCGGGAAGGGCGAATCCGCTATAATGAGCTTCCGCTGACCCTCAACCCCTGATTCCAAACACGAGGATGGACGAATGGCGCTTCACACGCGCGTCAGAGTGGCCAAGCTTGACTCCTCCAGACTCCTGGACCTCGATCACGATGTCCTCATCCGCATGTACCGAACGATGTACTTATCGCGGCGGCTGGACGACCGCGAAATCCAGCTCAAGCGCCAGAACAGGATTTTCTTCCAAATTTCCAGCGCCGGACACGAAGCCGTCTGCGCCGTTATGGGGTTACTTTTGCGTCCCGGGGTGGACTGGCTGTTTCCTTACTACCGCGACCGCGCGCTCTGCTTGATGCTGGGCTTAACGCCTTACGAGACACTTTTGGCGGCCGTAGGTGCGAAGGACGATCCCAGCTCCGGGGGGCGGCAAATGCCCTCGCATTGGGGACAGCCGCGGCTTAACATTGTCAGCAAGTCGTCCTGCACGGGAACGCAGTTCTTGCAAGCAGTAGGTGCGGCCGAAGCCACGCTGTATTACCAGGGGCGCGCTAAAGCACTCGCGCAAGCCAAGAAGGCACCGCTCGGACAGCACGTCGGTCATCACAGCGACGAGATTGTGTACGTTTCCGGCGGCGATGGCGCCACCAGCGAAGGCGAGTTCTGGGAGTCGCTGAACATCGCGTGCGCGAAAAAACTGCCTCTGCTGTACTTGATTGAAGACAACGGCTACGCCATCTCCGTGCCCATCGAAGTGCAGACCGCCGGCGGCAGTATTTCCAAATTAGTGCGTGGATTCCCGGGGCTGCACGTCGGCGAATGCGATGGTACGGATCCCTTCGAAAGCTATTCGGTCTGCAAGGAAGCCATGCAGTATTGCCGCGAACGCCGAGGCCCCGCGCTGGTCCATGGGCACGTGACGCGGCCGTATTCTCATTCTCTATCCGACGACGAAAAACTCTATAAAGCTCCCGAAGAGCGCGAAGAAGAAGCGCGCCGCGACCCCATTTCCAAGTTGGCGATGCTTTTAGTGCGCGACGGGATTCTCGATCAGAAACAAATTGAAAGCCTGGAAGCTGAAGTAGATGAGGAAGTCCGCGTCGCTGCCGATCAGGCTCTCGCCGCGGAACATCCCGCCATCGATTCCATTCTCACCAACGTTTATTCGCCGGAGATTGATCCAACGTCGGTGACCTTCGAAACGCAGCCGCATTTTCACAACGCCCCTAAGACCATGGTGGAGATGGTTGCGTTGACCCTTTCCGACGAAATGGCGCGTGACGAACGCATCGTCGTGTTTGGCGAAGACGTGGCCGACGCCAGCCGCGAGGAGAATCTGAAGCAGGTAAAAGGAAAGGGCGGAGTTTTCAAGGCGACTTCGGGCTTGCAGCGGAAATACGGCCACGACCGCGTGTTCAACTCGCCCCTGGCGGAAGCCAGCATCGTCGGGCGCGCCATCGGCATGGCCGTGCGCGGGTTGAAGCCCGTGGCGGAGATTCAATTCTTCGACTACATCTGGCCGGCGATGATGCAGATTCGCGACGAGCTTTGCGTGATGCGCTGGCGTTCCAATGGCGCGTTCAAGGCGCCGGTGGTGTTGCGTGTGCCGATTGGCGGCTACCTGACCGGCGGCGGCGTGTATCACAGCCAGAGCGGCGAATCGATTTTCACACACTGCCCGGGATTGCGCGTGGTGATGCCTTCCACGGCACTGGATGTTGCGGGGCTCTTGCGCACGGCGATCCGCTGCGACGACCCGGTGATGTTCCTTGAGCACAAGCACCTGTACCGGCAGCCGTATAACCGGTCGGAAAATCCAGGGCCGGATTTCACGATTCCTTTTGGCAAAGCCCGCGTGCTGAAAGAAGGCAGCGACCTGAGCATCATCACCTACGGTGCGGTGGTGCATCGCGCGGAAGTGGCCGCCGCGCAATTGCAGCGCGAAGGCATCAACGTGGAAATCCTCGACCTGCGCTCGCTCTCACCGTACGACTGGGATGCCATCTCCGCAACCGTTCGCAAGACCCACCGCGTGATGGTGGCCTACGAAGACATGCTGAGCTGGGGTTACGGCGCGGAGATCGCGGCGCGCATTGCGGACCAGTTGTTCGACGAACTGGACGCTCCCGTCAAGCGCGTGGCGGCCATGGACACGTTTTGCGCGTATCAGCCAAAGCTCGAAGACGTGATTCTTCCCCAAACCGGCCACATCGCCGCCGCCGTGAAACAGCTTCTGGAGTACTAAGCCTGCCTGGTTTAGACTACCGCTGGGAACCCCAGGAAACTATTCGGCCACGATTCTCGTATCTGTAGATGGGACGCGAAAATGCGTTCTGCGAGGGTTAATCCATGATCTGCCCGAATTGCCAGAAGGACATCGCGATTGGGTCGAAGTTTTGCTACAACTGCGGCGCCAAGCAGCCCGAGACGCCTCCGCCAGGTCTTTCGCCGGCGACAGGCGGCACGAAGAGGTTGATGCGCTCGAGGACCGACAAGAAAATCGCCGGTGTCTGCGCGGGCCTTGCCGATTATTTTGATATGGATCCCACGATCATCCGAGTGCTCTGGCTGATTGCCGTGCTTTGTTTTGGCACGGGCTTGCTCGCTTACTTGATTCTCTGGATCGTTCTGCCCGTCGCCCCTGGTGGGGTGATTCCGACGTCAGCCGCCGCGGCACCATAGGGCCCTCCTGACCGATCTTTCCCTGGCAAAAGGACTCTCAGTTCTGAATGCCCATCTGCGTCAGAAAGAAAGCGTAATCAAAAGCATTATCCTTTAGCCGGTCATACCGCCCGGATGCGCCTCCATGACCGCCGGGATCCATTTTGGTCTTAAGAATGAGCAGATGGTGGTCCGTCCGCACTGCCCGCATCTTGGCCACGTACTTCGCGGGCTCCCAGTACATCACCTGGCTGTCGTTAAATGAGGTTCGCACCAGGATGTTGGGATACGGTTTGTTCTCGATGTTGTCGTACGGCGAATAGGTGATCATGTAATCGAAGGCCGCCTTCTCCTTCGGATTGCCCCATTCCTCGAATTCCGGCACCGTTAGCGGGATCGAATCGTCCAGCATAGTGTTCATCACATCCACAAACGGAACGCCCACCAATGCGGCATGAAAAAGGTCCGGCCGCATGTTCAGGACGGCGCCCATGAGCAAGCCGCCGGCGCTTCGGCCTTCAATGACCAGCCTATCCTTTGAGCCGTATCCCTGAGCCACGAGATGCTCGGCGCACGCGATGAAGTCGGTGAACGTGTTTTTCTTGTGCATCATGCGGCCGTCGTCGTGCCACGCTTTGCCCATTTCTCCGCCTCCGCGAATGTGCGCCACCGCCACGACCACTCCGCGATCGACCATGCTGAACAAAGTGGGGTTAAAGCCGATGTCGTACGAAGCGCCGTACGATCCATAACCCGTGAGATAGAGCGGCCCTTTTCCATCGAGCTTGGCGCCCTTCATGTGCAGCACGGAGATTGGCACTTTCACGCCATCGGATGCGGTTGCCTGAATTCGCTCCACTTGATAGCGCGTCCGGTCGTACCCGCCGGGCACCTCCTTCTGCTTCAGGAGTGTGGAAGCGCCGCTGGCCATGTCGTATTCGAACACTGATTGCGGGGTGACGAACGACTGGTAGCCGTAGCGGAACTTCCCCGTGTCAAACACGCGGTTGGCGTAGGGATAGCTTACGTAGGCGGGCTCAGGGAATTCGATGGGCCGGCACTGGTTCGTGTGCAGATCGCACACGCGCATTTGCGGTAAGCCCTTTTCGCGTTCGTACAAAACGTAATAGTTCTTGAAATAGTCCGTGTCTTCCAGCATGACGTCCGGGCGATTCGGCAAAATCTCCTGCCAGTTCTTTTTTCCGGGATCGGGAACCGGCGCCTTCACCAGCCGGAAATTGCGCCCCGTATCGTTCACACGGATGTAAAAGAAGTCGCCGTTGTGATCCGGATAGTATTCAACGTCCTGCTTGCGAGGTTCGAGAACCTTCCATTCCGCCATCGGCTGGTCGGCGGGAATGTAACGAGCTTCCGTAGTGGTGTGGCTGCCGGAGAAGAGATAAATATAAGCCTTACTGCGACTCTTCCCCGTGAAGACGTCAAAGCGCTCATCCTTTTCCTCGTATACCAGCGTGTCTTTTCCGGTCGTGCCCAAGGCATGCCGGTACATCTGATATCCCCGCTTCGTCGTTGCATCTTCCACGGTGTAGAAAAGCGTCTTGTTGTCGTTGGCCCAGGCCACGGAGTCGACCCGCTCGGAATGGTCTGGTAGGAGCTTTCCCGTGTGTAAATCCTTGAAGGCCAGCGTGAACTGCCGGAACCCGGTGTTGTCCGTGGTGTACGCCAGAAGGTTACTGTCGTCGCTGACCTCAAACGAGCCGAGCGACATGAACGCCTGTCCTTTGGCGAGTTCATTCACGTCCAGAATCACCTCTTCCGGCGCGTCCATGCTGCCCTTTTTGCGGCAGCGAATCGGGTACTGCTTGCCCGCTTCCGTCCGCACGTAATAGAAGTAGCCTCCCTCCTTGTAGGGAACTTCCACGTCGGTTTCCTTGATCCGGCTCAGCATTTCGTCGTAGAGCTTTTTCTGGAAAGCCTCGGTAGGCTTCATCACCGCGTCGGTGTAGGCGTTCTCGGCTTCGAGATAATCTTTCACTTCCGGGTTCTTCTTGTCGCGCAGCCAGAAGTAGTTATCCACCATCTTATGGCCGTTGATCTCCGTGAGCTTTGGGACTTTCTTTGCTATCGGTGGCGCAGGAAGCGATGAAGAATCATCCGCCGGAGATAGCCGCAATTCGGCGGCGAGCAGTAGCGCCACAAACACCAGAAAGGCAGGCAGAAGGAGGCGCGAGAACAGTTTGTTCATTGGAGTGTCCTTCCGAGGAGTTGCGAAACCCCTCGATTGTATATCAAGCCTTTGGCGAGACCTGTCAAGGATTCAGCAAGAGCCTGCTCGTTCTATCCAGCATTTCTCGAACCGCGCTACTTGCCCCCTTTTTCGAATAAGGGCTGGTCCAAGGAAAATGTCCCCGCGCCCACCGTTGCCAGCGCGAAGCAGGCCACCGCAAGCGCCAGCGGGAATTCGTATTCATGCACGGCCAAGTAGCCCTTGCTGCTGTGTACTTTCCAGATTGCCACACTCATTTCCACGGCCAGCAACAGCGCCGCCGGCCGCGTAAACAATCCCAGCATCAACAGCACTCCGCCAAAGACCTCTAGCACTCCCGCAATATAAACGAAGTATCCCGGCAGCCCATGTTCCACGAAGAAGCCCTGCATGCCGCCGCCCAGGTGCGCCAGCTTGGGGTAACCGTGAGCGAAAAAAATCACGCCGAGCGCGAGGCGCAGCGCCAGCAACGCAAAGGGCTGGAGAGCGTTGAGGGATTTCATCAGAGAACCTCCGGGAGGGATTTCGCGCGTGATTTTTTCGGAAGCTGCGGCATTCTAACAGAAAAGCATCGCGCCCATGGGCATCTCCGGCGCCAGCGGCCCTTTCAGGTACAATCTCTAGCGATTGGGGAAAAGACAGGAAGCGTATGAGCAAAAGAAAGACCTTCGCTGTGGTCAATGGCGGCGGCGACGCTCCCGGGTTAAACGCGGCGATTCGTGGCGTGGCGCGCTCGGCGATCAATGCGCACGGGATGCGCGTGCTCGGCATTCACAACGGTTTCGACGGCCTCATCTGGCCGGAAGGTGCGAAGGAATTGACGGAGGAATCCGTCAGCGGCATTTTGCCACGCGGCGGCACGATTCTTGGCACCACCAATCGTGGCAATCCTTTTGCCTACCGCACCCAGGAAGACGGCAAGGACGTGGTGCGCGACTATTCCAATCTTTGTCTGGAAAACGCCCGCCGCCTGGGCATTGATGCATTTGTGGTTATCGGCGGTGACGGTACGCAGCACATCGCCCGCGATTTCGCGCGCAAAGGGATGCACATCGTTGCAGTACCCAAGACCATTGACAATGACCTTTCCGCCACCGACGTCACTTTTGGTTTCGACACCGCCATCCTCATCGCCACCGAGGCCATCGACCGCCTCCACACTACTGCGGAGAGCCACCATCGCGTCATGCTCATTGAAGTCATGGGACGCGACGCAGGCTGGATTGCGCTGCACGCCGGCATCGCGGGCGGAGCACACATCATCCTCATCCCGGAAATTCCCTTTTCGTTTCAAGCCGTCAGCGAAGCCATTCGACAGCGCGAAATTCGCGGTTGCCATTACAGCCTTATCGTTGTGGCGGAAGGCGCGAAGCTTCCCGCCACCGATCCCGGCGGCAAGCCTATTCCACCGTGTGGCCCGGGAACCGTCGCCAACACCATCGCTTTCACGCTTCGCGAAATGCTCCACAAGGAAATTCGCGTGACCGTTCTGGGCCATGTCCGGCGTGGCGGTTCGCCCACGCCTTTCGATCGCGTGACCGCCACGCGCAGGGGAGTGCATGCCGTAGATCTCGTCGCACGCGGCGAGTTTAATCGCATGGTCTGCCTGCGAGGCATGCATATTGAGTCCGTGCCGCTCGAAAAAGCGTGGAAGCCATGAAGCTGGTCGGGCCCGATAGCGAAATTGTGCATGCTGCGCGCGCCATCGGCACAACCTTCGGGGACAGTGCATGAAGCGCAAGCTTCTCATCGCCGTGCCGCTGCTTTGCCTTGTGATTTTTTTCGCCTGGATGTTTCGTCCTAAGCGGGAAACGCAAGGCGAAGCATTCGTCAACGAAAAAGTCGCTCCCGTGCTCAGCGGCATCGCCCAGGTGCGTCAACAGGTGGGAGTGCTGCATTACGGCGAGCGTGTCGAGGTCCTCAGTAAGCGCAATGAATACATGAAGGTTCGAACTTCCTCCGGGTCCGTTGGATGGGTGGACAGCCGTCAGTTAATGGAGCCGGCCCTCTGGCAGCGCAGCATCAAGCTGCTCGAACAAGTCCGCAACATGCCCGTGCAAGCGCGCGGCCGCACCAAAGTGTCCACGAATCTGCGCGTGCTTCCCGGACGCACTGAACCGCGTCTCTACCAATTTGCGCGCAATGTTCCCGTCGAAATTGTGGGACGCGGCGTAGCCGAGTGGATGCAGACCACCGATGAAAAGGATTCCGGCGAACCGCTGGAAACTAAGAAAGAAGATTGGTTCCTGGTCCGGGGCATTGCCACCCGCCCGCCCGGAGAATCCTCGCGCGCCGCGGAGACCACTACCACGGAGCCCGGCGATCAATCCGTCCCGGTTGCGGGATGGGTCGTTGCGCGCTTCATTGAGCTGGATCTGCCGGATCCCGTGCGCGAAGGCACGGCCTCCGCCAACATTCGTCCCCTCGCTTGGTTTGAGTTGAACCGCGTCCCAGATCCCTCCGGCGACAAGCCGCAATACCTTCTTGCTGCGACGCGCGGGCCGGAAGGTCAGCCATGTGACTTCACCGCCCTGCGCGTTTACACCTGGTTTGCAAAGAGAAGCCGCTACGAAACCGCCTTCATCGAAAACAAGCTCTGCGGCCAATTGCCGATCCGCCTCGGCAAGGGTCCCAAAGACGAGCCCGAATTTCACTTCCATGTCATGGACAGAAATAAGGAGGAACGCGTCTATCGGTTGACGCAGACTGTGGTGCGGCGCATTCGTGAACCGAGCGAGGCCAAAAGCAAACGCGTAGCTACCAAGCGCACTAAACCAGCGCCGCGGTAACCTATGTTCTGAAAAACTTACGATCTGCCGCTGCACTTCGGGGCGCGGGTGGAGAACAACGGGATGACCTTGCATATCTGCGAAGCAGAAGTCCGCGAGGTGCTCGACATGCCGTGGGCGCTTCGTGCGGTCGAAGAAATTTCCCGCAAGCAGGCCACCGGAGAAGTCGTCGTGCACCCGCGGAGACGCTTCGAATTGTCTCACGGCGGATTTTTTCACTACATGGCTGCCGCGGACTATACCGCGGGTTTTGTGGCCTTGAAGCAATACACTTACGTGCGCGGCAAGCTGCAATTTCTCGTTCCGCTCTACGAGATGGCCACGGGCGACCTCCTCGCAGTCATCGAGGCCGATTACCTGGGGCAATTGCGCACCGGAGCCGCTTCTGGCGTGGCTACGAAGTATCTGGCGCGCGAAAATTCGCACGTCGCCGCCATCATCGGAACCGGGGGACAGGCGCGGACGCAGCTCGAAGCCGTTGCCGCCGTTCGAAAGCTCGAATCCGCGAACGTCTATGGCCGCGATACCGCCAAGCGTGAAAACTTTTGTAAGGAAATGTCGGCACGGCTGGAAATCTCCGTGATCCCCAGCGGCTCCTCGGGCGACGCCGTCCACGGTGCAGATATCGTTTGCACCGCCACCACTTCCTCACAACCAGTGGTCTTCGGCGCGGACCTGGCGCCTGCCGTTCACATCAACGCCATCGGCGCGAACCATGCGCACAAGCGCGAGTTGGATGATGAAGCCGTAAGCAGCGCCGACGTCGTCGTCGTGGACTCCATCGAGCAGTCGCGGCAGGAAGCGGGCGACCTGATCATGGCATTCAAAGACGACGAAATCTGCTGGACTGGCGTCCGCAAGCTTTGCGATGTGGTTGCCGGCAAAATCAGCGGGCGCACGAGCGATTCGGAAGTCACGCTGTTCAAGTCCAACGGCATTGCGTCGTGGGATCTGGCTGTCGCAATTAAAGTGTACGCCGCTGCCCGCGAGAAAAAACTCGGCCGCGAATTGCCGTTTTGGACTGGCGGTTCGGGCAATTAGCCGTTGAGGAGGTCCGGCTGCCTGTTTAGAAAAGCGCGCACCTGAGTTCAAGCGAAAATAGAAAAATCGCGAGAGCATAGTAAGCTGTCATCATGCGAACCCTCCCCGACCACCTTCGCAAAGGTATGAAGCTTGTCATCGGGGGCTGCAATCCCAGTGTATCCTCCGTCCGCGTCGGACACTACTATGCCGGCCGCGGTAATGAATTCTGGCCCATCCTTTACGAGAGCGGCGTCGTGCCCGAGCCGTTTGATTATCACGACGACCGACGAGTGATCGAATTTGGCATCGGCCTCACCGATTTGGTGAAGCGTCCAACCAAAGGCGTCGAGGAACTGAAGCGAGAAGATTTTGCGGAAGGGCGCATCGTGCTCTCGCAAAAACTCGAGGAGTTTGCTCCGCACGTCGTGGCGTTCAATGGCAAGCTCACCTACGAACAGTTCGCGCAGCGCCGCTGCAAATACGGAATCCAGAAAGAATTGCTGTACGGAGCGCGCGTCTATGTTTTGCCTTCCACCAGCGGGGCCAACAATAAATTCAAGAACGAGAAATTGTTGCACTTTCGAAAGTTGGCTAAACTCGTGGCCAAAGTTGAAAAAACCAGGGAAGTCCAAGCAAACTAGGTTTGGAAGCTGATGAGCCATTCTCCTCAACCCGCACAGGCTGGCCCGGTCCTTCACGAAGCAAAGCACGACGGCGTCGCCGTGCTGATCATGAATAGGCCCGACCGCCTGAATGCCCTGAATAACGAACTCACGACCGCTCTGAACGATGCGCTGGGCCGCATTGCCGCGGATGAATCAGTCCGCGTTGTAGTACTCACCGGCGCCGGCCGCGCTTTTTGCGCTGGCGGCGACCTTGCGTTGATTGGCAAAGGCCGCGAGACGGGTCAGACGCAGTCGTTGGAGCCGCTCCTGCGAGCCGGGATGCAAGCCGTTCTCAAGATGCGCATCATGCCGCAACCGGTGATTGCCGCCGTCAATGGCGCCGCAGCAGGCGCGGGAATGAACATCGCTCTGGCCGCGGACATTCGCATCGCTGCCGAAGAAGCCACGTTCGGCCAGAATTTTGCCAAAGTTGGGCTGTTCCCCGATTTTGGCGGAACGTACTTCTTGCCGCAGCTCGTCGGCCCCGCCAAAGCCGCCGAGCTTTTTTATAGCGGTGACATGATTGACGCGAAGACTGCGCTTCAGCTTGGTATCGTGAATCGGCTGGTACCCGGCGCGCAGCTCGAAGCGGAAGTGCGGTCCCTCGCGCAAAAAATCGCGCAAGGGCCGCCCCTGGCGATTCGGGCGGTAAAAAGGAACTTATTCAGCAGCGAAAAAGAAAGACTCGAGAAAGCTCTGGAACAGGAAGTCCAGGAACAAGTTCGCTGTTATCTTTCCGAAGATTGCCAGGAAGGTATTCGCGCTTTCCTTGAAAAACGGTCCCCGCAGTTTCGTGGCAAATAGCTGTAAAATGTAAACGCTTGGTAAGCATGGCCACTCATCTCGAAACCATTCAGCTCCGTCTAGAGCACCGCACCGCCTGGATCACGCTCGACCGCGCTCCCCTGAACATCCTGGATATTGCGACGATGGAAGCGCTCGATGCGGCGCTTGAGCGCGCCCTGCCCAAATCGGATTTCGTGATTTTCCAGGGCGCGGGAGTTAAGGCGTTTTGCGCTTTCCGCGTTTCACGCCGTGTTTCGCCGCCTGGCCACAGCCGATTGCCTGACCATTGCCGCTGTGCACGGTTACTGCCTTGGCGGCGGCATGGAACTTGCCACGTTTTGCGATTTCGTCCTCGCTACTGAATCAGCGCAGTTCGGTCAGCCGGAAATCAGGCTAGGATGCTATCCGCCGGTAGCGATGGTGACGTTGCCTCGCCTCGTTGGCATGCAAGCGGCCGCGCACTTGATTCTCACCGGCCATCAAATTAGTGGCACGGAAGCGCACCGCCTCGGCCTGGTCACACGCGTCGTTCCCGACTATGAGCTTCCCGCCGCCGTGGATGCGCTTCTCGAAGAGCTTCGAGCGCTGAGCCCCAGCGTGCTCCACTTGACCCGGCGAACTCTCGCCCGCCTTCACTCGTCCGATTTTCTGAAGCACCTCGAAGAAGCGGAACGCGTATACCTGTCCGAGCTGATGCAAATGCGCGATGCGCAGGAAGGCATTCGCGCCTTCCTCGAAAAGCGCAAGCCGGTTTGGAGAGTGAAATAAAATAAGAACATGGACCAACTGGAAATTACTCCGACAGAAGTGAAGGCGCGGCTCGACCGCGGAGAAAATGTAGTGCTCGTTGACGTACGCGAGCCGTGGGAATTTGAAATTTGCCGAATCGAGAGCGCGAAACACGTTCCCCTTGGCGCGCTGGCTGCCAGCCTGGATACACTGCCGGACGTCGACGAGGTGATTTGTTATTGCCATCACGGCATGCGAAGCTTGGATGCGGCGGCATGGCTGCGTTTTCAAGGATTCGAGCGTGCCAAGTCCCTGGCCGGGGGTATCGAGCGCTGGTCGCTCGAAGTCGACTCCAAAGTCCCGCGGTATTAACGCTCCTTGTTTTTCATTTTGTGCCCGGCTGCATGTACGATCTCCCGAGGGGGCGAGGCTTGCCCCGTCCCTCTGCGTCGAAGGTCCTATGCCCAAAGTGAGAGTCAAGTTTCTCAACAAGCCAACCTGAACTACCTGCCGCAAAGCAAGGGGTCTCTTGCTGGAACTGGGTGTGGAACTCGAATCGCGCGACTTGCGCACGGAGCGTTTGACCGAGGCCGAACTGGACGCGCTGATCGGCCAGCGCGATTGCAGGGAATTTTTGAATCCGCGCAACGAAATCTTCCGCACGCGAAACATGAAGGAACATCCGCCTTCGCGCGCGGAAGCGATCCAACTGATGGCCAAGGAACCCAATCTGATTCGCAGGCCCATTGTGATGCGCGGTTCGCAAATGGTTCTTGGTTTTGACGAAGAAGCGTACAAAAAGCTTTTGAAATGAGTAGCAGTTGGCATAACTTTTAGGCGCTTGTTCATACGCAGAGAAAAGAGTGCCGGAAATGAAATCACTGGCCGAAAGAATCGTCATCCAGCAAGGCGACCTAACAGAGATGGACACGGACGTCATCGTCAACGCCGCGAACAACGATTTGATCCTTGGCGGAGGCGTGGCCGGGGCGATCCGGCGAAAAGGCGGCGACGCCATCCAGCGCGAGTGCAACGAGATCGGTACCATCCCCGTGGGATACGCTGCGATTACGAGCGGCGGAAAGCTGAAAGCCAGGTTCGTGATCCACGCCGCAAGCATGCGGCTTGGTGGAGCGACAACCGCGGAAACACTGCGGAGTTCTACCGCGCACTCCCTGAGGATTGCGAAAGACCGGGGACTGAGAAGCATTTCGTTTCCCGCGGTCGGTACCGGCATCGCCGGGTTTCCGCTGGAAGAGTGTGCGAAGATCATGCTGCGCGAGGCAGCGGAACATCTGCGTGGCGAAACTTCGCTTGAGACGGTGCATTTCGTGCTGTTTGACGACGTCGCTAAGGAAATCTTCGAGCGCACTTGGAACAAGCTGCAAGCTGAACTGTCCTCAGGAACCGCGGGAGCAACAGACGCATGACGCCGCTCGAAGAATTGCTTGCGGAGCGGATTCGCCGCTACGGCCCCATCCCTTTTGCCGACTTCATGCGCGAATGCCTGTACCATCCGGTGCATGGGTACTACAGCAAAGCGGAATCGCAGCGGTTCGCGGATTACTACACCAGCGTGGATGTGCATCCGATTTTTGGCCGATTGCTCGCGCGGAAATTTGGCCAAATGTGGGAGCAGCTAGACCGGCCGACAGAATTTTTGCTCGTGGAAGTGGGCGCGGGAGTAGGGCGGTTGGCCGGGCACGTCCTGGATTTTTGCAAAGCGCGGCTGCCGGAATTTTACTGGGCGCTGCGCTATGTCGCCGTGGAGCGGTCAGCGTCGCGGCGCGAGCAAGCTGCTTCGCGATTGGAACGCCACGCGACGGCGGGCCGCCTGCGGATTGCGGCGGAGATTGCAGCGCAGATTCCCGCGGGCTGCATTTTCTCGAATGAATTGATCGACGCGCTGGCCGTGCACCGCATGGTGATGCGCGAAGGCGTGCTGCAAGAAATTTGTGTGGGTTGCGACAACGAAGAATTTGTAGATGTGGTCGCGACGGTTTCCACGTGCGCGATCAACGAATATTTTGCGACGCAAGGCATCACACTGTACGAAGGCCAGCACGCGGAAGCGGGGCTCGAAGCGTGCGATTGGATCACGGAAATCGGGCGGCGCATCGCGAGGGGATTTGTGCTGACCGTTGATTACGGCCATCGCGCGGCGGAGCTCTTCGACGAGCGCCACATGCGCGGCACGTTGCTGGCTTACCGGGAGCATTGCGTGAGCGAGGATTTCTACGCGTCGCCGGGAGAGCAGGACCTGACCGCGCATGTGAATTTCACGGCCCTCGAAACTTGGGGGCGACGGTCGGGCCTGGAAACGGCGACGCTTACCTCGCAGACGGCCTTTCTGTTGGCGCTGGGGGAGGCGAACGAGTTCGCCGACCTCTACGACCCGGGACAAAACGAAGCCGAGCAGATTCGCGCGCGCTTGCAACTGAAGACGCTCATCCATCCCGAGGGCATGGGTGAACGGTTTCAGGTTTTGCTCCAGCGGAAAGGTCTTGGCGGACGACTGCGGTAGAGTGTGGGTTGCGAGCGCAGGAGGGACCAGTGGCAAGGCTCGCATCGGGGCCTGCTGCCTCGCTCAGGATGACCGTTTAGTATTGGGCAGCAAGGGGAGTTCTATTGCGGGGAAGGATCCGGCCTTTTCTTGAGGACCGGCTTTTCGCCGGAAGCGGGGGTGGCGAGTGTTGAACCAGGCTTTGCAGGTTCCGTGGGTGCGGGCGTGGCAACCAGTTCGCCGCCGCTTTCAGAGTAGGGTTTCTTGATCAACTGTTCCGCTCGAGCCTGTGCCCCACCGGTATTGTCGTTGGTCTGCTTGGCTTTGCTGTACTCGTTGACGGCGCGCTCGCGCTGACCCAGCAAATCGAAAATCTCTCCGAGATAAACATGGCTCCAGACTTCGGTCCATTTTTCCGAAGGCTCAGGAACATTCTGCAGAGCTTCGCGGAAAGAGTTGGCGGCGGCCTGGTAGTTTTTCTGGTAGAAGAACGCTTCGCCCATGCGGAAATTGGCGAGCGGGCGCCCGGGCTGGATGCTGAGCGCTTTCTGGTACTGTGCGATGGCGTCGTAAAAGCGGCCTTGTTCGGCGAGATCCTCGCCTCGGGCAATGGCCGCTCGAGCGCGCAGCGGGACGCTAGATTTGAGAATGACGTTGTTTGGATCGATTTTGATGCCGAGTGGCTTGGGCCGGCCGAAAACGTCGACAGAAAATTGCGTTTCAAGGCCGGTACATTCGATGGTCTTGGTTTCCGGGTTGCCTTCCGTTTCGATGCGCAAATCCACGGGCATGTGGAAGGTTTCGAGAGGCTGCTTGATTTTGCCGACGACGCGGAAACCTTTCGGCGTGCGGTAGACGACGTAATCGAGCGTAAATTCCGGGACGCCGGTGGAGTTCAGCCACTGTGCGAAAAAGCTGCGCAGATTCGGCGGATCTTGCCCCTGCTTTGTGGAAGCTTGGACGCGGCGCTCGGCGAGATTCTCAAAATCCTCGATGTGAGCGGATTTTTCGGCAAACTGAAAGTAAAAGTCGTGCAGCGCGGACTTGAAGGCCACGTCGCCCATCATGGCGCGCAGCATGTGAAAAAGCATGGCGCCTTTGTTCATCACGACGGAGCGGTAGTCCGGGGAATACGTCGCGAGACGGCCAGCTTGGCCGACGGGCGCGGCGTCCTCATACATCAACGCACCAACCGCGAATTCGTCTACGGCACGCAGGCCCGCTTCCTTGCCGGAAGTTTGTTCAGCATAGAGCGCTTCACAGTAGCGTGCGAGGCCGTCGCTGATCCAGGCGTCGTTGGGCGTGGCAGGAGCAACCTGCACTCCCCACCATTGCGAGGCGACGAGGCGGGCAATGGCGCGGTCGCTGGCTTTGGGGTCCCACATGCGCTGGCTCAGGAGAAGCGCGCCAGGAGCGGCGAAATCGCGGAGCGTGCCTTCGGGCAATTGAATCAGAGCGAAAGAAGGATCGGGGATGGGGCCGAACATGTCGGAGAAAGCCACGGCGGCCCGCGCAACGTCGGCAGCAAACTCCTGCGCGTTCGAGGACATATTGCGCGGCGCGTAAACGTTGACGCTGATGCCCTCTGCTTGTCTGGGATTGAGCTGCAGGTTGCCGGCGACAAACGTGCCATGTTGCGCGGGCCGGTTGCACTCAAAGGTGTAGAGAAGGCGGCTGCCTTCGACGGCGTTTTTTCCCGGTACAGGCGTGGGAGCCGGCGCTTTGCCGGAGCCTGCAACGGCGAAAGTTGCGGGAACGTTCAACCGGAACGAGGCGGTATAGCGATTGGACGGATAATCGGTGAGCGGGAACCAGCGCGCAGGTAAAAGCAAATAGGCGCCATCCTTGGTGATCGAAGCGACGCGGATGCCGGGCACGGGGCTGTTTTCTTCGTTGAAGAGCAAACCCGCGTAGGTGAAAGTGAGCGTAACGTGGCCGCCCGAGGCGACGGGAGTGAGAAGCTGGACGTTGACAAAAAGAGGATTTTGGCTGTCGCGCTCGAAGGTGAGCGGTTTGCCTTCGGGGCTTTTGACTTCCTTGACGACGAGGTTGGGATGAAGCTCGACGCGCACGTTGCTGGAGGCTTCGGTAGCGACGAGATCGATTTTGGCGGTGGCAGAAAGCGACTGGCCAATGGCGTCGAGCGTTGCAGAGACGTCGTAGTGGGTGGCAAGAAAATTCACCGGACGCGGAGCCTGGGCATGGAGCGGCGCAGCGGCCAACGAAAGGAGCAGCAGGAACATACCGATAGTGTCTGAAATCCCTCGACGACGGGTCATCGGACCCCTTTCCATGTGATGCCTATCCCCAATCACTGTACACCTAATAGGATACCAAAGAGCTCACTTCGCGTTGCTTGTGGCGGTACCTAGCAGCCGGACGATTTCGTCGGCGGCACGGTCTACGGCTCCAGGAGGACCAAGGAGTTTTTGCACTTCTTGCAGGCAGCACCGCATTTCTGAGACGCGCGGATTGGGGCTAGGCGGGCCGGACAGCAGCGATTCTGCCTCGGCGGCGAGACGCTGTGGCGTGAAGCCGTTCTGAATCAATTCCGGAACGACGGCGCGCCCTGCGATGAGATTGACCATGCTGAAGAACTTGGTTTTCACCAGCGGCTTAGCGAGGAGCGCGGTGAGCGACGAAAGGCGATAAACCACAATCATGGGTTTACCCAAGAGGGCGGCTTCGACCGTGGCGGTGCCGCTGGAGACGATCGCGAGGTCGGCGGCCGCCAAGGCGTTGTAGGTGTCGTTCGAAATGAGTCTCAGGTGCCAATCACGGGGAAAGTCTTTCTCAATCCTCGCGGCATCCAAGCCCGGCGCAACGGCAATCACTATCTGTGGTGGACCAGGAAAGCGCAGGCGAATTTCACGAAGCCCTTCGATTAACACCGGAAGATGATGGGCGATCTCGCCACGACGGCTGCCGGGAAGAACGGTGATGATTTGCCCTTCATTTGGAAGACCGTATTTCCTGCAAAATAATTCCCGCGTCAGGCTGGCGTTGACGTTTCCCACCAACGGGTGGCCGATGAATTTCACAGGCACGCCGGCGTCGGCATAGAACTTTTCTTCAAAATGAAAAATGCAGAGCGCTTCGGCAAAGCGGCGTCGCACCAGCTTCACACGCCAAGGGCGCCAGGCCCAGAATTGTGGGCAAATATAATAGACGTTCCGAATGCCTTTAGGACAGAGCTTGCGCGCCAGGCGCAGGTGAAAGCCGGGAAAATCCGTGAGGATGGCGAGCGGGGGCTTTCGACGACCCGCTTCTTCGACAAGATGACGCATGGCGCGAACGAGCGAGGGCAAGCGCTTCAGCACCTCGGTGATTCCCACGACGGAGACTTCGGAATAGTCGGTGATGATTTCCACGCCGGCGGCGCGCATCTGTGGTCCGCCCATGCCGAAGATGGCGACGTCGAGGCGCTGCATTAGGGCAGAGGCGAGGCGTGCGGCATACATGTCCCCGGAAGCTTCACCGGCGGAGAGCAGAAGCGGAATAGGTGGCATGCGCGGCGAAGAAAGCGATCAGTCGCTGGCCGGCAGAGCAGACGGCTCGGCCGCGCCACGGGCTTCGAGAGGAATGTGCAGCTCCTGCTCTTTGTACTGGAGCTGATAAAGGCGGAAATAAATACCGCGCTGGAGGAGAAGCTCCTGGTGCGCACCTTGCTCGCGCAAGCGCCCTTTGTGAAAGACGAGGATGCGATCCGCGTGCTGGATGGTGCTGAGGCGGTGGGCGATGACGAGTGCGGTGCGCCCGGAGAGCAGGCGATTCAATGCCTCGCGAATCTGCAACTCCGTCTTGGTGTCTACGCTGGAGGTGGCCTCGTCGAGAATCAGGAAGCGCGGATTGTGCGCCAGCGCGCGGGCGAAATTGATCAGCTGGCGCTGGCCGACAGAAAGCGTGGAGCCGCGCTCGTTGACGCTGGTGGCGGGGCCTTCGGAGAGCGAGCGAATGAAGTCACCGAGGCCGACTTCTTCGAGGGCGCGCTCGACGGTGACGGTGTCGATGTTCGGCGTGCCAAGGCGGACGTTGGCTGCAATCGTTCCGGTAAAAAGAAAAGGATCCTGGAGCACGATACCGAATTGGCGACGCAAGTCCTGCAGCTCGATGGTGCGAATATCCTTGCCGTCGAGCAGGATTTGGCCGCGCTGAATGTCGTAGAAGCGGAGAAGCAGGGAAATGAGAGTGGTCTTGCCGGCGCCGGTGTGACCGACAATGGCGAAAGTCTGGCCGGGTTCGACGCGGAAAGAAACATCGCGAAGCACCCAATCTTCTTCGGAAGGTTCGCGGACATTGCGGTAGCTGAACCAGACATTGCGAAATTCGATTTCGCCGTGTGGACGGACGAGTGTGATGGCGTTGGGGTCCGATTGAATGGTCACCGGTTCGTCGAGAAGCTTGAAAATGCGTTCGGAGGCGGCCATGGCGGACTGCAGGATGTTGAATTTCTCGCTGAGGTCCTGAATGGGCCGGAAGAAACGCTGCGCGTACATGGTGAATTCCGTGAGCACGCCGAGCGTAAGCGCGCCATGCAAGATGCGATTCCCGCCGGACCAATAGATAAGAGCAATGGTGGCAAAGCTCAGGAATTCGACTGCGGGGTAAAAGAGGGCGTAGGCCAGAATAGCATCGCGCCAGGCGAGCATGTTGTCGCGATTGCGCTTGGAGAATTCCTCCATGGCTTTTTTCTCACGATTGAAAAGCTGCACCACGCTCATGCCCGAAATATATTCTTGGAGGAAAGCGTTGATCCGCGCGATGGCGATACGGATGCGGCGGTTGGCGTCGCGTACATATTTGCGAAAAATCAGCGTGACGATCAGGATGCCGGGCAGGATGGCAAGCGTGTCAAGAGCCAGGCGGCGGTCGAGCTTGAAAAGCAAGGCGGCCATAACCACGAGCAGGAAAAAATCGTTAATCATGGTGACGACGCCCGCGGCGAAGAGATCGTTGAGCGCGTCGACGTCGGTGGTGACTCGAGTCACCAAACGACCGACGGGGTGGCGGTCGAAATAACTCATGGGCAAGCGCTGTAAGTGGCCAAATATCTCACGGCGCATGTCGTACATGGTTTGCTGGCCGACGCGCTGCATGATGCGGATTTGAATGTACTGGGCGAGAAAATCGAACGCCAGGACGGCCAAGTACAGCAAACTCAGCCAAATGATCCCAATCCACGCGCTGGATTCAGCGATCTTGTGGTCCATTGCTGGGACAAAGTTGTTATCAATGGCCTTCTGGAAAATCGCGGGAGGAGCGAGTTCGAGAGGCGTGACGACGGCCACCAGCGCAAGCGCCAACACCACACGCCAGCGGTACGGCTTCAAGTATTGCAAAAGCCGCCGCATCAAGCGCGAGTCGTACGCTTTGCCTAAGGCCTCTTCTTCTTGCAAAGTGCTCATGCGTTTTCGAGCTCTTCTTCGAGCAACTGCTTCTGGTACAAATCCGCGTAATAACCGCCGCGTCCGAGCAACTGATCATGTGTGCCGCGCTCGATGATGCGGCCTTCGCGGAGAACCACGATCTGGTCGGCGTTCTGCACCGTGGACGTGCGGTGCGAAATCAGAATCGTCGTGCGGCGGCGCATGACGCTGCGCAAGCCGGAGAGAATTTTTTCCTCAGTCTGTGTGTCCACGCTGGAGAGCGCGTCGTCCAGGATCAGAACGCGCGGATCGCGCACAATGGCCCTGGCAATCGCAGTGCGCTGTTTCTGTCCGCCCGAGAGAGTGATGCCGCGCTCTCCAACGGTCGTGTCGTACCCGGCGGCAAAGTCCTGTATGTCCCCATGAAGGCTGGCGATTTCCGCCGCTTCGCGGGCGCGCTCGGGATGGTAATCCCGTAATCCGAAGGCGATGTTGCCGCCGACGGTCTCGCTGAAGAGATAAGTGTCCTGCGGAACGTAGCCGATGGAACGGCGCAGGGTTTCGAGCGGCCAATCTTGAATGGGATGACCGTCAATCAGCACGGTTCCTTTGGGCGCTTCCCAGAGCCGGGCGACGAGGGCGGCGAGTGTGGTTTTACCGCATCCGGTGGGCCCGACTACGGCAAGAGTGGAGCCGGCAGGAATCTTCAGGTTGATGTCGGAAAGAACCGGGTGCAGGCCGCCGCCGTTGGATTTCCCAAAGCCATTGGAGCCGTTCGCGCCAGAAAGAGTAGTTGGGTAACTAAAAGTAAGATTCCGGAACTCAATTTCGCCGACCGGAGCCGCGTCTTTGGGGAGGATCGCGGCGCGATCGTCAATATTTGGTTTCGCGGTAAGGATGAAATTCAGGCGGCCCATGGAAGCGGCGCCGCGCTGGAAGATATTAGTCACCCAGCCTAGCGCAATCATCGGCCAGACGAGCTGGTTTAGGTAGAAAAAGAAGGCGATCAGGGCGCCGAGCGTGATTTGGCCGTTAAGGAGTTGGTGGCCGCCCTGCCAGAGAACGATTAGGAAGCTCGTGCCCACCAACGCCTGGAGCGAAGGCATGAACATGCTCCAGGTGCGGATCAAGCGAATGTTGCGCGAGACGTACTCGCGATTGGGCTCGTCGAACGCCTGCATTTCCGCTTCTTCCTGCGCATAAGCGCGCACAATGCGCACGCCGGAGAGGTTTTCCTGCACGCGCGCGGTGAGCGTGGCCAGGGCGGCCTGAATGTTTTCGTAGAGCTCATGGATGGTCTTGCCGAAGAACCACACGGCGATGGCCACCACTGGCGCGGGGAGCAAGACCCACAGCGTGAGCGATGGGGACAACGTGACCATGACCAGGATGGCCATAATCATGGTGACGATCGTGGTGGCGCTATACATGATGCCGGGCCCGAGCACCATGCGAACGGAATTGAGGTCGTTGGTGGCGCGCGACATCAGTTCGCCGGTACGGTTGCGCACGTAAAACTCAGGTTCGAGAGCCAGCAGGCGTTTCAGCACGTCGCCACGAATGTCGTACTCGATGTCGCGTGAGACGCCGATCAGAATCCAGCGCCCCGAAAAGGAAAGAACGCCCTTGATCGCAACGCAAAGGACCACGATGAGGCAGTAAATGCCGAGCGTTTGACGGCTGTTTGGCGCGTAAAACGGTATGGCCTGGCTGAGTTTGGACACGCGCGGAATTGCCGCAATCGCCGGGCCTTTAGCTTTGCCCCCCGAATTCTCGAACGGGGCGGGGCTACCGGCAAGTGTGTCGGTCATGACGCCAGTGGCCAGCGGGAGCACGTTGGTCACGACGCCCATCAAAAAAACCATCAATAACCCGAAGACCATGCTCCATGTATACCGGCGAAGGTAGGGCATCAGTCCGCGCAAGTCTTTGCTGGGAGGTGGCTCCTGTCCTGTGCCGGACGGCGAGCTCGCGCAGGTCGTTGCCTGGCTCATCGCAGGGTGGACCTCGCCGTGCCGATGGACGGAGACTCGAGCAGGAAATGCTCGTAGTTGCGATCGAGCGACTGGTACCGCTTCGTTGCGGAATTCCAGCGCACGCCGATAGTCTGGGGGTGCGAATCGGTTATGCCCTTCAGCGGCGTGAAGTAAAGCTGCAAGCCTTTGTCCTCGCTTTGTTCATACTGCAGCCGCCAGCCGGTCACCGCGGTCAAAGGCGTCAGGCCGAGAAAACCTTTCTGGTTTTTCAGATGCTCATCGACGCGCAAAACTTCCGACCATTTTCCGTCATCGTTTTCCGCGACCACGGCGCGGGTCACGATCGTGCCGGGCAGATTATTCGTGGGAGTCTTGGGCACGACGTTGGCCGCCAGAAATTGCTGCTTGCCATTCTTCGCCAAATCCGCGAATAGCAACACTTGCGTTTCCCTTCCCAGGAGGGACTCCGCCGCCGATTGAATCTCCTCGGGGACGGCCGGCGCAGCAGGTTTGGCTTCGGCTTGCGCCGAAGGTTTGGTTGCGTCCGTGCTGCACCCGCCCAGAAGAATAGCCATGGGCAAGAAACTCAGACAAAAGCGCAGAGAGATTTTCCCGGTTCGGACCGCCCCGACACCGACTGTCCTCTTTAGGAAGGACGGGGCGCACCTCGACCCGTTAGCACGCGAACCTTCGCTCGTTGAGGTCTTTTCCATCCCAACCTTGGGGCCGCGAGCATCGTCCCGACCATCAGCTCGGGGCTCCCCTCTTTCTCCGGAGTGCTGGGAATTTCCAACCTTGGCGGCACTCCCGGACGCGCCGAATCCATCGCCAAATATCACAATTCTAACTGCTAGCAGCGTTTCCTGGAAGGACTCTGTGAACCCCAATTGCCTTGGGCGCGGGGCTAGCGCTGGGCGAGAATCTCGTCCAGCCGCGCTTCCATGTTTTCCTCGCCTTCGGACCATAATTCGGTGCGCTCGACGGGCAGGGCCCGCTCGATAGCCTCCACTCAAAAGAACAATTGTTGGATGTTTTCGCGGGTCTTGGCGTGATATTCCTTCAGGTTGTTGCCGGCGGCCATCCACTGGCGGAAGGTGTGCTCGACAGGATGCTCGGAAGAATTGAAAGGTTCGGAGGACTTGGAAGATTTGGAGGAATTGGACGAACTCCCCGATGCGAGCAGCCCGCCGTGTCCAGTGAAGAAATGCTCAAAACCCAAGTCTGCCTGAAAATGTCCTGCGGAGGCAGCTATTCCGTCGTCATAGTCTGGTCCATGGCAAGTCAATTCGAGGGGCTGCGGTTTGCGCTGCCACTTCAAAGTTTCGATATCGAAGCTCCACAAGTCCCAGGTTGCGCCAGCGATGTACGCCGTATCGGAGTTGAGATGCTGGGCGGCCATGGCAGCAACTTGCGCAGGGCCTGCTTTGAGCGGTCGCAAGTTCCATTCCTCGATGGGAGCTTCGCCAGGGTCGACCGCCTGAACGATCAATTCCTCAAACGTTTCGTGGGAGGCGGAGAGCGGCGCGGTGGTCAGGAAACGCGCGAACTCGGGTATCATTGTTTCCATCGAGAAATCGCGAGTCCAGACGCGCAAATAAGCATGATTGGCCATAACGATTGAATCCTGGGATTATACCGGGCTCAAAAGGAAGTCGCGAATCAAGCGATCTGCTCGCGTCAAAAAGGGGTCTCGATTCAGCTCCCCGTGCTTGCGCCTTTCGCCCGCGGAGAAGGAGGTTCCGTTGGGGGCGTGAAGTTTTTCGCGATTTCGCTAAGCCGTTGCCGCAGCGAATCGCCCACACCTTCGAAAACCTGCGAACAAGCCGCGCGAAGTTTTTCTTCCGCGGCGGCGGCGACGCCTGCAATCATTTCGCGTGACTGGTGATCGAGCGAAGCAACCGTTGCCAGCAACCACTGATTCGAAACACCTTCGAGCCGCGTCTTGTGCTGTTCCGCCGCTTGCTCGCCAATGCGGTCGTAAACGCGCTTCATCTCCTGCTGGTGCGCATCCGTGATCCTTTTCCATTGTTCCAGCAGCGGCGCAAAGCCTTCCGATACGGTCTTCTGCACCTCGGCAACACGCGTTTGGAGAACGCCGCCCAAAGATTCCTGGAAGCGCTTCAGAAAAGCTTCCTGCTCCGAATTGACCTGCTGTGCCAGTTCGGTGCGCTCTTGTATGGTGGTGCGCTTGAGTTCTTCGTTGTATCCTCCCAGCTCTTGCTGGGCAGTGCGCTGAATTTCGTCGATGAACGCCGCGGTCGTTGTGTCGGCCGCTTCGCCGAAAAGGGCGCGCGCCCGTTCGAAGGAATCGCGCACCACCTCTTCCATTTGCCTTTGCGTGTGCCCGAGGAAGTTGCGGCTGGAATGATCGAGTTCGGTAGCGAAGACGCCCGAGATTTCCCTGGCTTTGTCGCGCAGTTGACTTTCGGCGTGCTCTACCGCTTTCTCCGAATGATTTTGGATTTGTGTCTGCGCTTTCTTCTCATACCACTCGGCGGATTTTAGAAGCTCATCCAGGACTTGGTGCTTTAGATCCCCAACTTTTGCTTCCAATTCCGCGAGGGACTGGCCAGTGATGGATTGCGAGGACTCGCGGAAGATCTGCTCGACGCCGCCGAGGTTCTCGCGGAAGTGCGCCAGGGATTCCGCGAAGGCTTCGTCGGCGGAAGCGCGGATGCGCTCCTGTTGCAGCGTAAGTGCAGCGTCTACCAGAGACCGGCTGCCTGCAAGGCGCTGAATCGCCTCCTCGGCATGTGCGATGTGCGGTTGCACGATCTCCTGAATCTGCGTTTCGAATTGCTCCCGCGCTTTGTTGGCGGCCCCTTCGAAGGTGGCAAGAATGCGCGCGTTGATTTGCTCAGTGAGAAATTCGGATTCCCGATGCAATTCGCTGCGGCTCTGGCTGAGCGTGTCGGCAAGTTGTGCATGGAGCGCTGCGAGCGTCTGTTGTTGGGCGCTGTAGAGTTCAGCGGAATGCTGCTCGAGGTTTTGGTGGGCCTCTGCGGCGCGCGTAAGGACAGATTCCAATTGTTGCGACTGTTCCTGCAGCGATTTGCGCGTCGCCGCCAGCTTCTGTTCCCATTCCCCTCCGGAGGTTTCCGCAGATTCTCGCAAAACGGCGGCGTGTCGAGCGGTTTCTTCCTGAAGCTGAGCGAGCAGCGAGCGCAGGTGCACATTCAACCCGCCCGCCGCGCGGTCTTGCGCCTCAACGAGCGCGCCTTCCAGGCGTTCGCGTAATTGCGCGTGAGCGGCTTCGAACTCTTGGCTGACTTGCTCGCGCCAGGAAGACTGCGCGGACGTGAAAGTCGAGGTCAGTTCCGCTTCGGCTTGTTCTGCCTGGGTCTTCAGCCGGGCGACGGTTTCTTCCGCTTGCTGGGAAGTGGCTTTAAGAGACTCCGCTGCGGTTTCGAGTTGCTGTGCGTGTGCGCCACGCTCGGTGAGTGCCTCCCGCGCAAGCCTCTCCGTGAACTCGCGAGTGAGCTGTTCCAACTGCGGAGCCAGCCAGCGGGGCAACTCTGTTCGCCACACTTCTGCCGCAGCGGCCTGCGCCTCTTGCGACTGCTTGTCGGTTTCCTGCTGCAGCTTTTCGATCGCGCGCGTGGTTTCATTGGCGATTTCTGCGCGTCCGGCGGCAAACTTCTGTTCCCATTGCTCGAAGGAGAGGCGGCGCTCGGCGGAAACGGCATGGGAGGCGGCTTCCTGCGCGGCGGCTTGAATTTGCTGCCGCGCGTCGGCGACGAGCCTTGCGACCTGGCGTGCCAACTGGAGCGACGCGTCGGTGGTGCTCGTGGGGGAAGGGAAGACGCACAAGTTGTCGCCTGCGCTCGCCGGTGCGTTCGCCGCGGAAAGCTCGGCCTCCCTGACGGCTGTCGTCACCTCGGGCTCTAGGGGCGAAGGCAACGGTGGCGGTTCTAGCGCTCCGTCCAGCACGGGTGGAAACTGCACACCCTCCGGAAACGGGAACCAATCCTCCGGCGGAAACGCGATGCCCCAAACATTGCCGGAAACTTCCAGTTCCAGCGCGACTTGAAAGAGCTGGCGAACCGTGCGGGGCCGCTGAATCCAGGCCACGCGGCCACGCACCGATCTCGGCGGCTGGCCCGTTTCCGGGTGAGGAATTTCCAGCGTCAGCCACATGTTTTTCAGCACGTAATGCTTCGATTGGTACCGGCAACCGTGGGAACGGCCTGAACAATGCGCGTGCTGCGGCGTTTCCTCGGTTCCGTGTTTGCATTCACCCCTGACTCCGAAGCCATCTCGATAGTCTCGTCGGCAAAATTGCCGCTTGCGTCGTTCATACAAACCGCCGTCGTCCCTTAGTGTTCTTGACTTCGCGCTAGTGCAACCCGCCGCGCTATTTTGAGGCGGAGCTTCGCGGGGTACCTTCTGAGGTCGACTTGCAACTTGTTCCCAGGAGAAACAGCCAGACTTCTCGAGCGACCCAGATTGGCCCAACGAGCAAATAAATCGGTCCCTGAAAGAACGCCGGATGATTTCCTTCCAGCCGATGGCCGAGAAACAAAAGTGCCCACCCGCCTAGAAAAAATCCTGCGCCCCAAATCCATTTCAAGAAGAGCACAAGAACGATCCCTGCAAAAATCATGGGGATGCCGATCGCATGAAGCAGCTTGTTTGAGGCGGACTCGTGCTCGTGATCGTACTGAACTATGTAGTGCGCCAGGCTCGGCATGGAGCGCACCTCCCGGCAGCCATTTGCGGGCTGCCAAGTCGCGGTGTGGGGACCTGCACGCTCTAAGGTGGACTCTATACCTAATTTGTGGAAATTCCTAGAGCGTACTGAATCTCCTAGTAGTCATGCTGCCATCCGCCTATTGTGCCCCCAAACCCTCGAACATCAACCGGACCATCACGCGTAGCAGAAACTTGCCGTTTTCCAGTCCTTTGCTCTAATCCGACCGCTACAGGTCCCGGCGGCCTTCCAGGGCTTTCAGCATGGTGACCTCATCCGCATATTCCAGGTCGGCGCCTACAGGGATGCCCACACCGATGCGGGTAACACGGACGCCCAGAGGCTTGAGGAGCTTGGAGAGATAGACGGCGGTGGCTTCGCCTTCGGCTGTCGGGTTCGTGGCGATAATGATTTCCTCGACCGTGCTGCCCTTTAGACGTTCAATCAGCGACTTGATATGGAGCTGGTCTGGCCCGCGTCCGGACAGGGGCGAAAGGGAACCTCCCAGAACGTGATACATTCCGCTGTAAGTGCGGGTCTTCTCGATGGCCAGGATATTGTGCGCCTCTTCGACCACGCAAATCGTTTTCTTGTTGCGCGTCGGGCCGACGCAATAAAGGCACGGGTCCGCGTCGGTGATGTTGTGACAGATCGAGCATTCGCTAATTTTTTCTTTGGCGTCACGGATGGCGTCGGCCAGCGCCAGCGCATCTTCCGGCGCGGCCCGCAACAAGAAAAACGCCAGGCGCTGCGCGGTCTTCTGGCCTATGCCCGGAAGATGTTTCAATTCATCGATAAGTCGTTCCACAGGAGCGGCAAAATCAGGCATGCAGCATGTGTAGCACAGGCGCGCGCGCAAGCGCAAATCGCTCACTGGCGTTCCAACTTCTGAGTGTATCGATGAGCGGGTTATCCCGGCAGC
>QHYJ01000011.1:28450-74893 GCA_003223255.1 Acidobacteriota bacterium | reverse complement strand
AAGCGCGCGGAAGGCGGCCGACAATCTCGAAATTAAAGGTCTGCCACAGTCGAACAGCGCGTTCGTTGGACCTGACCACGAAGTTAAATTGCATTGCGCAGAAACCGCGCTCCCGCGCCCGCTCCAGGGAGTGCGCGCACATCGCTCGAGCCACGCCACGGCCCGTCGCGTGGGGCGCCGTCATGTAACCACAATTGGCAACGTGGGCCCCGCCCCCTTCGCGGTTGGCTCGCAGAATGTACGTGCCAACGATTTGGCCGCCGTCTTCCGCGACAAAAACTTCATGGCCCGGAGCAAGCCAGTGAGTTAATGCGGCCTCCCGGCTCATGTCGCGCGCTAGCGGATAAGTTTCGCCCGCGCGGATGATGGGTTCCATGATGGACCAAATGGCATCGTTATCGCTTGGAATAGCCTCGCGGATCAGCATTCCCGTATCTTGCCACAAGGAACCATCCTCCACCTGATACTTGTGGCCGTTACCCCGTTTGTTGCGCTTTACTTATTGGGGAAATACAAAAGGATGTGTGAAGACGTCGACGTCAACGTCAAGGACGAGGAGTTCGAAGCCGACCGCGAAGGAATGTATCTCCCGGTGCAGTCGGGCTATTCGCCGTTCGGCGCGGTCGATCTCTCCGAGCGCTTGGCGAAGCTCCTTGATGAGTACGTCATTCACGCGCAAAGCCCGCAAGAACAGCTCTCGCATTACCGTTCGCATCCACTGCCTTCCGAAGCGCCTCGCCCAAGCCAACGGCATCATCGCGCAGGAACATTGGGAATCCCGCACCGAGCGAAAGCATTTTCGCGTCGAATACGAAGTCCACAACGGCGAGTACGTGAAATAGAAAAATTAGGCGCAGAAAATTCAAGGAAGGAGCGCGGTAGCTTAGAAAAGGCCCGGGATTTTCAGCCCGGCGATTCCGGGAATGCCGCCGGCAAGGTTCTTCATCTGATTGGCAAGTTCTTCATCCACGCGGCGCGCGGCTTCGTTGACCGCGGCGCGAATCAAATCCTGCAACATCTCTTGATCTTTGCTGGCGAAAACTTCCAGCTCGATGCGCACATCCACCACCTGCTTCTGCCCGTTCATTTTTATGGTGACCATTCCGCCGCCGGCCGAAGCTTCCACCGTGACGGAATTCACCTGCCGCTGCAGATCTTCCTGCAGTTGCCGGAATCGCGAAAGCATCTGTTGCAGGGCACCGACTTCCATACCATGTCCTTCTTGGGCACTCACTTTTCTTCTTGCCGCGATCGCACTTCCGTGATTTTACCACCAAATCGCTGCAGCATCGACCGTACCAGCGGATCGCGCTCGAACTGTGCGCGCAATTCCTGATTACCAGATGCCGCTGCCGCCGCTGCAGCGACTGATTCAAGTCTAGCACAAACTCGCACCGCGCGGCCCAGCACGTTGCTCGAAACGGCACGGATCCTTTCCAGCGACTCGCGCCCTTCGATCATTTCCGCGAACGGCCGCTTGTCCGGCGAAAAATAAATGCGCAGTTCCGCGCCCTCGAGTTCCCAGCCGCTGCTGTGCTCAACGAGCTCACCCAAAAATTTTTGCTGAGCTTGAATCGCGCTCTTGATTTCTGCGACTTGTTCTTCACGAATACCGCTGAGGCGAATCGGCTCCTTGCTGCCGTTCGCTGCTTTAACTTCCGCAGTCGTCGAAGTTGCCGCAGCTTGTGGCGCGGACGGAGAAGAGAATTGCGGATCCGACGCAAGCCGCGCCGGTGCGGCGCTTGTTGCTGAGAAGCTCGAAGCTGCAGTCCCCTGCGGCGTTGCGAAAGCGGGAGCGGCCTGCGCCGCTGCCTGTCGCGCTTGCGGCAAAGTGCTTGCGCTCGCTCGCATCGTTCCCGCCCTAGCGCCACTCGGCATGCCGCTTTTCAGTTCCGCCAACAGCTCTTCCAGCGGCGCGAGGCGCGCAGCATTAATCAACCGCAGCAGCCCCATTTCCAAGTGCACCCGTGGATCGGGCTTTCTCCGCAAATCATCATCCGTCTGCAGCAGAATCTGAAAAAATCGCGTCAAGTCTTCTTCGCCGAATAGCGCCGCAGCTTTCGCGATCGCAGGCCGCTGGTCCGGCGTTGCGGCAATCAACTCGGAATCCGCGCCGCACACGCGCGCGATCAGCAGGTTGCGCATGTGCCGGATGGCTTCCCGGCAGAAGTGCTGCAGGTTGCGCCCTTCTTTTTGAAACGTGTGCACCAGTCCCAGCGCGCGGTCCGCAGAACCCGCCGCAATCGCGCCCACGAGTTCCTCCAGCGCATCTTCCGGAACCACGCCGAACAGCCCGCGCACTTGCTCATCGGGAATCGTGTCGCCGCAATACGCCCGAGCCTGTTCCACGAGCGACAGCGCGTCCCGCAAGCTGCCTTCCGCCATGCGCGCGATCACCGCCATCGCGCCCGGCTCAATCTTCAATTCCTCTTTCTGCGCGATTTCCTCCAGCCGCTTGGTGATTTCCGCAAACGTCAGCGCGCGAAAATGAAAATGCTGCGACCGCGATCGAATCGTGTCTTCCAGGTTTTCCGGTTCCGTCGTGGCCATCACAAAAACCACGCGGTCCGGCGGCTCTTCCAGTGTCTTCAGCAGCGCGTTCGAGGCTTCGCCCGTCAGCATGTGCGCTTCGTCGAGAATCACGACTTTCGTTCGAGCAGCCGCCGGCGCATAGCGCACCATTTCGCGCAGCTCGCGGATTTGATCGATGCCGCGGTTCGAGGCTGCGTCGATTTCAATGACGTCCAGCGAAGTTCCCGCGGCAATTTCTTTGCACGAATCGCACACGCCGCAAGGTTCCGGCGTCGGCCCCTTCACGCAGTTCAGCGCCTTCGCGAGGATTCTAGCGGCGGTGGTTTTTCCCACGCCGCGCGCGCCCGAAAAAATGTAGGCGTGCGCCACGCGCTTGTTCACGATGGCATTTTTCAGCGTTTCCGTAACGTGCTGCTGCCCGACAAGATCCTGGAACGTCTGCGGGCGCCACTTCCTGGCAATGACTTGATAACTCATAGGAAAGTTCTTAGTTCTCAGTCTTCAGTTGCACGTAAAACCCAAGCAAAATGCCCTTCAATCAGATGACTGTTTTCGTTTTCAAGCATCTGCCAAGGGAATCTTCCAGTCATTTTCTGTGTTCGCGCCGTCGTCGCAAGCACGGGACACAAGACTTAAGGCCAAGTCCCGCAGCTCCCAACCTTGAACTCACAACTTAGAACTTACGAATGAAAACTTCCTTCGGCGAGAGGAACTTCGGGTGATCTGCGGCACCCGAGGCATACCCGGTACCGTTGCTCCCTTCCGGGCCTGGCGGGGTTCGCGGGACCTCGTTGCACAGAGCCCGAAGTTCCACGCTCCGGTCGACGCGCACTCTCGCGCGTCGGCGGGAAAATTCTAACACACTCAGTTCGTGAAGAAATGTGGCGCGAGTTGCTCGGCTCGAAGATAGCGAAGGGCTTGCCGGTGGATCGCCAACAGAGTTCCACGATTCAATTCGCGATGATTCAGAACTGTGAGTGTCTGCCTGTACCATCTGCAGGGGTTCTTCTTAACCTCATATGGCTTCCTCGTTGCGCCACGACTTCCAAGCCAAACGAAGCAAGAATCTTAACTACTTAAGCGCCGGAGAGAACCTTGAGCTTAGTTAGGCATGCGCCTGCGGTTCGGGTTCCAATTCGTAACTCGCTAGAATGGAGGCGCCGGGCGCCAATCCAAAGTCAGCGGGATTTTCGCCCTCTAATTGGAGGGCGATCGCCTGTTTCACATTGGACATCAATTCATCGAGCGTGGCTGCCTGCGTCACCGCTGGCAGATCGAAGCATTCCGCCACGTAGTATTTGTCTCCGCGGAAGACGCGTCCTCATCATAGCGAGATTGCGCTCGAACGGGCAATCTTCCTAATTGGAGCCCAGCCTTAATCAAGCAACAGTAAACCGCGGAAACGCCTTTTCACTCAGGCTCACGACTTCGGCTTTGCCGCCGCAGCCTGCGCATCCGGCGCCTGCACTTCCGACGAATTCACCCAATTCACCTTGAATGGCCCCATGGCGTGGACCTGCACGATGGTCTCGCCTTTGCTCATGGCAAAATGCCGCATCTCCTTGGGCACGGTCACAAAATTTCCGACGTTCATCGTCTGTAACTTGCTTTCGTCAAACGATTCGCCCATCCCCACAAGAAAAGTTCCCTTGAGCACCGTCACGTTTTCATCCGTCGGATGCCAATGCGCGGGAATCTTCGCCCGGTCCGCGCAGCGGATCCGCAGCACGAATGGTGCGCCCTCGGCATTCATATCCCCCGCTACCGGTGCGAGATCGCATCCCTTTATGATCGGGGTCCATTTCAAGTCGCCGAAGTGCACGATCTTGTGCGCCTCCGCGCTTTCTTTTTTCTCCTGGCTGGAAGCCGCCAGCGCCAGAGCCACAATCCCAGCCAAGACCATACAAACTCTCCCCCCTTGATTCTTCTTCATCGAAATTCCTCCGTTAAAAAGATGAGTTATTGTTTTTGGGCACCCGGGTTTGGCAGAAAGATACTCTTAGCTGGTGTTCGCGGCAAGATTCGTTTTTACCTCTTCATCTCGGAAGTAACTTCCGGATGGAGATTTGTTTTGATGGGGAGTGGCCGCGTGGCGATGCGCAGCGGCCCAAACGATTGCGCCGCGCAAAGATTTCCTCCCGCGCGGCACATCGCTTCTTCTTCTAGTTCCAGAGTGGGCTACTTCTTTGGAAAATTCGGATCCGCTTTCACTTCGTTGATCTGCTTGGTGTGCCGCTCGCTGTGCGCCGCGATGAACAGGACAAACTCGTAGCCATCCAGCTTCCCCAGCGGGCTGTCCATCACGTGATCGCGCAATCCCGCCGTGCTCTTCAGGAAATCTTCGGTCACCGCGCGGCTCTCGAGGAAATGCTTCACTGAACCATCCGGAGAGCCAAAACGGTTGCTGGGCACAAGCGGTTCCGGCGCCTGCGCCTTGTGCGAACGGTCGGGAACCATGGTCAGAACCGCTTCGTCCGTCTTCTTGAAGTCCCGTCCGGGATCTCCCGCCGGTCCCGTCATGACTTTTTCCTTGGTTGTTTCCCGGAGAAAATCCTCCGCCGCCGCGATGTGTTCCATCACTTGCGCCACCGACCAGCGATCCGGCGCTGGCTTGAAGTTCCACTGTGCTTCGGAAAGGCCTTTTGTCGCCTCCAGGACATTTTTCTTTGTCGATTCGAGGTACTGCAGCGCGCGGCCCTTTTCCGCCTGCGACACTTCTTGCGCGGAGGCCGCTGCGGCCGCGCCGGTGATCAGAAGGAGCGCGACGAGCGTCCCTAACAGGGATTTGTTCCTCATTTTTTGCATTCTCCTTTTGCTTGGCTTCGGTCAGCGAAACGGGGAGCAAAAGCATATCACAACCGAATGGGCTACTCGGAACTAGGGCAAGGCTTCGGCTTCCTAGGCTGCGGGGAATGCGCGCTCGCCGTCGGTCGGCTGAGCCAGGCCACGAAAATCATCGCACCGGGAGCAAGTCGGTGCAGGAGTGTCAGTCGCTTGCCGGTTTCTTCCTTCCGGCAGAGTCCGAAAAAAGTATGGGAAGAGTCCCAGCCCGAAACCTCAACGCTGCAAGTGGTGGCCAGGGGCTGGCGTTCGATCGCAGGCCTGCGCGACCTCCAGGGTGGAGAATTGCAGACCGGGCCACCAGGTCCGTGCGTTACGTAAATGAAATGAAATGACTTAGACGCTAGCGCGCATGCATCTTGAAACTGTGCGCAGCCGGGACGCCTCCCTTCGGAATGTTCACAATTGGTGCAGCAAAGCCGAGGCAAAAAGCCGCGAATCCTTGGCAGTCAGAAATGGCTCCACAACAATATTCCTCGGGCAAAAGCCTCAATCGGTCCGTAAACATACCGGAACGCCACCAGCGCCACCACCAAGCCGAGGATGCCGTACTGATTTCCGCGCAGCCAATCCAGGTACCGGTGCGCGCGGTCCTCGCCCATAAACAGCATGATGGCCGTGCTGCCGTCCAGCGGCGTCACCGGAAGCAGGTTGAACGTGCCCAACAAGAGATTGAGCGAAAACGTGGCGCCAATCAGCGTCTCGGCAAACGAACCTTGGTGTAACCACCCTTGGGTCCATCCCAGGCGCAAGGCAATCGCGGCAATCAGCATCAGCGTGTAATTCGTCGCCGGGCCCGCCAGAGCCATCCACGCCGCCCGGTGCGGGTGGCGCCGTTCCCAATGCGGATCGTACGGCGCGCTGGCCCACCCAATGATCGAGCCGTTCAAGACCAGCATCAGGATGGGAATAATCACCATGCCCCACGGCTCGCGCTGGATGTGCGGCACGGGATTCAGCGTCACCTGCCCGCCCAGGAAAGCCGTCTCGTCGCCGCCGATTTTTGCCACCAGCGCGTGAGCCGCTTCGTGGCACGTGGTCGAAAAGAGAAAGACCACAAACAAAATGAAGTACAGCGCGAGGTTTTCCGGTGAAAGATTGGGCATCAAGGTGTTTTCTTTTTCCCCTGCGAGTAGCGTAGATGGAGCGCCGGACGTTTGCAAGCGGGCAAGGAAGCGTTTGAATGTGGCACGTTGGAAGGTTTCCACGTTGGGAACGCCCCCTGATCAGCCCGGCATCTTTCTTTTCGCCACTCTCTCTGTTTTCATCCCGAACGCAGTCGCGTTTTTTGCGAATGGGGAGTGAGGGATCTGCTTTTCGCTCGGTCCTTTGGGTTCAAACCTTCGAACTTTAAAACCTTTCAACTCCTTCAGCGTTTCCATGGCCTGCGCATCTTTTACCGATTTTCCATTTCCTTTTTTAGCTCTTCTCTGCGTCTCGTGGCCCTCTGCGTTAAATGTTTTCCGAATTTCCGCCTTTCTTCACTCTAGAATCTTCCCGATCAACCATAGATGCCCAAACGGATCCACCACCGCCCCTTGCAGCATCCTCCGGATCGGCCGCGGCCCCGTCGTCTCGTGCTCGTGTTCCTCTACCGGACTGTGCACCCGGGCACCCGCCGCCAACGCCTTCTTCTGCACCGCTCCGGGATCGTCCACAAACAGCTCAATCCGCACCGTTGTGAATCCAGCCGACGCCGGCCCGCGCGTGCCGTACTCCGCCGCCTCCTCCGCCAGAAAAAACGGCGCGCCATCAATCTCTAGTCCCGCAACCTGTCCGTCCAGGTCCCACAACACCGTCGCCCCAAACGCCGCTTTGTAAAACTCCATCGCCGCCTTCCCGTCGCTCACCGCCAACATCGGCGTAATCTGCGTCCCCATCGCTCCCCCCTTGGAGGGCCTCTATCCCCACACATCTCGAAATTTACGCATAACTTTACGGTACTCACCACCACTACCCGCTACCCATCAGTGCTTTGCCTCTTTCTATCTTGTTTCTTTTCATGACAATACAAGAGTCCTTGGTTTTAACAACCATCCCACAGCACCGGGGGTGGCGGGCTCCTCCCTTTGCCCGAGGGAAAGGAATACGGGAACTCCCGTAGGGAGTGTGAAGCGGGGACGCGATGAATTGCGCCCCTACAAGAGAAACAACAAGACAGAAGCACCAAAAAGACTACGGGGTGATTTGCTTGGGAAATGCCTGCACGCCGGACGCTGAAAACTCGAAGCGCACCAGCCATTCGCTGGGAACGCTGCGCGTATTCACTTCCGGCGGAGTGAACTCCCAGCGGCGAACGGCTTTGAGGGAGAGATCCGCGAAAAATTTGCTCGGGCCGGGATTCTCGAACTCGGCGTCTGAAACGTTGCCGGCAGCATCGACATGAGCGCGCACCGTCACGCGCACCTTGCCGGTAATCGTCGCCAGCGCTTTGTCAGGAACGTCCGGCAAGATTTGGTCCAGCACTTCGCCCTGACCGGAAGCTGGACCGGAACTGGCAGCGGTACCGGTTGTGGAACTCGCCGGTGTGCTCGTTGCAGCTCTCGTTTCGGTTCGCAAGGAAGCGGGAGAGGGAGAAACGGCTGGCGGCTGGGAAATTTCTTTCGCCGCTGGTTTCGTTGCCGCGGTTTTCAACGAATCCCGGCTGGCAGAAGAACTCGGTTTTGCGTTCCGGGAAACTTCCGAGCTTGCCGGTTGTTCGGTGGATTCCCGCGACGCCGCACGGGCGGTGGTCCTTGGAGCGGCAGGAGTGGAAGACTCCACGCGCCTGCCGAGGAATTTGGGTAGCGCGACGATTGCACCGACGACCAAGACCGCAAACCCAATCGCGATGACGTAGCTGGGAAGGACAATGTCTCGTTTTGCGCCGCCCACCTTCCAACTCTCGGGCAACGGAGCCCTTCCGAGCGGCGGTATTACGGGCCGCGCCGACCCCGGCGCTTTCGCGAGCGGCGGCAGGATGGGCGGCATCACCGGCGCGGGTGGCGCCGGTGATGCAGGCTTCGGAGCTCTCGCGGCCGGGGGAGAGAAAAGAGGCCGTCTCGGCGCTGGCGCCGGAGGAGGGGGCGGCGGTACCAAGGGCGCAGGTTTCGGGGCCTGCAGCTTTGCGGCAGGAACCGCAGGAACCGGCGGTACGGGAACCAACAACGGAGACGCGCTTTGCGCTGCGGCGGCGGCGCGAGGATTCAGGCTGGCCGCGATTTGGGCGATGCTCCAGCGAAGCTTGGGATCGCGTTCGAGGGCATGCTGGGCGATGTCGCGGAACGGCTGCGGAAGCGATTCCGGCGCCGGCGTGCCCGGTTGCCCGGTGGGGACCCGTTGCGTCAGCACCTCGATGAGCATCACGCCCAGCGACCAAACGTCGCTTGCGGCGGTGAGCGCCTGATTTGCGGTTTCCGGCGCGTCGTACGCCGAGCGTTTCGCCGAAGATTTGCGAATTTCACCGGCGGGAAAAAGCCGGTCGGTCGAAAGTTTGACCTGATCGCTGGTGGCCAAAATGTTCGATGGCTTCAAACGTGAATGGATCAGGCCTTGCCCATGCAAATCGCTCAACGCGTCCAACACAGGCCCGAGCATGTCCTTTATTTCCGCAGGCGTCAGGGCGCGTTGCGGGAGAATCTGAGAAAGATCTTCTTCAGCGTATTCCATCACGACGTAGAGAAGATCCATGTCCGCGAGACGGCAACGGCCGCCCTGGTACAACTGAAGCAAATTGGGATGCGTGAGTTTGGAAGCGCGGCGCCAGAGAGAAAGCTGCAGATCAACCGACAGTTCTTCAGGAAACAGTTTGACTACGGCTTTGGAGGATTGCGGGCCGGCGAGTTGCGTGAGGAAAACGGCGGATTCGCTGGAGCCGCCTATATACTGCAGCAACGGAAAGGTATTGTTGATGACCTGGGCTTCGTACTGTTTCCAGGAGAAACTCATATAGCACCTCGAACCGGGGGATTCTTGCCTCCAGTGAATGCAAACACGTTCCGCCGGTTGGACTTCGCGTAAGCGCGGTGGCGTCTTGGACGGGACTGGATCGTCGAGACTTAAATTGCGAAGGCGCCGGGACCAAGGCGCTCGCCGAATTCATTCTGGCACGAAATGGTTGCCAATGCGAGCGAGATTCCTATTAGTAAAAAAATGCGTGATGAATGGCGTGTTTTCTGCGATGACACCAGGATCACGCAGGGCGCGCGGGGGACTTCCGAGGTCTCGGCGATGGTTGAAGAAGCCGTTTTGGACCGCTCACGAAAGGATTGCCGCGTTCAAAAAAACGAAGCAGCTTGTCGGCAGCCCGCGTGATGCCGATGCGCACGGATTTGCCGATGGCACCCACGGGATGGTCGATTTCGCCAAGCCAAAGTTTTTCATCCCCACAAAGATCGACGCCGTCATGGCGGCGGTCGATTTGCAGCGCTTGCGCGAGACGCCCCGGGCCGCGCGTGAGATCCAAGAGTTCGGTGGTTTTGCGATGCCGCTGCATGATTTCGATTCCGTCGAGCGGCTCGAGCGCACGAATCAGAATGGCCGCGGCGGTTTGCGGGCGCTCGCTGACGACGTTGAGCATGAAGTGGTTGCCGTAATTGAAAAAAACGTAGACGTGGCCGGGAGCGAGATACATCGAGCGGATGCGCGGCGTGGGCCCGCGAAAATGATGTCCGGCGGGGTCGCCCGGAGGATAAGCTTCGGTTTCCACGATGCGCCCGCTGACGCGCCCTGCCGGGAGTTCGTGCACCACGACTTTGCCGATCAGGAAGCGCGATAGCTCGATGGTGTCCTCCGGGAGCTCGGAGCGACGAATCCGCCGCATGGAAATTTTCGCGTGCGATTCTTTGAGAGCGCTGCTGGATGAAGACTGTGGCGAGGACATTCTAGGCGTGACCATGCGAAGTCAATTTCAATGCGACAGAATCTTCTGAAGATCGCTCGGGGAAAGCAAATCCTGATACTCGCGGTGTCGGCGGAGGAAGCTGGACACATAAGGACAAAGTGGAACCACGCGAAGATGATTGGCGCGCGCGAAATCGAGCGCGGCGCGGGTGAGCCTGGCCGCCAGCCCTTTGCCTTCGAGCGGCGCAGGCACTTCTGTGTGCTGCAACACGAGGCGGTCTGGGAAGCGGCGATACGTAATCAGCGAGCGAAGCCCGTCCACGGTGGCCTCGAACCGGCTGGATTGTTGATTGTTGCTGACGACCACGTCATCCAGGTTTAGTTCCACACGCACCCCGCGGGCTGTGTCCATTTTTTTGGCGCGAACTTAGCCGAGCGCCAGGATCTGCGATGCGCTCATGAAATTCCGCCGGCCAACCGTGAAATTTTACCAGGAATTCGCAGGAGCCTAAGCGCCCGACGAGTCCGGTGGCTCGTTGTTGAAGAGCCTGGCCAGTTCGGCATGCTCGATCACCACGGCCGGATCATTTTGAATGGCGTCGAAATATTTTTTCTGGAAGCCATCGCCGGATTCCGTGGGGACAAACATTTTTCGCGCCAGGGAAAACGTCGCGCTGGTGTATTCGGGAGTGATGGGTTCTTTAGCGGCGAGGGATTCGTCGATGCGCACGACAAACTCGGAAATATTGTGTAGCCACGCGAATTGCGAATGATCCACGACCAACTGAAATAATTCGCCGGCGTTGACGTGGCCGTGCTCGCGCTCGTAGGTCCGCCGCTCCATTTCGAGGAGTTTCTTGTGCACACGAAGAAGGGCCAGGCGCAAAGTGATGAGCTTTTCGCGGGCCGGAGAATCGTGGTTGGAGCCCTCTAATTTGGAGTTCGCGAAGCCCATGTTTGCCTAAGCTTATATTTTCCGATAGCAGCTATCAATTTTCAAAGGCAGGTGTGAAGGTTATTCGTGGCCGGATTTCCGTTATTTGAGAGGATTGCGCCAATTTGCCTGTATTTGCTTTGGGGTATTGGATGTAGTATGCGGGCGGCATTGGAGCGGAGAAAGCCATGAAAACAGTTTCTTTTGTCGTTTTGTTTTTGACCCTCTGTGCAGCGCCGGCTCTTTTAGGTCAGCAGCCTGGCGCACTCCGCACATTGGAGGAGGAGGCCATCAAAGAGGTCGACAAGCTGCAGACGCTCACGCAGCAGATGGTCGACGAAATTTTCAGCTTCAGCGAACTTGGCTTCCAGGAGTACGAAACGTCGCGCTACGTCACGGGCATCCTGGAGAAGAACGGCTTCCACATCGAACGCGAAATTGCTGGCATTCCCACGGCTTGGGTGGCCTCTTATGGCCACGGCAAGCCGGTGATTGGTTTTATCACGGACCTTGACTGCATTCCGCGTGCTTCTCAGAAGCCTGGAGTGGCGTATCACGATCCATTGATAGATGGCGCGCCTGGACACGGAGAAGGCCACAACTCCGGCATGGCGGTAAACGTAACCGCCGCGCTCGTCTTGAGGAAACTGCTGGAAGAGCATCACCTTGCCGGAACGCTCAAGATTTTTCCCGGGGTTGCGGAGGAACTGCTGGGGACAAAGGCTTTCTATGTGCGTGCTGGATTGTTCCGCGATGTAGACATGGTGCTGGGAGCGCACGTCGGGTCGGAGTTTGCGACTTCTTACGCCACAGGAAACGGCATGTTTAGCGGTCTGGTTTCCGTGCAATATTTCTTCCGCGGCAAAGCGGCCCATGCGGCGATGGCGCCTTGGGAGGGACGAAGCGCGCTCGACGCCGTCGAGCTGATGGACACGGGCTGGGATTTTCGCCGCGAGCATCTACGGCCCGCCCAGCGCTCGCATCGCGTCATCATCAACGGTGGCGATCAGCCAAACGTCGTTCCGTCCGAAGCCGCAGTTTGATACTACTTCCGCGAACTGGATTATTCACACATCAGAGAGCTGTACGATCTGGGAAATTCCATCGCCGATTCGGCAGCGAAGATGACCGGCACGACCGTGGACCACAAGCTGGTGGGCTCGGCCTGGCCGGCTTTCTTTAACAAGGTCATCGCAGAGGCCCAACAGAAAAACATCGAAGCCGTGGGCATGCCCAAGTGGAGCGAAGCAGATCAGACGCTGGCCAAAGCGCTCCAGAAAGAAATCGGCGCCAAGGTGGAAGGATTGAGGGAGAAAATTGAACCGCTCTCCGAACCAGCGAAAAATCTAACGGGAGGCGCATCCGATGATGTGGGCGACATTTCCTGGAATGTGCCCATGACGTATCTGTTTTACCCCGCGAACATCCCCAGCTTGCCAGGCCACAGTTGGCCGAACGCCGTGGCTATGGCCACGCCCATTGCGCACAAGGGATCCACTGCCGGCGCAAAAGTCCAAGCGCTCACCGCGCTTGACTTTTTGTTGCAACCGCAACTGGTTCAGCAGGCGTGGGAATATTTCCGCAACGTGCAGACAAAGGACATCCACTATTCGTCGTTCCTGAGTCCTGAGGACAATCCGGCAATTGAAATGAACAAGGAAAAGATGGAAAGGTTTCTTCCGCAACTGCGGAAGTTCTACTACGACCCCGCACGGTATAAGAGTTATCTCGAGCAACTGGGAATTCCGTATCCAACCATCAAGGCGCAACCATGATTCCTATGTGGAACAATGTTCTGTATGCAGCTCGCGTGCTAAGAAAGAGTCCCAAGTCTACGGCGACTGTGCTTCTGACACTCGCTCTCGCGATCGGTGCAAACGCCGCTATATTCACCGTAGTTAGCGCCGTTCTGGTGCGTCGCCTCCCAATTCGGGATCCGCAAAATGTAGTTGTGGTGCACGACCAATTTTCCACGTTGAACCTCCCGCGGACGACAGTCTCTGTGCTGCAATTTCGTGATTCAGCCAGAGGACGGATCTTTTCGAGTCGACCGCAGCTCTAAAGCGAACGGACCTAACTCTGACGGGACAAGCATTGCGCTTGCAGGGGATGGAGGCGACGTCACAGTTATTTTCGCTGCTGGGGGTCCGTCCGGAGCTAGGAAGCGACTTCACAAGTCAGGACGATACGAATGGAAGTGCGCGAGTGGTTCTGCTCAGTCACGGACTTTGGCACCGACTCTTTGGAAACGATCCGGCCGTCGTCAGTCGTGAGTTACGCCTTGACGCAAAGAGTTACGAGATCATCGGTGTCTTGCCGAAGGAAATTGAAGCTCTTTATCCTCACGTGGAAATCTGGATTCCAGCAGTATTCAACCAGGAGAGTCGTTATCGCCAAAATATCGCTGGTATGTCGGATACACCATGTTGGGGCACGCTTAGCTCCTGGCGTGAATCTCAAACAAGCGCAGGTTGGAATGGAAACCTCTGCAGCCCATTTCAACGGAGGTACCTTTGCGCAATTTCACGTTGAAGTTCGGTCGCTCATGGATGAAGAGGTTGGGGACGTAGAGAATCAGCTATACTATACCTAGTATGGGCTGCCGTCGGGCTATTGCTTTTACTGGCATGCACTAATGTCGCGAATCTGGTTATGGTGCGGAATGAGGGGCCTCCTTACGAAATTGCCATCCGAAGCGCTCTCGGTTGCCAAGGCATACGGCTCGTCGGCCAACTTTTCGCCGAAAGTACGGATTGCCGATGTTCATCTTGACGTGCGGGTGGTCATTTTGGACATTCGCAATCTGTGTGATCAGCAGTGCACCGTTCGGAGTGCTGCCGGCATTTCTTTCAACGCGCGTGCAAGTTGCTGAGAGCCTGAAAATCGGTGGTCGCGGCGCAACTATGGATCGTCGATCGTTTGCTAACGCGTTGATAGTCTCGCAGGTGGGGTTCGCCCTCGTGCTATTGGTGGCGTCGGGGTTACTGCTCCGAACATTCGAACGGCTCGTCGAGATCAAGCCGGGTTTTGTTCCTGACAACGTGCTAACGATGCGCTTCTCCCTTCCCGTAGCGGCAATCAATTCGGGTAAAACTGCCTCGTCAACACCTTACGATCCGTTGCACGTGGCCTCCTTTTCTGCATCGCTTCTGGATCGGATTTCTTCAGTGCCTGGTGTATCACAAGCTGCAATCGCGACAGGAGCTCCTTTCGCTTCTGAGGGCTACAACACTACGTTTGACATTAAGGGACGCCAAGTTGACCCCACCAAGCCAGAACCATTCGCGAACGTGACGTTAGTCACGCCACAATACTTCGCAGCACTGAAGATACCCCTAATTAGTTAGTTAGTGGACGCTTCCACACTGCTGCGGAAATGCGAGTGGGTAACTCGCTAGGAAAAGGCAGTGTCCGATCATCGACGAAAAGCTCGCCAAACGTTTCTGGCCGAATCAGGACCCCATCGGTTCCGAAATCGGGAACGAGGCGGACGGTTGGGCAACGATTATCGGCGTGGTCGGCGACGTGCGTGACACCGATCTCGCCGCAGAGTCCACAGGAATGATCTATATTCCCGGATATGCTGGAACGACACTCATAATCAGAACAAGAGCCAATCCGACAGCATTTGTGGCCGCTATCCGAGAAGCAATCAACGAGGTCGACAGCAGCGTCCCGGTGTACGATGTCAACTCAATGCAGGATTTACTCGCTGCATCTCTGCAAAAGCGGAAGTTCGTGACACTGCTTCTCACGATTTTCGCAGCTTTGGCGTTAGTGCTAGCGTCCGTTGGTCTCTATGCTGTCTTGAGTTACGTCGTAACGCGTCGGACTCGGGAGATCGGAATTCGTATTGCGATTGGCGCCTCTAACGCGAATATTCTTCTGCTCATATTCCGACATGGACTAATAGTGACCCTTTTTGGCATGGCCCTGGGACTGGGAATTTCACTCCTGCTGAAGCCTCTGATTGCGAGTCAACTCTTTGGTATTAAGGTTTTCGACGGGGCTACGTTCAGCCTAGCAGCTACGGTGTTGCTGCGAGGGAAATCATGCCGATCGTTGCGAGCTAGGTCTCCACCACTTAAGGCCTTCCGTTATCGGGAACTTCGTGCCCCGCAGCCCAGACGCGTGTCCGCCCTGAGCATTCAGATGCTGCTGACGGCTAGTTCGATTCGTGATAGCGGAGCTCGCCGACCGGGAGGGGAATCGAGAGGCGGTTGCCGGGGGGCGGCAGCGGACAAGTGGAGTATGGAGTGTAAGCACAAGGGGGATTTTCCAGGTGATTGAAATCCAGCACCAGTTCACCGGTCTTGTCAAGGCCATTTGTCGGGAAGCCGGTGTATAGAAAACGGCAGGCTTGGTAGGTGGTGGTCGAGCTGGTGGTGTCGCGAAGAATAAAGAAAAGCTTCGCTACGGCGGGATCCTCGAGCACGGGCTCGAGGCGCCAGGTTTTACCGGCTAGAGCAAATTCTGCGGCTCCAGGGACAGGTTGGTCATAGTTGGTGCCGACGAGCGTCGCAAGCGTAATGGTTTTGAATGGAATGTAGGGAATCCACTTGGCTGTGACGCGATAAGTTTCGTCAGGCGGATACCATTTGAGCCCATGAAATCCGGTGATCGAAAGTGACTGGGCATCCTTGATGCGCAGAGCGAAGCGCGATTCGCGGCGAATCACATACATGTTCAGAGTGCCGATGATCATGCGCGGCGCAAGTCTGTCCTTATTGCCCTCCGCACGAAGCGATTGCGATTTTGCCGGAGTGCCTGCTACCAAGAAATCCTGCGGGAATCCGCCCGCGGGAGGATGCAGCGTGACGTTTTCGCCTTCAAGATGCAGGATGGCGAGATGGGCCGGACCTTTCGCGAGGCGAATGCTGTTGTCTAGCGCGGAACCAACTGAATTGTCGCCAGGTTGCAGCCATTCCAGTCCAACCAGCGAGAGCCAGGCATCGGGTTTCAACAGGTCCGCTGCGTGCTGGGTACGCCAGGTGGCCAAATCTCTCTGGAAAGTGCCGTCCTGGGCGAGTAGCGAAGCTGCGAGCAGAAGAGCAGCAACAAGGGCCGTGAGCCAACGCGAGAATCGAAGCAGCGAACGCATAGGCAAGTATAACTCTGGCATAAGAATTCGCGAGAATACCGATGGCATCATCGAGAATGGTGACGCGCATCACAGAGGAAAGGGCAGCAAAACGCGACAAAGCGCGAGGAGTAGCGATGATTTGTTCAATGCGTGCTCGGACTAGCGGGCCTTTCTCAATGAATCGAACCGGTTATGGCTGGGAGCTAGCTTAGCCTTAGGCGCTAGTCCGTCTAGGAGGTATCTTAAAATAGCAATATTGAAAAGCAATTCCTCAGGGGTGAAGCCTATCTTTTCTTATCTTAAGCTTTTGATGTCGGAGTTAAAAGCTCCGACCCCCAACACCGCAATAGGCGACTGGTTCCTAGCGCTCAGCGGGCCCCTTAACGAAACGCCCGCGAAGAGTGTATGCTTTGAGTTTGAGATTGTTGGTCGGGGTGGGGTAGACCTCAGCATTGAACGCGCTTGGGTGCGTCTCGTCGATAGTGTGCAATTCCCATAAGCCGGTGAGGGTTTTGGTTCTGGAGGAAACTTCATGATTGTGGGCGTACCGCGAGAAACCTTCCCAGAAGAGCGCCGCGTGGCATTGGTGCCAGGAACGGTGCCGAATCTGACCAAAGCGGGTTTGGAAGTGGTGGTCGAGGCAGGTGCTGGGGGCAGCGCGGGCTATCCGGATGCGGAATATGCGGCCAAGGGCGCAAAAATCGTGCCGAGTCGCGCCGAAGTTTTTCGCGCTGCCGATATCGTCGTGCAGGTGCTGTGTTACGGCTCAAACGACAAAACGGGCAAGGCAGATGTTCCGCTGTACCGCCGGGGTCATGTGCTGATCGGATTCTTGCGGCCCCTGGGCTCGATTGAAACCATTCAGGAAATTGCCTCCAAAGGTGTGACTTCATTCTCCGTGGAACTGATGCCCCGAACCACACGCGCGCAGAGCATGGATGCGCTTTCCTCCATGGCTACGATTTGCGGTTACAAAGCGGCCCTCCTGGCTGCCGACAAATTGCCGCGCATTTTCCCCATGCTCACGACGGCCGCGGGGACCATCACTCCCGCGCGCGCGTTCATCATCGGCGCGGGCGTGGCGGGTTTGCAGGCCATTTCCACGGCGCGGCGGCTCGGTGCCGTTGCGTCTGCGTACGACTTGCGGCCTGCCGCTAAGGAGCAAGTCCAAAGTTTGGGCGGGCGGTTTGTGGAGCTTCCTATCGAGGCGAAGGACGCGCAGGATTCGCGAGGCTATGCGCGCGCGCAGGATGAGACGTTTTATCAGCGCCAGCGCGAGCTTTTGGCAAAGGCGGTCGCCTACAGCGACGTGGTGATTACCGCGGCGGTGATTCCCGGGAAAAAGCCGCCGTTGCTGGTCACGAAAGAAATGGTGGCGAGCATGGCGCCAGGTTCTGTGATTGTGGATCTCGCGAGCGAACGCGGCGGGAATTGCGAGCTGACCAAACCGGCCGAGATTATTGTGGAGCACGGAGTCACGATCATAGGCACCTTCAATTTGGCGAGCAGCGTGCCTTACCACGCCAGCCAAATGTACGCACGAAACCTCAGCGCGTTTTTGTTGCACCTGGTCAAAGAGGGAAAACTGCAACTGAACCTTGATGACGAAATTGTGCGCGAGACTTTGCTTACCAAAGACGGCGAAGTCGTCAATCCTCGCATTCGCGAATTTTTCTCGTTGCCTGCCCTGGTGGCCAAAGCGTAAGGAGGACGGGATGCCTGCTGATTTCATTTCAAGTCTTTTCGTGTTCATCCTCGCGGGGTTTTTGGGATTCGAATTGATCAAGCGGGTGTCTCCGCTCCTGCACACTCCGCTGATGTCCTTGACCAACGCTCTCGACGCCATCGTCGTAGTCGCAGCGATCATCCTCGCGGGCCGGCATGAAACCAAGCTTTCCACTTTGCTCGGGTTGATCGCCGTGGCCGCTTCCTTCAGCAACATGGTTGGCGGCTTCCTGATCACTGACCGCATGCTGCACATGTTCCGCGCGGGCAAGGCGAAAAAGCCATGACCGCGATCGCCACGCAACAGGTCATTGATTTTTCGTATATCGCCGCGGTGATTGGCTTTATCCTCGCGCTCAAATGGCTCAGTTCGCCGGTGTCCGCCATGCGTGGCGTTCTCATCGGCGAAATCGCTTCCGGGGTGGCCGTTCTCGCCACGCTTTTCGATCCGCAGGTCACGCGCTACAAATGGATCATCATCACTTTGATTATCGGCGCGGCCATCGGCGTTCCCCTGGGGCTGGTGAAGATGACCGCCGTTCCTCAACGAACAGCGCTCAGCCACGCCTTTGGCGCTCTTTCCGCCGCGCTCATCGGCATCGGGGAGTATTACGTAGGTACTCCGCATCTCACCAAGTTCGAGATGCTGGAGATCGGCCTCGAAGTCATCGTTGGATCTCTCACCTTCACGGGCAGCTTGATCGCTGCAGGTAAACTCCAGGAAATTCTTCCGCAGCGTCCCATCACCTATAAAGGCCAGAACGTCGTCAGCCTTTCCGCTCTCGGCGGTGCGATTGTTCTCATGCTCATCCTCATGGTCCATCCGGAATACACGCATCTTTTCCAGGCCATGATCGTCGTCGCGCTGCTTTTCGGGGTTATGCTTGTCACTCCCATCGGCGGAGCGGATATGCCCACAGTTATTTCGCTCTTGAACTCCTACGCCGGTTTCTCCGCTGCGCTTTTAGGCTTCGTGCTCAATAGCAAAGTCCTCGTCGTTGCCGGCGCGCTCGATGGCGCCTCCGGTTTCATCCTCTCGGTGATCATGTGCAAAGCCATGAACCGGTCCTTCACGAATGTCCTCTTCGGCGCTTTCGGCCAAGTGCAGGTCTCCGCCGGCCAAGCCGCCGAAGAGCGCACGGTGCGCAGCGCTTCTCCCGAGGAAGCAGCGGGGATTCTTGCTGCCGCGAACAAAGTGGTCATCGTTCCTGGCTACGGCATGGCGGTGGCGCAGGCGCAGCACAAAGTGCGCGAACTTTATGATGGTTTGACAAAGCGTGGTATTGACGTGAAATTCGGCATCCATCCGGTAGCCGGCCGCATGCCGGGGCACATGAATGTTTTGCTCGCTGAAGCCGACATTCCATACGACAAACTGCTCGAAATGGACGAGATCAACGGGGACTTTCCGCAGACGGATGTGGCTCTGGTCATCGGCGCGAATGACGTCACCAATCCCGCGGCACGCACCGACCCTGCTAGCCCGATCTTCGGCATGCCCATTCTCGACGTGGATAAGGCGCGCACGGTGATGGTCATCAAGCGCGGGATGGGCGCGGGGTTCGCGGGAATCGAGAACCCGCTCTATTATATGGACAAAACGCTGATGCTGTTTGGCGATGCGAAGAATTTTGTTGGCTCGATCGTTCGCGAGCTGGCAGGCGGGCACGAGTAGAACCCAAGAAATCAAGGGTGAAGCAGATCCCTCCGCCTTAGGCTGTGGAAGACCGCAGCCTGGAGAGTCGGGATGACAATCTTGAGGTTGTCGAATCAGGGCAAAGAATTATTTTGCGTCGTGGAAGATGATGCCCAGAGTGTAGCGGGTGCCGCGGTGGACTCGGCTCACGCCGTGCTTCATGTTCACGCGGTAATAGCCGCGTGTGCCACGCACGGGGCGGTAGCGCGTGGTGAAAATAATCGCCTGGCCTTGATCGGCGCGCACTACTTCGGCTTTGGATTGTGCCCGGGGCTGGTGCTCGACGAGCAAAAACTCGCCACCTTCCCAGTCGCGGCCTTGCTGTCCCAGGAGAAAAACCATCTGTAGCGGAAAAGCGACTTCGCCATAGATGTCCTGATGCAGGCAGTTGTACCCGCCCGCTTCGTAATGCAGAAGCAGCGGCGTCAGCTTGGTTTGGCCGGCTTTGTGGCAAATTTTCCGAAATGCCGCATGTTCCGCGGGGAAACGCGGACTCTTTTCACCGAGAGCTTCCGCCCATTGATTCGCTACCTTGGCGAGGTGCGGATAGGCGGCGGACTGCAGGGTCGCGATGATTTCCGGCAGCGGGTTGGCGAAATATTTGTAATCGCCGACGCCGAAGCGGTGGCGCTCCATCATGATCTGGCTGCGGAAGCGGCTGTCGTCGCTGTACATGGTGGCCAGAGAGCCACATTCTTCCGGCGAAAGAATCGGCGTGGTCACCGCGTAGCCGCGCTGCGATAGGGAAGCGACCGCGCTTTCCCAATCCAGCGCGTCGATGCGTTCCGCGATGGATGGCGTCCCGAACATTTTTCGCGCTGCTTCAGGCATGACGTCCCTCAAAGCTTATCCGTCCAAAACGATGTCCAATGCAAAGTTTAGGCCAAACGAAGTTGTCAAATCTATCCGCTATGCCGCGTCAAATTGATCCAATCCATTTCCGGGTACAGGCTTGCCTCGCAACCACAACAGCGGTCCCGGCAACCTCCCTGAAACGCCGGTTTCAGTGCTATAGTAGTGGCCTACAGCCTGAACCGCAACGCTCCTGAGGAGGTTCGCATGAGCCAGAACACCATGCTTCGCAGCGATTCCCGCAGGTCATTCTTGAAGTGGTCCGTTGCCGCGGCCGCTGCTTCCACCTTCCGCATTATGAATGAGCCATTGCTCGCCGCCGCGGCTGTTGACCGCGACATGCAACATTTCCCCCCGGGCTCCGTGGTCATCAACGCCAACGAAAATCCTCTGGGACCGTGCGACTTGGCCAGAAAAGCCGTCGCCGACATCATCCCGGATGGCGGGCGCTATTGCTGGTGGCTGAAGGAGGAGCTCACGAAATCGTTTGCGGAGTCGGTCGGCGTAAAGCCGGAAAACGTCGCGATTTTCCCCGGCTCCAGCGAGCCGCTGCATTTTTCGGTGATGGCGTTTACTACGCCCACGCGCAGCTACGTCACCGCTGACCCCGGCTATGAGTCTGGAATGCATTCCGCCAAATTCTCAGGCGCGCGTGTGGCCAAGATTGCGCTCACGAAGGACTACGCTCACGACATTCCCGCCATGCTTGCCGCCGCGCCGGACGCTGGCCTTTTTTACGTTTGCACGCCGAATAATCCTACCGGCACGCTCACACCGCACTCTGCGATCGAAGAATTGTTGGCGAAGAAACCGAAAGGCTCGATCGTGCTCGTGGACGAAGCCTACATCCATTTTGCGGACCTGAACGCCACGGCCATCGACCTGATAAAAGCCGGGCAGGACCTTATCGTGCTGCGCACGTTCTCGAAGATTTACGGCATGGCCGGCATCCGGTGCGGCGCAGCCATCGCGCGACCCGATTTGCTCGAGAAACTGATCCCTCAGGGCGGCGGAAGCGCCATGCCCATCACCGCGCTGGTCGCGGCGTCCGCCAGCCTCAAGCATGAGCATCTGGTTCCTGAACGCAAGCTCATCAACACGACGATACGTGAGAAGACGTTTGATTGGTTGAGGAGCCAGGGTTATTCTTTCACGCCGTCTCAGGCCAACTTTTTCATGCTAGACGCCAAGCGCCCCGCGAAGCAGGTCATCGACGCACTGGCGGCACAAAAGGTGTTTATTGGCAGAATCTGGCCCGCGTGGCCCACGCATCTGCGCATCAGCGTAGGCACGCAGGCGGAGATGGACACCTTCCAGACCTCCTTCGCCGCCGTCATGAAAAATTCCGCCAGCGTCAGTTACGCGCTCCCCAGCAGGTCCGAGAATTCGCCGCACCGCGACGGCTTCCTCGCCGACGGCATAATGTTCCCACGCGCCTAACACAGCTTCTCAGGTTTTTCGGCGTTTCTCTCGTGGTTCAAGCGCTTGAGGCCACAGACGATTGTGGATAGCCCGGTCTGCTCGCCTTACCCGAAACCACGTTCCGTCTTGGTGCTGTTCCGCGGGAAAAAGCGTCTTTGACTCCTTCAGCACAGCGCGGTAGCGTGCCGCTTCTTCCTCGGTCTTCCATTTCAAGAAGTACCATGGGAACTGATCTTACGGTCTTTCTACCGGCAAAACGCGGAACCGTTTCTTTCCCGCAAGGCGATACGTTGCAAAATCTGCCTGGTCAATCGTCAGAACGGCATTTAGTGACTCCCGGTTCGCCAAGTGGACCAGCGTCGCGTCCGCGAAGCCCATTGGCCGATCGGCGTAGCGCGACATCAAAGCATGCAACGCAGGTAGTTCCGCATTCTCAACGGCACACAGAACAATAGCTCCTGAATGTACAAATCTCCACACTTTCTCTGTTTCTATGCGGCTTTTGTCCGCCAGATAAAACAGTTCGGTGAGCACAGCTTCCGATGTTTAAGAGTAGGGAGAGGCAATTACCGAAACGCATTTTCACGGGCCAAATGTCATTTCGATCCAAAATCGCTAGGATCGCGCCTGTATCCACGAGGGCGCTTGGGCTACCGGCCATACGTGCGCCACAGTTTCTCGCGCACAACTTCTCGGACCATTTCCGAGCGCCGCGGGTTGGTTCCGGCTAGGCAGCCGATGTAGGGTTCCGCGGCCGCATGCAGCTTTCGCTGGGTTTCCTGATCGTCTGCCAGCGCGGAAGAGTTCTGCGCGAGCCAGTCCCGCGCGGCCTGCTCGAGAACAGCAGCGAGCGGCCTACGGCGCAAGCGTGCAGCCCGCTCCAGTTCGCTTTTCAGTTCGCTGCTCAATCGCCAGCTATAGACCGTTTGTTGCCAGGAGAGCTCTTGGTGAAGCCGTTTCTTCAGGCGCGCGCTTCGGCGCTGTACTCGTTCCCTGGAGTTGGCGGCACGTTAGCCTGAAACTGTGCCGTTTCCGTTGAGCCGGCGAGCGCGGTGGTGGAGGAATGGCCGCCGGACACGACCTGTGCGATTTCGTCGAAATAGCCGGTGCCGACGAATTTCTGGTGGGTTACCGCACCGTACCCAAGTTCCTGCGAGGCGAACTCTTCCTGCTGCAGTCGCGAATACGCGGTCATTCCCGCCTGTGCATAGCCCCGCGCCAAGTGGAACATGGACATATTCAGTGCGTGGAACCCGGCCAGCGTGACGAACTGGAACTTGTAGCCCATCTTGCCCAGCTCTTGTTGGAAATTCGCGATGGTCACATCGTCGAGCTTCTTCTTCCAGTTGAACGACGGCGAACAATTGTATGCCAGCAACTTGCCGGGGAACTTCGCGTGAATCGTGTCCGCGAATTTCCTTGCTTCGGCCAAATCCGGCGTCGAGGTTTCACACCAGAGCATGTCGGCATACGGTGCATAAGCTAGGCCACGAGCGATGGCCGCATCGATTCCGCCGCGAAATTGATAGAAACCTTCCGGCGTGCGCTCGCTGTAAATGAATTCGCGGTCGCGCGGATCGGCGTCGGAAAGCAGTAATCCCGCGGAATTCGCGTCGGTACGCGCGATGAGAATCGTCGGCACGCCGCAGACGTCTGCCGCCAAGCGCGCGGCAATCAGCTTCTCCAGGAATTCCCGCGTGGGCACCACGACCTTGCCGCCCAGGTGCCCGCACTTTTTTGCTGAAGAAAGCTGGTCTTCGAAGTGCACCGCTGCGGCGCCCGCTTCGATCATCGCTTTCATGATCTCGTAGGCGTTCAGCGAGCCGCCAAAGCCAGCTTCGGCATCGGCCACAATCGGTGCGAACCAATATGTGCCCGAGTGTTTGCCTTCCGCGGATTCGATCTGGTCCGCGCGCAGCAGCGCGCGATTGATGCGCTTCACCAGGTTCGGCGCGGAGTCGCAAGGATAGAGCGACTGGTCGGGATACACGTCGCCCGCGGTGTTGTTGTCCGCCGCAACCTGCCAGCCGCTGCCGTAAATCGCCTTCAACCCGGCTTGCACCATCTGAATTGCCTGATTCCCAGTGATGGCGCCCAGCGCCGGGACGTACGGCTCGGTCTGCATCAAGTTCCAGAGCCGCTCCGCACCCAGCCGTGCCAGCGTGTACTCGATCTGAATCGAGCCGCGCAGCCGCAGCACATCGGAGTACGAATACGGCCGCATGATGCCTGCCCAGCGAGGTTCCTTGCTCCACGATTCGATCGGCAGATCCATTCTCCCGTTTCCATTCATCCCATTGCCTTTACTGTTGGCCCCATTGGCTCTATTTGCTGACATTCTTTTCTCCTTTCTTTTTGCTTCCGAATTGCTGTTTCCTTTGCTACTGCCGACGGGACCGAGGTGTTCCCGCCCCTGTGTACCCGAGGACCCATTTTCTTGGGGACTAGCACTAAAACGGCAAACTCGAACTACGAACCCAAACCGAAAATCACAAACTAAAGTTCTGCGTCATACCGGATTGAACTCTTCTCGCCGGATCATTTCCTCGCTGATACCGCGCGCCTCGCGCAGCGTTGCCGCCGCATTCGGATCGTCGTTCTTCGCAGTTTGGCGCAGGAGCTGGTCGAGCTCCTCGTCAAACAAATTGCGGATCAATTCCGGCGTATGCGGCACAGCTACGCCGCTGTCATCGAGGATCTCAACTTGACGCGAATGGCGCATACGCTGGGCAATCATCAAGCGGTAGATGCGGTCCGTGGCCAGGTCTTCCATGTAGCCATCGAGCAGACTCGCACCTTTTCCGTTCAGCACGCCGTTGCGATAGCGAATTACCGTGCGAATCGCCGCGCGAGTGCCTGCCAGCGTGCGCTTGCCCACGCCGGTCGGCAGCGGCCGCAGGTCGGGATGCGCGTTGGCATTCGCCGGCCGCGCCTGCAACTGGTTGGGAACAGGGAACTGGCTTACCGCGATCTCGTTTTGATCGGGATGCCTCGTCCACGCGCCATCCATCAACGAATTGGCTTCATTTTTCTTGTCTTCGGCGAGCACTTTCAACGCCCGCGCATTCAGCTCCGCGTCTTCGCGGCTCGGATAGAGGGCGGTCATTCCGCCAATCGCCAACATGCCGTGTTTGTGACAAATTTCTGGAATCAAGTTGCGCAGATTCTGGAAAAAGGCCACATTGTGCGGAATGGTGTTGCGATCCGGCAGCACCCACTCCGGATTTTCCAGATTGCAATGAATCAGGCTGGCCATGTAGTCCCAGCGGCCCAGGTTCAGACCCACCATGTGGTCCCGCAGATTCCAGGCGAATTCTTCCATCTGAAATGCCAGTGGATGGGATTCCACGAGCGCCATGCACCTGATGGCGCTCGTCGGCAGGCCTTTCAGGCGTGCAATCATCTGGAACAGATCGCGCCACCACAGCGCCTCGTCCGCCGAATCCGATTTGGGAATGTAAATGCACAGTGGGTGCTTCAACGCGTTGAAATCCACTTGGTACGCGACCATCGCCACGTCAAACAGCGAAGCGGGCAGAAGTTCGCCCGGCAAAATGCCGGCCTGATGCAGGTGCAAGCCGCGTGGCCGCGTGAAAATCACCGTCGTGCTTGAACGGATGCCAACCTTTTTGTTGCCCTTGCGGTCGAAGTACGTCAGCCGCCCTGCCAGCGCTTCCAGAATGTTCTGAATACCCAGCGCGTTGTGTTCCCAGGTATTGGCCGTGGAGTCTTCCAGGTCCAGCATCACCCCTGGGGCGCCGGAATTCAGCATTTTGACCACGAGTTCCGCGTCATCTGCCGGACCCGTCATCTGATTCCGCTGGTCGGCGCACCACTCCGGAACCTCAATTCGCCAGAGGCTCATCGTCGCCACCGAAGGCGGTAAATACGAAGGCACCTTGCCCGCGTGGGCTTCTGCCAGGGCGTACTCGCGCCGCGCCACCAGCGCCCTCTGCCGCAGCGTCAGCGCAGCATGCAGCGGGGCCAGGAAATCCAGGAACCCTTCCGGAAGATCGCGCTGCGGATTAAAATCCGGCGGAGCGGTGTTTACCGGCACGATGCGGTGCGAAAAGGGCATCGGCCTAAGCGCTGGATTCGGCCTGGTAGTAGCGGTTGCCATGGCGCTTGGTCAGTCCTTTCTGCTGCCAATTCGAATCAGGGCCGGTTGGCGGACAAGCAGACAATTAGATGCCCAACGCGGCCGGAATGCACGCCTCTAAGCCTCTTGCTTGCAATAAGATAGCGCGACCGCGAAAGACCCCGCCAAACACTGCGGAAAAATTGGGACCAAGAGTTGAGAATTTTGCACCTCCTCGCCCGGAATTTTCCTCGCTCCGCGTTCCTGTTCAACAGGCTGAACATCTGTTCAACCTCCATGCTCCTTTTACCGTGCTAACCCCGCTGCTTGCAAGATCTTGTTCAATATTCTGAACAAATATTCTATACTACGAACTCCTTAATTCTCTGTCAGGAGTTTCCATGCCGGTCTCGGACGCCAGCCCCGTCACTGCTGTCGAACGCGCGCTCAACATCCTCGAAGCTGCGGCCCACCGCCGCGACGGACTCACCAACTCGGAAATCAGCCGCAAGCTGGGCATTCCCAAAAGCTCCGCCAGCTACATTCTTCGAACTCTCGAGCGGCGCGGCTACTTGCGCCGCGAAGCGGAAAGCGGCCGTTACCGGCTCGGCTTGCAAATTCTCAGTCTCGGCGGCGACGCCCAGGCCAATCTCGATATCGCCGACGTGGCACTCCCGTTCATGCGCGCGCTGGTGGAAAAAATCCACATGACCGTGCATCTCGCGGTGTTGGATCAGGGCGAGGCCGTTTATATCGAAAAGGTGGAAGCGCCAGGATTTTTTAGAGTGAACACCTGGGTGGGCCGCCGCATGTTTCTGCATTCCACGAGCGTCGGCAAATGCCTGCTCGCCTGGTTACCAAGACACGACGTGGAAACGCTGGTGAAACAGCAAGGTTTGAAGAAGCGAACGCCGAAGACCATCACGACGATGGCGAGGCTGCTGGCCGAATTGGAACACGTCAAGCAGGAAGGCTATGCCGTCGATGACGAGGAAAACAGTCTCGGGGCGCGTTGCCTTGGCGCACCCGTTTGCGATGTCACCGGAAACGTCGTGGCCGCGCTGGGCGCCAGCGGCACGCTGACACAGGTCGATCAGGCTAGCATGCCACGCATTGCCGAGGCTTTGAAAGAAACTGCGCGGCGCATTACGCGCCAACTACATCGAAGGGGAGCCGCAGGCGCCGCTTGATAGCCAGACCTCTCACTTGCGTTGGAGCGAAACAAGGCTGCCGCTATTTCGCGAGAACCCGCTATTTGGAATTGCCCGCCACGACCAAGTTGTTTTTCACCGAAAACACGTTGGGGACTTGGCTCACGCGCAAATTCGCTAGATTTTTGTCCGCTTCGTTGTCCACGACCCCTTCCAGCGTGACGTTGCCGTTTTTCACGATAATGTGAATCGACGGAATTGCCTGAAAACCGTACTTTTGCAAGCCTGGCTCGCCGTAGATCGTGTGATACACCGCGTGGCGCAGTTGGTCGTCCATTGGTGAAACGGGAAGAACTTCAATGTTGTTCACCACTGAGGCTACGCCCTCGATGCCTTTCACTGCGGTTTCTGCATCGGATTTCAGCGTCAGACGGGTCACTGCACCCATCAGCGTTACTTTGTCTCCATCCACGCGAAATTCCAGATTGTCGAACACGGAGTACCACGGCAGCATCAACAGTTGGTGGCGCACTTCCTTGGCGAGCCGTTCCCGGTATTTCTCTTCGCTACGCTGGTGCTTGCTTTGTTGCGCGGCCGCGGTTTCCGTGCCAGGGTCAGCAAGGGGCGCAAAAAATAGCAACAATACGAACAGGGCACGGAGATCTTTTGTCAATGGTTTCCCTCCTCGCTAGTTTTTCTGTGGGCCTCTACCGGTTAGATTCAAGGTGCAGGGCTAAGGACTGCACGGAGGAATCTGCAGGCGAGTGCTACCATACTACTTGGCAAGGCTGCTGGAAAGATGAATCCAGCGAGCGAATGGCACCCTTATGCACGGTGCGGGCCCAGCCGTGGAGTTCGGGAAGCGGAGAGCAAATCGGGATGCTGGTGATTGGACATCGCGGGGCCTCGGGGCACGCGCCAGAGAACACGCTGGTGGCCTTTCGCAAAGCGGTGGCGCTGGGGGCGACGTTCATCGAGACGGATTTGCAGCTTTCGCGTGACGCGCATTTTGTAGCCATCCACGACGAGACGGTGAATCGCACCACGAACGGGCGTGGAGCGGTGCACGACCTGACGCTCACGGAATTGCGCGAGCTCGACGCCGGAAGCTGGTTCGGGAGCGAATTTGCCGGCGAGCGCATCCCCACGCTGGAAGAGATCTTGCAGTTCTCCAAGAAAAATGACGTCGTTTCTTATCTAGAAATGAAACCCAGCGGCTCCTGGGGCGGAGAGCACGCCATGATCGCCGCGCTGCGCGAATCGGGAGAAATCCCGCGCGCGGTAGTGATTTCCTTTGAGCCCACGATGGTGCTGAATGTGCGCAACATCGAGCCCACGGTGATGACCGGATTGCTTTACGACGGGCAACTGGAAAAACCGGTGGAGAAGGCCGTGGAAATTGGCGCGCGGCAACTGGTGGTGCGGGGAGATCTGGTCACGCCGGCGCTGCTGGAGCAGGCGCGCAAAAAAGATTTGCAGGTTGTCTGCTGGACCATCAATCAAGCGGCGCACATGCGTCTGCTGATCGAGGCGGGCGTTCACGGAATCATGAGCGACTATCCGGACCGCTTGGTGGCGGCGCTGAAGAAAGAATCCGAAGCAGTTTTGTGACCTCCTCAAGAACCTTCCAGGAAAATATGAAGAGCGGCGAGTTGCACGACGGTAAGCTGCTCGGCGCGGGCGTCGGGTCGAAGGCTTAGCGAGGCCAGCGCGGCGCGAATTTTTTCCGGATTGGCGAGAGACCTCAGGTTGTTCACCAGGGTTTTGCGCTTCTGCGAGAAAGACAATTTCACAAAATTCAGGAAACGCGCTTCGTCCTTCAAGACGAGCTTCGCGCGTTCACCGGGAAGCCGCAGCGTGACTAGCGCGGATGTGACTTCGGGCGGCGGCTGGAAGGCATCGCGAGGAATCTCGAAAACCAGTTCTGGGCGCGTGTAGAACTGCGTGACGACGGAGAGATAGCCGTAATCGCGCCTGCCGGGCTGCGCTGCGAGGCGTTGAGCGACTTCCCTCTGGATGACGAAGTGCATTTCGTCGATCAGGGACGGGAAGGCGAAGAGATGATGCAAGATCGGTGAGCTGATGTGGTAGGGAAGGTTGCCGTAAATGCGCATGTGCCGGCCGGAAGCCAGCATGGCAAGGTCGGTCTTGAGAACGTCGGCGGAAACAACCGTGAGTTGGGAAAACTCTTTCCCAAGGCGGCGAAGTCCGCCAGCGAGCAACGGGTCCAACTCAATGGCGGTGACGGGACCGCCGGCCGCAAGCAGATGGCGGGTCATTTCGCCGTGGCCTGCGCCAATCTCGACCCAGCAATGCTGGTCGTCCGGCAAAAGCGGAACGGTCGAATGTGGGGAGACGCGGATGGCGCGGGCGATCTGCTCGCGCCAGTCGAGGTCGGCGAGAAAATGCTGGCCGAGGCGCTGGCGAGCCATGGGGCAATTAGTGTAACAGCAGTGGTAGGCGGCCATGGGACACGGGCACTAGGAAAAATTTTTGTTCTGGATGAAACAAAGGGGACCCCTGAGTCGTTTAGGGGTATAGAATGGGTTCCCTAAAGGGCATATGGGAGTAGGCATGGAAAAAGAGGCCGATCTGTTGCAGGGAACGCTGGATATGCTGGTGCTGAAGGCGTTGGCTCGCGGGGCGAAGCACGGGTATGGCGTTGCGGAATGGATCCATGAAAGCTCGAACGACGTCCTGCACGTGGAAGAGGGTGCACTGTACCCGGCGCTCCATCGGCTGGAGCTGAAGGGGTGGCTATCCGCGGAGTGGGGAACGTCGGCGAACAACCGTCGGGCTAAGTATTATTCGCTGACGGCGGCGGGGCGCAAGAAACTGGCCGAAGAGACCGAGTATTGGCGGCGGATGTCCCGGGCGATCGCGAGAGTGATGCAAATTGCGTGAGGGGCTAGGGAATGGGGACCGGGGATTAGGAGCATTCCATGAGCTACTGGATGAGAGTGAAGGCGCTGTTCCAGACCAAGCAGCTCGACCGCGACTTGGAGGACGAGCTTGCGTTTCATCTGGCGATGCGCGAAGAGAAGAACCGCGAGCGGGGGATTGAGGGAGAGGAGGCGCGGTACGCGGCGCGACGGCACTTCGGCAACGTCACGCGCATCAAGGAAGCGTGCCGGGAAGCGTGGAGTTTTGTCTCGCTGGAAAGCACTTGGCGCGATCTGCGGTACGGAGCGAGGGCGCTGGCGAAGAATCCGGGGTTTACGGCGGTGGCGGTTCTGGCGATCGCGCTGGGAATCGGGGTGAACACCGGAATTTTTTCCCGTTCCCAGAGCGGACCAAATTGTGAGCGTGGATCAGACTTTCCACGGCAAATTCAGGCGCAACGTTCACGGCGAGCCGGGGATGTTTTCCTACTCCGAATACAAAAACTATCGGGCGAGCAATCATTTCTTCTCCGGGATGCTTGCGTATGCGCCGTTTCTGGAAGCGACGCTCGGGGGAGAGAGCCCCAGTCAAGTCATGGGGGCAGAAACTTCCTGCAATTTCTTTGACGTCCTGCGAGAGCGCCCGGCGTTGGGGCGAACCTTCGTGGAGGCGGATTGCAGCGCCCCCGGTGCAAGCCCCGTCGCGGTTCTGAGCGACGATCTGTGGCGAACGCGATTCGGCGCGGATCCGTTGGTTGTGGGGAAAAGTATTTCTTTGAATCGCGCGAAATTTGTGGTGATTGGCGTTGCCGCGCCGGGCTTTCGCGGGCTCGATCCCTGGCCCAGCGCGTTTTGGGCGCCGGTAACGATGCAAAAGGCACTGGAACCCGACGCTGATTTGCTACTCAACGACTACACCGGCTGGCTGGCCGTGCTGGGACGCATGCGGCCAGGCGTTTTTCTCGAGCGGGCGCTGGAAGAGAGCGAGCATCGCTTGTACGCGCTGAATGCGTGGCGCGAAACGCCGTTCTACAGCGAGCGGGAACGCGCGGCGCTGGATTGGACGGAGGCGGTGACGCTGGTTTCGCAAACGCACGTGCCGGATGAAGTGTACGAAGAGGTGCGGAAGCATTTCAGTGAAAAGGAACTGTTGGATCTGACATTTGCGGTGGTAGCGATCAATTCGTGGAATCGCCTGGCGGTTTCGTTGCGGGCGATTCCAGGGACGTATCAGGGGAAGAAATCTTCTGCGGCCGCATCGTGAAAAAAGGCGGTAAGCCCTGCTCGCAAGTAATGGAGCAGACGACGGAGAAGTACCGTAAAATGGATGGGCAAGTGTAATGGGCCATCCATGAGAATTTTGTTTGTGGCATCGGAAGGGCTGCCGTTTTCGAAGACGGGCGGCCTGGCGGACGTGATTGAAGCGCTGCCAACGGCGCTGGTGGCGCAAGGCCACGAAGTGGCGGTGGTTTTGCCGCGCTACCGGGGGACCAAAGCATCGGCGGTGGTGATTCCGAGCCTGACGATTCCGATGGGCGGCGCACGGCTGCGCTTCCCGGCGATAGCCGATGGCGCGGTTTTGGGCGGAGTGCGGTATTTCTTCGTGGATGATGCCGCTTATTTTGACCGTGAAGGACTCTACGGAACCGGCGGGAAAGATTATCCGGACAACGCAGAGCGCTACGCGGAGTTTTGCCGCGTGGCCATTGAAGTGGCCAAGCAAATTTGGCCGGCGGACGTATTTCACTGCCACGACTGGCAATCGGCGCTGGTTCCCGTGCTACTAAGGACGTCGTATAGCGACGATCCGCTGGTGAAGAACATCCCGGTGGTGTTCACCATTCACAATATGGGGTATCACGGGCAATTCACGCGAGATGTGCTGGAGCGCGTGGGTCTGCCGCCAACGGTGTTTCATCCCGAGGGCCTCGAGTTTTACGGCAGCGTAAACCTTATGAAGGGTGGACTAGTTTATTCGGATTATTTGACCACGGTGAGCCGGAAGTACGCGCAGGAGGTCCAGACCAGGGAATTCGGCCACGGACTGGATGGCGTGGCCAGAAAGCGCGCGGACCGGCTGATAGGAATTTTGAACGGCGTGGACTATACGGCGTGGAATCCGGCGAAAGATCCGCTGATTGCAGCGAATTACTCGGCAAAGGATTTGAGCGGAAAGCAAGTTTGCAAACAAGAGTTGCTGGACGCGTTTGGACTGCCTCACGAGCATCTGGAGCAGCCCGTGATTGGAATCGTGTCGCGCTTCGCGGACCAGAAGGGATTCGATTTAATCGCGGCGAAAGCGCACGAGCTGATGAAGGAAGATTTGGTGCTGGTGGTGCTCGGTACGGGCGATCGCAAGTATGAAAAGCTGTTTACTGCTTTGGCGGCGACGTATCCGGGCCGCGTGGGGTTGAAAGTCGCATACGACAATGTGCTGGCGCACAAAGTGGAGGCGGGCGCGGACATGTTTCTCATGCCGTCGCGTTACGAGCCTTCGGGCTTGAATCAGATGTACAGTTTGAAATACGGTACGGTGCCGATTGTGCGGGCGACAGGCGGGCTGGACGACAGTATCGAGCCGTTTAACGTAGAGCACGGCACGGGGACGGGATTCAAGTTCTACGAGTATTCCGGAGAGGCGCTCTTGTATGCAGTGCGGCAGGCGTTGCATCATTACATGGACGAGAGAATCTGGAGACGCATCCAGTTAAACGGCATGGCCAAGGATTTCTCCTGGAAGGGGCCGGCCAGGGAATACGCGAACTTGTATGAAGCAGCGCGGGTGACCCGCGGATTCGCGCCCATGGTGCAAAAGGTAGAAAAGGTCGAAAAGGTAGAGACGGCGGAGCGGGTAGAGAAGGCGGAGAAGGAAGCGGAGAGCGAGCGGTCATCGCGCCGCGTAGCCAAGAAGGCAGCCAAGGTTGTGGGACGATCCGCTCCGGGGGGCGGGAAGGTTTTTCAAGGGCCGGAACAATCGGACCTAGAGAAAGAAGACGGCTCAAGACTCAGGGCAGGGTGCTGAAGGCTCGGGGCAAAGTATCCAAAGTTTGGAGCAAGACCCTCAGGAATCGAGGCAGCCCCCGCAAAATTCGGAGCAAGCCCCTGAAGAGGTTGGAGAAGCTCCACAAGGATCGGGGCAGCAGGCAGGGAGAAACCAAAAGCCTGCTCGAACATCTAATTAAATTGACAAAGGAGAGATAGGCGGGAGCCGGAATCGGCGACCGCTGAGAACAAAGGTCATGGCAGACAATTCCATTCCAGCGGCGACCGACGGAAATTTCGAGACGGAAGTGCTGGCCGCGAGCAATTCCAAACCAGTCATGGTGGATTTCTGGGCCGAATGGTGCCGGCCGTGTCATATGCTGGCGCCCACGGTTGCCGAAATCGCGCACGACTACGAAGGCAAGCTGAAAGTGATGAAGCTGAACGTGGATGAAGCGATGAATTCCGCGGGGCGTTACAACATTCGCGGAATCCCCACGCTCCTTGTGTTCAAGAATGGGCAGGTGGTGGAACAGATTGTTGGGGCGGTACCGAAGGAGCAGATCACCAAAGCACTGGACCGCCACGTGGCGTAAATTCCAAGAACCTACAGATTGAAGACGTGCTGCAAGAGAAGAGGCGGCACGTTTTTTCTTTTTGATCGGACTTTTGGATTGGTCCGCCATCCCCACACTCTTAGTGCGAAGGACCGAAAATGAAGAAATCTCGCGAATCGGGTCTGGCGCGGTGCCACTGGGCGCGGAGTGAACTCAACATTGCTTATCATGACCAGGAATGGGGTGTGCCGGTGCACGACGAAAAGAAATGGTTCGAGTTCTTGATTTTGGAAGGGGCGCAGGCGGGACTGAGCTGGGATACGATTCTGCGGAAGCGCGCGCGGTACCGCGATGTATTTGACGGATTCGATCCGGAGAAAGTGGCGCGGTACGACAAGAAGAAAGTGCGGGAACTGCTCCGCGATCCGGGAATCATCCGCAACAAATTGAAGATCGACGCGGCGATTGAGAATGCGGGGGCGTTCATGACGGTGCGAGAAGAGTTTGGATCGTTTGACGGCTACGTTTGGCGCTTCGTCGACGGTCGCCCCATGCAGAATGCCTGGAAGACGCGCAAACAAGTTCCCACGAAGACGCCGCAATCGGATGCCTTGAGCAAGGACTTACAGAAACGAGGGTTCCGGTTTGTTGGCTCGACAATTTGCTACGCATTGATGCAAGCCACGGGCATGGTCAATGACCACGTCGTGAACTGCTTTCGATACGCGGACTTAGCCCGTGCCAACGGAAGAACGTGACGGGTGGCCAGTTTGACGCAGGCTGCGGCGCGGGGGCGGGAGCGATCTTCGTCAGCCGCAAACGCCATCCTTTAAAAGAGCGCGTGAAAACATCCGTATCATCTTCGTCGAAGAACTTCGACGGGTCGGCCGTCTGCCGGTATTCCTTGATGTAAGTCACGACAGCGGTGTCGCCAAACAAATCCACCCGCATGTTCTTTTTTTCGATTGTGAATGGACTCGGGCCTTTGTCGTTGGCCGCAAAATTGTGTTTCACGTTTTGTTGAAACTCCGCCTTAGAGAGGGCCTTTCTGCTGCCCTCCACAAGACACACCCAGTCATCGGCGAGCGCCCCCATTTTGGACGCATCATTTTGCTGCTCAAATTGAGCAGTTTGCGCTTCGATTTTTCGGAGCGCCTCCTCGTCTTGCCTCCTGAGGCCTTTCTGACTCTTAGCGAATGCCAGCATCCCAAACAGTCCGGCAAAGAGGAAGAGACCGAGAGCTTTTTTCATGATTCACCTCTCGCGCGGGGAGGGGATTATAGCATTAAGACATGGCTGAGAATTGAGTTTGTGATGTCGCGGCGCAGCCGGCGCAGCCCGTCGGCTTGCGTTGGGGGCGGTGCCAGCTTACGATAAGAACTTGCCGTTCGTTGTGAAATCCCTAGAAGTTAAGGCGAAGTGAGCAGCACGGCGCGGAAGTGTGGATACGGGAAAGGTCAGCATGAAATCCGTCGTGGTAGTAGGCGCACAATGGGGCGATGAAGGCAAAGGCAAAGTCGTCGACTACCTGTCCGGCTCGTTTGATTACATCGCCCGCGTCGCCGGGGGCCACAACGCAGGGCATACCGTCATTATTGGAAAAGATCGCTTCGTGCTGCAGCTGATACCCTGTGGAATTTTGCGGCCCAAGCGCCACGCGGTGATCGGTACGGGAGTTGTGGTAGATCCCGCAGCACTTGTGGCGGAGATCGAAACCCTTTCAAAGGCGGGCGTGGATGTAGGCGGGCGGCTGCACGTGAGCAACCGCGCGCACTTAATTTTTCCCTATCACCGCGAACTGGACAAAGCCGCGGAAGCAGCACGCGGCGCCAACAAAATCGGCACCACTTCACGCGGCATCGGGCCGGCCTACGAAGACAAAATGGCGCGGCGCGGGCTGCGTATGTGCGATTTGCTGGAGCCGGAGCTGTTTCGGAAAAAGGCAGCGCACGTCGTGGCCGAAAAGAACCGCTTGGCAAAAGGCGCGTACGGGGCGGATATCGACTTTTCGCAGGAAGTGGAGCAAGCGCTGAAGCTTGGCGAAAAGATTCGCGGTTACATCTGTGATACCGCGGAACTGTTGAATGGCGCGTTGGCGGAAGGGAAGTCCGTGCTCTTCGAGGGCGCGCAGGGCACGATGTTGGACATCGACCATGGTACGTACCCATTCGTTACTTCTTCGAGCGCTACTTCAGGCGGCGCGGCTACCGGCGTAGGCGTGCCGCCGACAAAAATCAAGCATGTCCTGGGGATTTCCAAAGCGTACACCACGCGCGTGGGCGGAGGGCCATTTCCAACAGAAATGCCGGATCTGGATGCCAAGGAAGTGCGCGACCGCGGAAAAGAATTTGGCGCCGTGACCGGGCGGCCAAGGCGCTGCGGCTGGCTGGACTTGCAAGTGCTGCGTTACGCGAAGGTGATCAACGGGATCGATTCGTTGGTGATTACTAAGTTGGATGTGTTTGATACGCAGCGCGAGATTCAAATCTGCGTCGGCTACAAATACAAGGGGAAGGCACTGAAAGAGATGCCCGCGCTCGCGGAAGAGTACGAGCACGTTACGCCGGACTACAAGGCACTTCCGGGGTGGTGCACTTCCACCTACGGCGTGAAGGATGGCGAAAGGCTGCCGAAAGCGGCGCTGGAGTATTTGCGGTTTATTTCTGATTTTCTCCAAGTGGAGATTGGGATGATTTCGACGGGACCGGAGCGCGACGCCACGATTGTGCCGGCAGGAACACTGCTCTCGAAATGGCTGTGAAAAGAGGAAGGAAAGAGGTAAGGAATTAGGCGGGTAAGAAAAAAAGAAGATTACAAGGGATCATAGGTTTTACCGCTGATTGGGGCCCGAAAAGGCCATGTCATGCTGAGCTACGAAGAAGCCCGCCGGAAGGTCATCGAACAAGTCGGAAAGATGCGAGGACCGTGTGCGACCACAAGTGTGAGCGTGTGGGATGCGCTGGGATTGGTGCTAGCACAGGGAGTCAAGACGGATCGCGAGTATCCGCCGTTTGACCGCTCCACGCGTGACGGCTACGCCGTGCGTTCGAAGGAGATCAAGCCGGGCGCACCGCTCAAGTGCGCCGGGGAAATTAAGGCGGGGGACGCCGTCACCGAAGCGCTGCCGGAGGGAACTTGTGTGCAAATCATGACGGGTGCGGCGGTGCCAGCGGGCGCGGACGCCGTCGTGATGATCGAATATACGCAACGGGCAGGGGAACTCGTCCGATTCGAACGGGAGACGCCGCCCGGACAAAACATTGTGCTCCGCGGAAGCGAGGCGCGAGCCGGGCAAACCATTCTGAAGCCGGGAATGCGGCTGGGATTCGCGGAGTTGGCGCTGGCCGCGCAGGTTGGCGCTGGACGACTGCAGTGCGCGAAGCGGCCACGCCTGGCGATCCTCTCAACGGGGGATGAGGTCGTTCTCATCGATAAGCAGCCGGGTCCATTCCAAATTCGCAACAGCAACAGCGTCTCGCTTGCTGCACAGGTTCGAATCGTTGGCGGGGAACCCGTGGTTCTGGGGAACGCCGCGGACCGTGTGGAAGACTTGGGAGAAAGAATCGAACGTGGGTTGAAGGAAGACGCGCTGGTGCTGACCGGCGGCGTTTCGATGGGGAAATACGATCTAGTCGAAAGCGTGCTAAAAGCGCTGGGGGCGGAGTTTTTCTTCGACGCCGTGGCGATTCGTCCGGGGAAGCCTGCAGTATTCGCGATTTGCCAGGGAAAGCCCGTGTTCGGTTTGCCGGGTAATCCCGTCTCGACCATGGTGACCTTTCAATTGTTTGTGGCTCCGGCGATCGAATTGCTGAGTGGCGCGGAAGCGCTTCCTTTACCGCTGGTCGAAGCGCGTCTGGCAGACTCGCTGAACGAAAGGTCGGGACTTGCCCATTTCTTGCCAGCGCGCATCGAATGGCGCGGTGCGGTGCCTGAAGTGAAGGCCCTGAAGTGGCGAGGCTCGGGCGACATTGCTGCGCTGGCGGGAGCGAATTGCTTTGTGGTAGTGCAGCCAGAGAACGAAAAGATTGCCGCCGGGGAGCGTGTTTCGGTCTTGCTGAGAAAGGATGTCGTATAGGCTTAGACGATGGCCAAGCTCTCGCATTACCGAGCCACGGGCGAAGTGCGCATGGTCGATGTGTCGGCCAAAGCTGTGAGCGCACGAACGGCTGTGGCCCAGGGCTTCGTAAAGATGAAACCCGCGGTGGTGCAAGCCGTGCGCCGGCTCAAAAATCCTAAAGGGGACCCCCTGGAAGTGGCGCGGATCGCCGGAATTGCCGCTGCCAAGCGTACTGCAGAGTGGATACCTCTTTGTCATCCTCTGCCTCTCACGCACATTGATGTGACCGCACGCCTGTGCAAGAATGGCGTGGAAGTGCGATCCGCAGTGACTACAGCAGCGCGGACGGGTGTGGAAATGGAAGCGCTGGTCGCCGTGGCTGCCGCAGCCCTCACGGTTTACGACATGTGTAAAGCCCTCGATAAAGGGATGGAAATCACGGATATCGTGCTCATCGAAAAAACTGGCGGAAAAAGCGGAGACTACCGCCGGGCGGCGGCTTGGCAGAGGCGCGCGCGATGAGCGCATCGAGCAGCAAATCGGTCCGGCTGCTGCTGGCGGAGGACAATCCGCTGGTGCGCGACTTGATTGTCAAGGGGCTTGAGCCTTTCTGCGAAATCGAGGTGTGCCAAGATGGCGGCGACGCGCTGCTCAAGGTCGTCGACACCCCTCCAGACGTCATTCTTTGCGATTACAAGATGCCCGTGTTGGACGGCAGGCAGCTTTTCGAAAAGCTGCGCGCGCGCGATACCACACGGCACATTCCGTTTTTGTTCATGGCCAGCCGCCCGGACATCGAGGAGCGCTTGCGGCCTCTGGTGGATGGCGTGGAAGACTTCATCACCAAGCCGTTTTTGGTTAAAGACTTGATCAGAATCGCGAAAAAAGTGATCGATCGCTTGCACCTCGAGAAGCTGCAGAAAAGCGCTTCGCGTCCGGGTGTGATTCAGGGCCGGCTGGAAGAGATGAGCATGATCGACCTGATGCAATCTCTCGAAATGGGCCAAAAGTCCTGCCGGCTCACGGTGCGCAATAACGGAGTGCAAGGGGAGCTCTATTTTGCCGGTGGCCAGTGCCGCGATGCGAAGGTGGGCAAAGTAGAAGGCGATGACGCGGTCTACAAAGTCGTGCTGTGGACCGCCGGAGATTTTGAAATCGACTTTAACGCAGCCAACTAACTTCCTGGATCGAGCAATACGCCCCCGAGAACTACTCCGAGGAGCAACTAGACGAGCTCGATCGGCTCACGGAGTCGTGGATCGATGAATACGAGCGGCAGGTCAAATCCGCCGCAAAGCGGCCGAGAACTCGGCACTCTTGAGCATGGAATAGCAGCTAGAAAATTGGCAACTGAAATCTGAAAGAGAACCAAGAACTAGAAACTGAAAACTCCTTCCTCATGCGCGTAGCGGTCCTCACCATCAGCGATAGCGTGGCCAAAGGCCAACGCGAAGACCGCTCCGGTCCCGCTGTAGCGGCCGCGTGCCGCGGGCTGGGATGGGAAGTTACCGCAGTATTGCCGATTTCCGACGATCCTGCGGGGATTCGTCAACAATTGCGCGAACTGGCCGATTCCGGCCGCATGGATGTGTTGCTGACCACCGGAGGAACGGGCATCGGGCCGCGGGACAATACTCCCGAGGCGACGCAGGCCGTGGCTGAGCGGATGGTGCCGGGGATCTCCGAAGAAATGCGACGCAAAGGTTTAGAGCACACCCCGACGGCCGTACTTTCGCGAGGGACAGCCGCGGTGAGGAACAAGACTCTCATCGTTAACCTGCCAGGCAGCCCCAAAGGCGCGACCGAGTCGCTCGAAGCAGTCGCGCATCTGCTACCCCACGCCGTAAAGGTGCTCCACGGCGCCCGCCACGATTGATTCTATTTTCCAGGAACAACCGGCAGAACAATTCGCGAGGGATGCTCTTTGCTGTGAAGGACGCGAATCACGCAAGGGGCCGTCCGCGAGCTGACGGACTCGGAATTTCCGGTTTGCAGGTTGCGGGAGAAGTGCGGGAAAAAGGCGCCGGACAGTTGTGCACGGATGCGATGCCCGGCGAGAAAGGTATTACTCGTCAGCAAGCGGTCGAGATTCATGCGGATGATCTTCCCGTGCTCGAGATATTCCGGTTGCGCCGAATGGTTGCGGTAGCTGGCGCGGAGAACGTCGAGGCCAGGGCTCATCAGGTTAAAGGCAGTACCGTCGGGTGCCACATCGAGAAGCCGTACCCAAAGATCTAAGTCGCGGCAATCCGCTGAGAGATAGATCTCGGCGCGGACCGGTCCAGTGACCTCCAGGTTCGCTGGGAGCGGTTCGGTATCAAAAACCAGGGTGTCACTGCGTCCCGACAAGGAGCGATAGTCATGCGCCCCATAAGCGGTGTAAGGATCGGTGACAGGCTTAGCTGGATCCGAAAGAAAAGTGGAATCAGGATAGGAACTGTTCGCGACAGAGCGCACAAGACTGCCGGTCCTGTCGTCTGCGGACGTGGAAGCCAGGTAGAACGATTCGGAAAGAGCACGTTGGAGGGGCCACGCATCTTCATCGCGCCAGACGTTTTCTCCCATGACAAAAATGCGCACACGGCTGTCGCGGTCCGCACGATTGTCCATCCCTCGAACATAATGGTCCATCCAGCGGAGGATGAGCTCATCATAATCGATGGCTGCGGAGGGTCCGAAGTCGCGTTCGCCGGAGCGCGGTTCCTCCTGGCCTCCGTGCGTCCAAGGCCCGATGACAGTGCGTGTGCGCGGATCCTGTTCGCCGCGGCGAGCCGCGAGGAGACCGTTGAAATTTGTGGTAGCACCATCGGGCCCGTAAGCCTCGTCATACCATCCCGAAAAATTCAGGACCGCAACATGCACGCGGTCATATTTGCTGCGGAGTTCGGCCCAGTCCCACCAGGGATCCCCCGGAGGATGCGAGAGCCATTCGTAATAGAAGGGCGCGATGTCCTTCATGTCGGGAAGTTCACGAAGGGGAAGAAACTCCTGCAATCTTTGATGTTCTTTCTCCCACGCAGCAGCCGCTTCTTTGTGCGTTCTTGGGCCGGGAAGATTCTTCCTGCGGCGAATATCCGGTGCGATATTGAACCAGATCCAGTCGATCCAGGACCCGTCGAATGCGCCGCCGGAATAGAAGAAATTGCGCGGCGTGGAGAAAGTCATTGCCGGAACCATGGCTTTTAGATGAGGAGGATTCCCGACGGCCGCCAGCCATTGGACCGCACCCGGATACGACAAACCGAAGGTGCCTACATTTCCGTCTGACCAGGACTGCCGCGCCGCCCACTCGATCGTGTCGTAGCCGTCGTGGCCCTCATTCCGGTAAGCATTGAATTCGCCGTCGGAGGCATAGCGCCCGCGGACGTCCTGAACGACGACGGCGTAGCCCCGTGCTACAGCCTTTTCGAAGGTTTTGTATTCCCGAAGAGCAGACTCTTTGTCGTACGGCGTTCGATAGACGAGTGTCGGAAAGCGGCCGGACCAGGCGGGCAGCAAGATATTTGCCCGGAGGACGACACCGTCCCGCATGGGGACTGCGACATCCTTTGGCGTGAGGAGCGGTCTGGTTTTGGCGGATTGCGGCGTCTGGGAGAAAAAGGGAGCGCATAACCACAGCGCCAACAAGAGACAGACCAGATGCCAGACGCTGGCGCGAGAGTTCGTAAGCGCAAAGATCATCAGGGGCAGCATTGTACTTGAATGTGCGACGAAACGGTGGTTGACGCAGACCTGCCTGTCGTCAAGAATGTTTGTACTATGACGCAAAAACTGGCGGAGAAGAAGCTGGCGGTTTTAGGAGCCGGAAAGCTTGGCGGCATCTTGTTGCGGGCATACCTGAAGCAGGAGCTGTTCACGCCGAAGCACGTGACAGCAACGGTGGCGCACGCGGACAAAGCCGCGGCACTGTCCAAAGAACTGGGCGTGCCCGTAAAGACCGAGAACCGCAAAGCCGTGCAGGGCGCGGACGTCGTCTTGCTGTGCGTCAAGCCCAAAGTGGTTGGCGAGGTGTTGAAAGAAATTTCACCTGATATCAAGGAGAAGACGCTGGTGATTTCCGTGGCCGCTTCCGTGCCGACGTCCTACATCGAACAGCACCTGACCGCCAAAGTTCCTGTCGTGCGCGTCATGCCGAATACGCCTTCGACCGTGGGATGCGGCATGACGGGGATTTGCCGCGGCGCGCACGCGGGTGCAGAAGATCTGGAGACGGCGCGAACGATGTTTAATGCGGTAGGGCGCACAGTCGTAGTCGACGAGAAAAACATGGACGCAGTGACCGGGCTTTCTGCCAGCGGTCCTGCCTTTGCCTACATCATCCTCGAATCGCTGGCGGAAGCGGGCGTCAAAGTGGGCTTGGCGCGCGATGTGGCAACGTTGCTGGCCGCGCAAACGATGAAAGGGGCGGCGAGCGTGGTGCTCGAGACCGGCGATCATCCAGCGCTGCTGAAAGACGCCGTGACTACGCCTGCCGGCTGCACCATCGATGGAATTCTTGAACTCGAAGAAGGCAAGCTCCGCGTGACACTGATTAAGGCCGTGGTGAAAGCCACCAGCCGCGCGGGCGAACTCCTTTTCGAGAAATGAGTCGCGGAGGTTAAAGTTCAACAGTTAGGTGGACATAGTGTCTGTCTCTGGCTCGGGATTCTGCAAGCCCCTTGAACCTTTAACCTTCAACTCTTGAACCTCTTTCACCCGCCAACCTGCCACTCACCACTCGCCACTTCTCTTAAGGAATGATAGGATGCTGCGCGTGAGGAAACCGTGCCCAAAGCCTATCTTCCCGTCCTGATTTACGCCGTACTGGTGATGGCGTTTCCCGCAGTGACGCTCATCCTGGCCAAGCTCATCCGGCCGGATTCCACTTCGACCGGGCCAAAGCTGAAACCGTACGAATGCGGCATTGCTTCCGAGGGTCACTCGCGCGGGCGATATTCCGTACGTTTTTACATCATCGCCATGTTGTTCGTCGTGTTTGATGTGGAGACCATGTTCTTGTTTCCGTGGGCGATTCTGTATCGTAGCTGGGTAATGGCGCACATGGGACTTTTTGCGCTCGTTTCGATGTTTGTGTTCCTCGGGATTCTGCTGGTTGGTTACGTGTGGCTGTACAAAAAGGGCGCGCTGGAATGGGCTTGAGCTGCGAGACGCAATTTGCTCCCAGGCGCTATCGATCCGCATTCCAAGTTCTTGTGATTGACTAGCTTTTTGCCGTGTGTTAGAAAACGCGGGCGCTTGAAATTCGAGTCTTCGTTTCGTGCGGTTGGAGTGCAGAGGTCTTTGCCCTTCTACTGCATAGAGATGGACCGCAGCCCGCATTGCATAGGGTCTATGGCCGACGAACCCAAGGAACAACAGCCTTCTCCCGTGCCCGCGGGCGACAAGCCCGCGAGCGGCGCCGCTCCCGCATCCACTCCTCCAGCCAAGCCCGCCGCGGCGGCTCCGCCTGCTGCCGCCCCGCCGAAACCGGCCGCACCAGTGCCGCCGAAGGCTCCGGTGCCGGTGCAGACACCGCTGAACAATGAGTTGGTTGGCCGCGTTCGCGCCAAGTTTGGAACGGCGCTGGTAGAAGCGATCGAGGATCGCAAGCAAGCGATCCTCACCGTGGAATGCGCGAAGCTTGCGGAAATTGCACAATATCTCCGCGATGAAGAAAAGTTCGACCTGCTTTCGGACCTGACCGCCGTCGATTGGCCCAAGCGCGACAAGCGCTTCGACGTGGTGCTCAATCTCTACTCCTTTGCGAAGAATGAGCGCCTGCGCGTGAAGGCTCGGGCGGGCGACGGCGAACAAGTTCCGAGCGTCGCGGGCGTTTGGCCCACGGCCAATTGGTTGGAGCGCGAAGCCTTTGACATGTTTGGGATCATTTTCGCCGGGCATCCCAATCTCACGCGCATCCTGTTGCCTGACGAATGGCAAGGGTATCCCCTGCGCAAGGACTACGACATCATCGAGCAGGATACTGGCTGGGTAAAGGAAAACGTGGGCATCGAAAGCGGACAATAGCGGGCGAACAATAACTCGCATGGCGAACAACACCATCCCGGACGCGGGAGAGAAGCAGCAGACGCTGCTGGGTGCGGACGAGCTCATCCTGAACATGGGGCCGCAGCATCCGTCTACGCACGGCGTGCTGCGCGTAAAGCTCAAACTCGACGGCGAACGCGTAATTGGCTCCGAGTGCATGATCGGCTATCTGCACCGAGGTGTAGAGAAAATTGCGGAGCACCGCTCGTACCAACAACGCTCGTACCAACAATTTGCGCCGTATGTGGACCGCATGGATTACGTGGCCGCAGTCAGCAACGGCTTGGGTTACTGCGAAGCAATTGAAAAATTGCTGATGGTCGAAGCGCCGCCACGGGCAAAGGTCATTCGAACGATCCTGACCGAGCTCCAGCGCATTGCCAGCCACCTCTTGTGGCTGGGAACACATGCGCTGGACATTGGCGCGCTTACGCCGCTTTTCTATTGCTTCCGCGAGCGCGAAGAAATTCTGAAAATTTTCGAAAAATATTGTGGTGCGCGCCTGACCACGCACGCATTTCGTATCGGCGGACTGCAATACGAAGCCTACGACACACTGGAGAAGGACGTCGAGCGTTTTTGCAAAGCCTTCGAGCCGCGCATCAAGGACTACGAAGACCTGCTGACGCAGAACCGCATTTGGCTGGGGCGCACGAAAGGCGTGGGAATTTTGACGGCGGCCGAGGCCATCGCATTGGGCGCAACGGGCCCGGTGTTGCGAGCCAGCGGCGTGAAGTGGGACATCCGTAAAGCCATGCCGTATGCGGCGTACGATCAATACAAATTTGAGATTCCCACGGGCAAGACCGGCGACACGTACGACCGGTATATGGTGCGTATGGAAGAGATGCGGCAGTCGAGGTTGATTTGTCTGCAGGCCATCGAGAACATTCCAAGCGGGCCGATTATGGCGAGAGTCGGCAAAGTGCTGAAGCCGCCGCCCGGCGAAGTCTATCATTCCATCGAAGCTCCCAAGGGGGAATTAGGCTATTACGTCGTCAGTGACGGAACGGTGCAGCCGTATCGCGTGCGCATCCGGCCGCCTTCATTTGTCAATCTGCAATCGTTTGACAAGATGGCTCGGGGAGGTCTGGTGGCGGACGTGGTGGCCATCATTGGAACGCTGGACATCGTTTTGGGCGAAGTGGACAGGTAGCGGCGGGTTTATCCCGTCGGGTTCGCTGGCCCGCGAATACGAGGGTCGCGCAGTCTAAAGGGGTGACACGTCGCAGATGCAAGCTGTAACGCAAGCCACGACGGAATTCGTGAAGCAGAACTGGGCGCCACTCGTCTGCGGGTTCGTCGTTGTTGCGGTTCTCCCGCTCATCGTCGGCTACGTCGTGCTGGTCGAGCGCAAGATCATGGCGGACATGCAGGCGCGGCTCGGGCCGATGCGCGTGGGTCCGCACGGCCTGCTGCAACCCATCGCCGACGCGGTGAAGCTACTGATCAAGGAAGACATCATCCCCGACGACGCGGACAAACTCGTTTTCTGGCTCGCGCCCGTTCTCTCTGTTGGCGCTGCTTTGCTTGCCATGGCAGGCCTCGCGATTGGGCCAGCGTTCCAAATCGCGCAGGGCATCAATATCGGAATTCTTTTTGTCGTCGGCGTCAGTGCCATGGGAATTTTCGGCATCGTGCTCGGCGGCTGGGCTTCGAACAGCCACTATTCGCTGATCGGCGCTCTTCGCAGCTCCGCGCAACTCGTGAGCTACGAAACCGCCGCGGGCATGGCTCTGGTGTGCGGGCTGCTCTTCGCCGGCACGCTGAACATCACTTCGATCGTGCAAGCGCAGTACGATCAGGGCATTTGGTTCGGATTGCTCGCTCCCGTGGCGTTTTTCGTGTATTTGGTGGCCTCCATCGCGGAAACAAACCGCGCGCCGTTTGATTTGCCCGAGGCGGAATCGGAATTGGTGGCCGGTTACATGACCGAATTTAGCGGCTTCCGCTGGTCGCTCTACTTTCTCGCGGAATACACCAACATGATTGTCGTCGCGTCGGTTGCGACGACCTTATTTCTCGGCGGCTGGCTGCGCCCCTTTCCCCGCACGCACTGGCTTGACTTCATCGACTTTCTGCCGCCCCTCTTAATGGTTGTGATTGGCGTGTATTGCCTCATCCGCGTGCCCAAGCAGCCCGTGCGCGTGCAGCAATTGTTCATGCTGGCCGTGGCGGGTATGTGTTTTGCGGTAGCGGTGGTCCTGGCTGCTCCCATGCTCGGGCCACTTCTGAAGCCGTCTTTGGCCTCCGCCATGAAGCCGTTCTTCGAAGGGATTCACGGCGGCTTTTGGTTCATTTTCAAAGTGGGCGCGTATATTTATTTCTTCATGTGGCTGCGCTTTACGCTGCCGCGCTATCGTTTCGATCAGTTGATGCGCCTCGGGTGGCACTTCCTGATCCCCTTGTCCATCATCAACGTGCTGCTGATCGGAATCGCGATGATTGTTGGGCAGTACTTCGATCTGACCGGCCCTTCGCTGCTTTTGACCACCATCCCCGCCTCCGTCATCGCGCTGATGATTGCCCTATTTATCTTGGCGGTCGAACAAAAGAAAGAGCCGCAACAGCAGCCTGGCGCAGCCACTCCGGATTCTTATGCTTGATCAGGTCATCTTTTACTTTTTCGCGGCAATCGCCGTAGTGAGCGCGATTCTGACCGTCACGCGGCGCAACACCGTGCACAGCGCCGTCTTCCTCATCACGGCGCTCCTTGCCACAGCTGGAATCTTCCTGCAACTCGGCGCGGAATTTCTGTTTATCGTCCAGATCATTCTTTATGTTGGCGGAATCATGGTGCTTT
>QHYJ01000011.1:0-28430 GCA_003223255.1 Acidobacteriota bacterium | reverse complement strand
TTGCAATTCGCGCGGCAAAAATGGGTAGCGCTGCTCATTTCGTTGGCGCTGGCCGCCCAGGTCGGTCTAATGCTTTGGTCCACCGGCAAAATGCCCGGCCAGGGCGTGCCCGTCCTCTCAGCAGTGCCTGCGGACAAACTGCCGCCCAATTCCGAAGAGGTGGCAAAAAGTTTGTTCTCTTCGTACCTGCTGCCGTTTGAGATTGCTTCGGTTTTGCTCTTGGTAGCCATGATCGGCGCAGTGGTCATGGCGAAGGAAAGGACGTAAGCACCGATGCTTCCGATTGGACATTATCTTTTTCTCGGCCTCGCGCTTTTCATCATCGGCGTCATCGGCGTGGTCACGCGCCGCAACGTGATCGTTATCTTGATGTCCATAGAGCTGATCCTCAACGCCGTGAACATCAACCTCGTGGCTTTTTCGCGTTTGTACGGCGACGTTGCCGGGCAGGTTTTTGCTCTATTCATCATCGCGGACGCCGCCGCCGAAGCCGCCGTGGGGCTGGGAATCATCATCGCGTTTTTCCGCAACCGCGAAACTGTTCTTGAAGACGAAATGGATTTGCTGAAGTGGTAGGCTCGCGCAAAAATATGACGCAACGAATCATGCAAGGAAAACAAATCGCATGACGCCGGCGGGCTACTTCCTCGAGCATCTGTGGCTCATCCCGCTGTTTCCTCTGGTGACGGCGGCGCTGATGCTTCTTATCGGCCGGCGTCTTCCCAACGCCGCCGTGAGCGTATTTTGCGTCGGCAGCGTGGGCTTGTCCTTCGCCTTCGCAGCAGGCGCAGTCACCCAATTGTTGTCCGCCGACCCTGAGTACCGCGTCGCGCAGCACATTCTTTTCGAATGGCTCACACCTGGCCAGATGCAATTGAGCACCGGGCATCTGGTGCGCTTCACCGCCGACTGGGGCTATCTGCTCGATCCGCTTTCTTGCGTCATGGTGCTGGTCGTCACTGGCGTCGGCTTCCTCATCCACTTTTACTCCATCGGCTACATGGGCCATGAAGGCGGCTACTACCGCTTCTTCGGCTACATGAACTTGTTCATGTTCTCGATGCTGACGCTGGTTCTTGCCAACAACATGCTCCTCATGTTCGTCGGCTGGGAAGGCGTCGGCCTGTGCAGCTATTTGCTGATCGGCTTCTATTTCTTAAGAAAGTCCGCCACGAATGCCGGCAATAAAGCATTCATCGTAAACCGCATTGGTGACGCGGGCTTCATTCTCGGGATTTTGCTGACGGCCGTCACCTTCGGCACGATTCGCTTCACTGCCGCTGGCTTGCCGGATGCCGCAGCGAATTCCGGAATCCTCCAGGCGTTGAACGGAGCGCTCGGCTCGCACGCGCCTGCCGCCGGCGCGCCGGTTCTCACCACGATCGCGCTTTTGCTCTTCGTGGGCGCATGTGGAAAGTCCGCGCAGATTCCGCTTTACGTTTGGCTGCCCGACGCCATGGAAGGCCCCACGCCCGTCAGCGCGCTGATCCATGCGGCCACCATGGTCACCGCCGGCGTTTACATGGTCGTGCGCATGAACGCCATCTACCAACTTGCACCGTTGGCGCTGGACGTGGTCGCCGTTATCGGCGTGACCACCGCGATTTTCGCCGCCTCCATGGCGCTGGTGCAAAACGATATCAAGAAAGTTCTCGCCTACTCCACCATCAGCCAGCTCGGTTATATGTTCCTGGCTCTCGGTGCGGGCGCATTCGCAGCCGGCATTTTCCACCTGATGACCCACGCTTTCTTCAAAGCGCTCTTGTTCCTGGGCGCAGGCAGCGTCATTCACGCCATGTCCGGCGAACAAGACATTCAAAAAATGGGCGGGCTGTGGGACGAAATTCCTGTCACCGCGAAAACCTTCTTCGTGGCCACACTGGCAATCGCTGGCATCCCGCCACTGGCCGGATTTTTCAGCAAGGATGAAATTCTCGGACGCGCGTTCGAACGACACCCCGCTTTGTGGGGTGTCGGCTTCATCACCGCGGGCATGACCGCGTTTTACATGTTCCGGCTCGTATTCCTAACCTTTTTTGGCTATTCGCGCGCCGACGACCACGCGCAAAAACACATTCACGAATCGCCGCGAACGATGACCATCCCTCTGATGATCCTCGCCGTGCTCTCCGTCATCGGCGGATGGATTGGCTGGCCGGCGGCCCTGGGCGGCAGCAACCAGTTCGAAAAGTTCCTTGCGCCGGTGGTGGTTACAAGAACAGTGCCTCAATTGGGCCCCGAGGGGCCATTTGGCCTTCCATCGGGGGAACGAACGCGTGTCTCCAAAGAGGCGAAGGAGCAAGAAGAGGGAAGCAGGCCTCGCGACTATCAATTAATGTTTGCCTCGATTGCCGTTGCAGTTGCCGGTATCTGGCTGGCCTATGAGTTCTACCGCACCAAGCGGTTCGCGCCCGAACTGGTTGCCGGAAAAATGAAAGGCTTCTATCGCGTGCTCTTCCATAAGTATTACGTGGACGAAATCTACGACGCCCTCTTCGTGAACCGCACCAAGGACCTTGGCACGCTGCTTGGTAAGTTCGACGCCAAAGTCATCGACGGCGTCGGTGTGGACGGCACCGGTTGGCTGGCGCGCTTTGGCTCGAGGCTTTCGATGTGGTGGGACAAGTGGATCATCGACGGGCTGTTGAACTTCGGCGCCAAATTCACGCAGCTCCTCAGCTTCCCGATCCGCTTCCTGCAAACAGGCACGTTTTCGAGCTACGCGCTATTCATTTTGGTTGGGCTGGCAATTCTTCTGGCGTATTACGAACGGCACCTCCATGTAGTGCTGCGCGGAGCGCGCTGAGAGGCGAGGCATGGACTTTTTTGCAAATCATATCTTGACGGTAGTTCTCTTCACGCCGCTTGTCGGTGCGATTCTCATGCTGTTCATTCCTCGCGAAGCGGAGCTGGCGCATCGCATCGGCGGCAACATCTTTGGCGTGCTCGGGTTTCTCGTTTCGATTCCTCTGGTTCGCTGGTGGAATTCCGGCGCGGGCAAGTTCTCCTTCGAAGAAAACGTCTCCTGGATTCCTTCCATCGGCGCGCGCTATCACCTCGGGATGGATGGCATCAGCCTGCTGCTCGTCATGCTCACCACCTTCCTCGGCATGATCGCCATCCTTTCTTCCTGGAGCGCCATTCACACGCGCGTCAAGGAATATTATATCCTCCTCCTGCTCCTGCAGACCGGCATGATCGGCGTCTTCGTCTCCCTAGACTTCTTCCTCTTCTACGTTTTCTGGGAAGTGATGCTCGTTCCCATGTATTTCCTCATCGGCGTTTGGGGAAGCGACCGCCGGCTCTACGCAGCCATCAAGTTCTTCCTGTACACACTTGCTGGTTCCGTGGTCATGCTGCTGGCAATTCTGGCGCTGTATTTCTATGCGCCGGTTGCGCCGGGTGCCACGCGCACGTTTGACGTTCCTACGCTGCTCGCCGCCGCCCAGACTTTTTCTGATCCATTAAAAGTCTGGCTTTTCTGGGGCTTCTTCTTCGCCTTTGCCATCAAAGTGCCGATGTTTCCCTTCCACACCTGGCTCCCCGACGCGCACACCGAAGCGCCCACCGCGGGCTCCGTCGTTCTGGCCGGCGTTTTGCTGAAGATGGGCACCTACGGCTTCCTCCGCTTTTCTCTTCCCTTGCTGCCCGTGGACCCCGTGTTGCGCTCGCGCATCATCCAGGTCGTCATCGTACTTTCGCTCGTGGCCATCGTTTACGGCGCGCTTGTCTGCCTAATGCAAAAAGACATGAAGCGCTTGATCGCCTACAGTTCCGTCAGCCACTTGGGCTTTTGCACGCTGGGAATTTTTGCGCTCACGCCCAACGGCCTCGCTGGCAGCGTGATTCAGCAGATCAATCACGGCATCTCCACCGGCGCCCTCTTCTTGATCGTCGGCGTGCTCTACGAGCGCCGGCACACGCGCATGATTTCGGATTTCGGCGGCCTAGCCACGCCCATGCCGAATTTCGCCGCGATTTATCTCATCATCAGCCTGAGTTCGTTGGGCATGCCGTTGCTCAACGGCTTTATCGGAGAATTCACCATTCTGCAAGGCGCGTTTCAAGTCAGCAAAGCCTGGGCCGCTTGGGGCGTGCTCGGCGTGATTCTCGGCGCCGCCTACTTGCTCTGGCTTTACCAGCGCGTGATGTTCGGCCCGGTCACCTTACCGGTCAACGAGCATCTGCCCGACCTCAATCTCCGCGAGCTGGCCACACTCGTTCCGCTCGTCTTTATTGCCTTCTGGATCGGCATTTATCCCAAACCATTTTTTGCCATCATTGAAAAGCCCGTCGAGAACATTGTTCGTCAGGTGAACCCGAACTTTTATCCCGCACAACAGGCAAAATTGCCTCCCTCAGCAGTTGCTCGCGCGATGGCGGAGGCGAAATAGCCCGGCTGCATGCCTATGCACATTCCTTTTCTTAGCGCGCTGACCAGTTACCTGCAGGGAGACGGAGCTGTCATTCTCCCCGAGATCGAACTGACTCTCTTTGGCTTGGGCATTCTGCTGATTGATTTCACGCTCGGCGTGAAAGAAAGATATTTGAACGCGGGGCTGGCGCTGGTCGGCACGCTTTTCAGCGCCTACACCGTCTGGAAACTGCGCGTTCCCGTAGCCGCAAATGGCTCGATGTTAGGATTTCACGAATCCGTCACTGTCGATCCTTTCTTCCTTTTCTTTGCGTCACTGTTTCTTGCGGCGACCGCTCTGGTCATTCTCCTCTCCGTGAAATTCCTCGAAATCGAACAGGAGCAGGAAGGCGAATACTACGCGCTGCTGCTGTTCGCCTGTGTCGGCATGATGTTCATGGCCTCGGGCTACGACCTCATCGTTATGTTCCTGGGCCTCGAGACCATGGCGCTCAGCTTCTACGTTCTCACTGGCTTCTTGCGCCGCGAAAAGCGTTCGAACGAAGCCTCGCTGAAATACGTTTTGCTGGGTGCATTCAGCTCCGGGATTCTCGCCTACGGCTTTTCGCTTCTCTATGGCCTGAGCGCCTCCACGAACATTGACACGATTAGCGAAATGCTAGGCCGGCGCAATGCTTTCGTTTCCTCTCTCTTGCATCATCCGCAGCCTGCGACCGCACAGTTTGATCCCTTCCTGCTTCAGTTGCTCCCGGTCCTGGCGTTCGTCCTGGTGGCTGTCGGACTCTTCTTCAAGGTCGCCGCCGTGCCGTTCCACCAATGGGCTCCGGACGTTTACGAAGGTGCGCCCACGCCCGTCACGATTTTCGTCAGCGTCGCGTCCAAGACCGCCAGTTTCGCCTTGCTTCTTCGGTTGTTCCTCGTGGTGTTCGGAGCCACGCAGGTGAACTGGATGTATCTCGTCGCGGGCATTGCCGTGGCCTCGCTCACCTGGGGTAACCTCGCCGCGCTGACGCAGACCAACGTGAAGCGCCTGCTTGCGTACTCCTCGATTTCTCACGTCGGCTACGTGCTCCTCGGCCTGGTCGCCGGAAACAAAACCGCAATGACCGGCATTGGCTATTATTTGCTCGCCTACATCTTTATGACCGCGGGCGCTTTTGCCATCCTGATCGTCTTGCGGCAAAAGGGGCTCATTGGCGAAGAACTCGAGGACCTGAACGGCTTGTACCAGCGCAGTCCTTCGTCCGCGGTGCTGCTCCTGATCTTCATGCTTTCGCTTGCGGGAATTCCTCCAACGGCCGGCTTCATGGGCAAGTACTTCATTTTCCTTTCACTCATCGAAACGCACCACCCTGTGCTCGCGGTCTTTGCGGTGCTGTACATCGTGCCCGCGCTCTACTACTACTTCCGCATTGTCGTGCATGCCTGGCTCATGGCGCCCGGCGAAGCGCCACGGCCCATCATGAGCAGCGCGCAAGCCGTCGCGCTCGGCGTCGCGGTGTTTGTCACGCTCGCCGCCGGGTTGTATCCTGAACCGTTCATGCGGCTCGCTCAATATGCCCTCGGACGATAAGCCAGACGAGACTCCTTCGACGACGCCGGCAAAGAAAAGAGCGAAGGATTTCGCCTCCGGTCCGGCGCTAGCGCTCGAGTTGCCTTTCACCTTAGTTGGCCCCATCGCCGTCGGCGCCGCCATGGGCTATTTCCTCGACCGCTGGCTGCATACGCGGCCTTGGCTCACGCTGGTTCTCGGCGCGCTGGGTTTTTTCGCTGGCGTGCGCGAAGTCCTGCGCCGCCTGCCCGCTGGCAACGGCAATAATTAGGTTTCGCAAGATGCCGCAGCGAAGTCTTATGGAGTGCGGCAGCCTTGCTCCCGTTTTTCTTCCTGGGTTGCGTCGCTCTATTGTGCGAGGTTCAATGATGTGACCGATTCAATCGCTGGCGACCAAACCGAGCGCCGCATCAGCTGGCTCACCCTGCTTTTTGGCTTCGCGGCCGCTGCCATTACTGCGGCACTGCGCCACGAACTCTCGGCGGCGGGCCTGGCCATCGGCACGACGCTGGCCTGGGTCAATTTCCGCTGGCTGCGGCGCGCGCTGGATGCCCTGGTACGTGCTTCCACGGCGCAGGAAGGCCGCGAAAAGCCTAAAGTGCCTCGGAAACACTACCTTGTGGCGCTTTTTCGCTACGGGTTGCTGGGCCTCACGGTCTATGTTATTTTTATCGATCTACACGTTCCCCTTGGGAGCATGATCTTGGGTTTTTGCGCTTTGGCAGCAGCCGCAATGGTGGCAAGCATGTGGGAAATCCTGCATCCGGTGGACTGACGAATGCCTGAACACGTTACTTGGCTGACGCAATTCGTGAACCATCACCTCGGGCATTTCGCCCTGGCCCTGCTTGCCGCTTTGCACATTCAGCCGAGTAACCCCGAGTTGCCTATCCCCGACCATGTGGTCATGGCTTTCGTTGTCGTGATCCTCGGCACGATTCTCGCCCTCGTGCTGCGTTCACAGCTTTCCGTCGAAAAGCCCGGCGCGATGCAGCAAGTGGCCGAAATGCTGCTCACCAATCCACTCGGCTTTGGCATCAAGGATCTGCTGGAAGAAAATGTCCATCACGGCGCCGCCAAATTCATTCCGTTTGTTGGAACAATCTCCGTCTTTGTGCTCCTCGGCAACCTCATGGGCGCGTTTCCCGGCAGCTTCCTCAAGGCGCCGACAGGCGATCCGACCGTTCCGCTGGCTTGCGCCGTCCTCACTTTCCTGTATTTCAACTGGCAGGGCATCCGCCGTCTTGGCCTGGGCGGCTACCTGCTGACCTTCGCGGGTTCTCCCAAGGACTTCGGCGGGTGGATCCTCGCCATCCTGCTGTTTCCCGTCGAAGTCGTTAGCACCACTGCGCGCATTCTTTCTCTCACCGTTCGGCTCTGGGCCAATATGTTCGCCAGCGATCTGATTTACTTGATTTTTCTGGGTCTGCTCGCAGGAGGCGCGACTTTTGGATGGAGCAAGTCTCTCGTGCTAGGCGTCATTCTCGCCGTTTTCCCCGCGACCATCCCCGTGCTTTTTATTGGCCTGCACATTTTCGTGTCCGTGATTCAGGCTTACGTCTTCACCGTTCTTCCCGCCGTGTACTTGAGTTTGGCCACGGCGGAAGAACACTGATTCGAGGTCGGGTTTGCCGGTAGAGGGCAGCATGCTGCGCCCCAGTTGAGCAGGGGACTAACGGGTGGGATTTGCCAGGCGTTTGTGGGGGCGCGTTGAAGGTTTGAAAGTAGCGCCGGACTTTAGCCCGGCATCTTCTCCGCAGTTTCGGCAACCTATGATCGAGTTTCGTTTCGCCGCTCCAGCGTGAGCCCGGCTGCTCGGTGTCCGGGGACCACCTCCTGGCGGCTTACAAGGAGGCAGTAAATGAAAAAGCAGTGGATGTGGATGTTGGCGATGGTTGTGGTCGTAATGCTGTTCGCTCCGGCCGCTTTCGCACAGGAGACCGGTGGCGCGGGCACCGGCAAGGCCCTTTCGGGAATCGCGGTTGGCTTCGGCATGGCCATTGCCGCGTTTGGTTGCGGTGGGGCCCAGGGCCGCATCGCTTCCGCGGCGTGCGAAGGCATGGCGCGCAATCCCGGCGCAGCGGGGGCCATTCGCGCGGCCATGATTCTCGGCTTGGTGTTCGTGGAAACCCTGGTGCTCTTCACCTTGGCCATGATCGCCTTGAAAGTCTCTTAGGGGGTTCTCATCACTGCAGAATGTAACGGCCCGGAGCCTCTGCCTCCGGGCCGTTTTTCGATTAATCCGCGGGCCTCAAGGATGGAGGTCAGAATGGCTGCCCTGTCGGTAAACACAGCTTGAAAGATAGGTAACTGCGTGGGATTAAGTCTGCAGTTCGGCCATAGTGGCTTGCAGTGGGCATGGGCAAGACCCGGATTGTTGCGCAGGTGAACTACCAGGGACCAAAGGGCGCGTCCCGGCAACTCATTTGGAATGAACACCTGGGAGGCGCACGCGGAAAAGTTGAGATTTAAAAGGTTATGCGAAAGACTAAATCCTTTAGATGCGACACTTACAAAAGAGTGGGGTCGAATCAAGCCTAGTGGGCCAGCAGGTTCGGTCGCAGGATGAAATTAATGACGGGATTCGGGTATACGCCGAACAAAATCGTGCCCACAAAGGTGATGAGCAAAACGGCGTTCACGCCCAGCGGAAATGGCACCGGGCCCGCGGCGGCGGCTTCTGCGCTCGGCTCGCGCATATACATCACCACGATCACGCGCAAGTAATAGTAAGCACCAATCACGCTGTTGATGGCCATCAGAACGGCCAGCGAAATCAAATGCGAATTCACCGCCGCTTTGAAAATATAGAATTTGCCAAAGAAGCCCGCGGTCACCGGCAGCCCGAGCAGCGAAAGCAGGTAGATGCTCAGCATCGCCGCGACAAACGGCTGGCGCTGCGAAAGTCCTGCGTAATCGTCAAGCGACAAATTCTTTTCGCCCGTGCCACCCAACTGCGAAACGATGGTGAACGCGCCCAGCTTCACTAGCGCGTAGCTCAGGAGGTAGAACAGCACCGCCGCATAAGCTGGCGCCGCTTCCGATGATCCGCCTTGCGCCATGGAGGTGACCGCGGCGAACGCGACCAAAATATATCCCGCATGCGCAATCGAGCTGTACGCCAGCAGCCGCTTCATGTTCGTCTGCACCAGTGCTCCGAGGTTGCCCGCGAACATGGTCAGCACTGCGAGCACCCAGAAAGCCCAGAACCAGTATTGCGTCGCCGCGGGCACGGTGGCGAAAATCCGCAACAGCAGTGCGAACGCCGCGGCCTTCGGGCCCGCGGAAAAAAGCGCTGTGACCGGCGTCGGCGCGCCTTCGTAAACATCTGGCGTCCACACTTGGAACGGCGCCGCGGCCACCTTGAAGCCCAGTCCGATCAAAATCAGCGCGAGCCCGAGCTTCAGCAGCGTACTCGTCCCGTCGGTGAGAGCCATTTTGTCCAGCAGCGTCGTGCCCGTCGCGCCATACACCAGTGCAATGCCGTAGAGGAAAAACGCCGTGGCGAACGAGCCGAGCAAGAAATACTTCATCGCCGATTCGCTGGATTTCAGCGAATCGCGCCGGTAACCCGCGAGCACATAACTCGAAATCGAACTCATCTCCAAGCCGATGAACGCGGTCAGCAATTCCTGTGCCGAGGCCAGCACGCCCATTCCGGCAGTAGCAAAAAACAACAGCGCATAAAATTCCGCTATGGGCAATTTCTCGCGGTCGAGGTAAGGCCCGGCCGCCAGAACCACCAGAAACGAAACGCTTCCGACGAGCAGCCGGAAAAAGAAAGTGAACGAATCGGATTGCACCAGCCCGGAAAAGCCCGGGCCGCCATGAAGGAACGACGCGAATGCGGCGCCTGTTCCGGCGAGCGAGCCGAGCAGCGCGAGAAACGTGAAAAACTGCCGGCCGCGCACAAACGGCTGCAAGAACATCACCAGCACGCCGAAGCCGCACCACATCAGCTCGGGAAGCACGCGATACATGTCGATGGCTCGGGGGAACATTTAGCGGCTTCCCAGCCTTTCTATAGCCGCAGTTTGTGCGGCGTTCATGCGAACAATTTTTGCTTGCGGTTTCACGCTAGCAGGAGACGAGGCTTCATACGCGCGCTGCGGTTCAACTTGGTCCATGACGGTTTGCGTAGCGGCCGCGGTGCGCCGCGTGATGAACGGCGAGCCGATGCCCATCCACAAGATGACCACGGCCATGGTCGCGAGAATCCATTTCTCGCGAACGGAAGCATCCAAAAGCGTGCGGTTCTTCTCGCGCGTGATTTCCCCGAAAAACACCCGCTGATACGACCACAACAGGTAGCACGCGGAGAGAATCACGCCCAGCGCAGCCCACGCGGCCCAGCCCCAGTGGCGTTGATAAGTGCCCAGCAGAATCAGAAATTCGCCCACGAAGCCGTTGAGCATCGGCAGACCGAGCGACGAAAGCGCCACGAACAGGAAAAACGCAGCAAGCTTAGGCATGGGCGTCGAAAGCCCGCCAAATTCGCTGATTTCAAAGGTATGCCGCCGGTCGTAGAGCATGCCGACGAGCAAGAACAGCGCGCCGGTCGAAATCCCGTGCGCGAGCATCTGGAAAACAGCGCCCTGCATGGAAATGTTCTGGAACGCGAAGATGCCGAGCACCACGAAGCCAAGGTGGCTGACTGAAGAATACGCCACCAGTTTTTTCAGGTTGGGCTGCACCATCGAAACGAGCGCGCCGTAAATGATTCCAATGATCGCCAGCACCGCGACCCAGCGTGCGGCGCGGTGCGACGCTTCCGGAAACAGCGGCAGGCAGAAACGGATCATGCCGTAGGTGCCGAGCTTCAGCAGCACGCCGGCGAGCATTACGGAACCGGCCGTCGGTGCTTCCACGTGTGCGTCCGGCAGCCAGGTGTGCAGCGGGAAGAGCGGCACTTTGATAGCGAACGCGAAAAAGAACGCCAGGAACAGCAACATCTCCGTGCGCGGCTCGAGCACCAACTGGCCATTCGCCAGCGCTTGCTGAATCGTTGGCAAATCGAAGGTTCCGGTAGCGTTGTAGAGCCAGATGATGCCGACCAGCATCAGAATCGATCCTGCCATGGTGTAGAGCACAAATTTCACAGCTGCATAGACGCGGCGCTCGTGCCCCCAGATGCCGATCAGAAAAGCCATGGGAATCAGCATGAGCTCCCAGAAGAGAAAAAAGAGAAACATGTCGAGGGCGAAGAAGACGCCGATGACGCCGACTTCCAGCAACAGCAACATCACGAAGAACTCTTTCACGCGATGCTGGATGCTGCTCCACGAAGCCAGAACCGAAATGGGCGTCAGGAACGTAGTCAACAGCACGAGAAACATGCTGATGCCGTCGGCGCCAAGGTGATAGTGAATCGGCGGTGCGGAGATCCACTTGGCGAATTCTTCGAGCTGATATCCGGAAGTGCCGATGGGCACGCCGCGCAGCAAGATCAACGAAAAGAGAAGTTCTGCGACGGACACAAGCATGGCGATAGCGCGAATGAATTTGTAATCGTCGCCGCGCAGCATCATCAGAGCGAGCGCGCCGGCGGCGGGGAAGAAGATCAGCACCGAAAGGAGATGTCCGCCGGAGAGCATCAGTGCACCAACCCCAACGCAGTCTTGCTGGCGCTCGGCCAGAAGAAAATGACAGCAAGCACGACAATCGCGCCCGCTACGACCCACACCGCGTAACTGCGCGTGTTGCCGGATTGCGAATGGCGCACGGTGTCGCCAATCGCCGCAGCTCCATGCGCAATCCCGTTCACCGTACCATCGATGCCCGCAACGTCGGCAGCTTTCCAGAACACATTCGTGGAAAGCCAGAGCAGCGGCCGCACCACGAACGCGGCGTAGAGTTCGTCGACGTAAAATTTGTTCAGCAGAGTGGTGTACGCCGGCCTCATGGACTTCGCCAAGTCGTCGGCCTTCCGCGGGTTGCTGACGTACAGCCAGTACGCGACTGCCCAACCGATCAAGGCGGCTACCACGGCCACTCCCGCGAGAATCAGTTCGAGCTGGTGAACAGCAGCTTCGCCGCCCGCTTCCACAGCTTCGCGAACGCCAAACACGGGGCCGAGGAAATTCGCGAAGTAATCGGGTCTCTGGAAAAATGCAGGCAGCGCGAACCAGCCGCCAATCACGGAAAGAATTGCCAGAACCACCAGCGGGCCGAGCATGCTCCAGGTCGATTCGTGCACGTGAACTTTTTTCTCGTCGTAGCGCGGTCTTCCGCTGAAGGTGAGAAAGATCAAACGGAACATGTAGAACGCGGTGAGCAGCGCGGTGAACAACCCGAGGCCGTAGAGAATGCGGCCGCCCGTTGCGCTTTGAAAGGCGGCGAACAAAATCGCATCCTTCGAGAAAAAGCCGGCGAAAGGCGGGAAACCGGCGATGGCCACAGTCGCGGCCAGCATGGTTGCATAGGTCCAGCGTATCTTTTTGCCGAGGCCGCCCATTTTGTTCATGTCCTGCTCGCCGCCGATGGCATGAATCACGGAGCCGGCAGCAAGAAAGAGCAGGGCCTTGAAGAACGCGTGCGTCATTAAATGGAAAATGCCCGCGGTGAACGCGCCGATGCCACATGCCAGGAACATGTAGCCAAGCTGGCTGACGGTGGAATAAGCAAGAACGCGCTTGATGTCGGTTTGCACGAGGCCGATGGTTGCGGCGAAAAATGCCGTCGCGCAGCCCACAATGGCCACGACAAGCATCGCGGTGGGCGAGTGCGTAAACAAAATGTGCGACCGTGCGACGACGTACACGCCTGCGGTCACCATGGTTGCTGCGTGAATCAATGCGCTGACGGGCGTCGGGCCTTCCATCGAGTCGGGGAGCCAAACATAAAGAGGAAGCTGCGCGGATTTTCCGGTCGCGCCCATGAAGAGGAGCAGACACGCAATCGTCAGCGTGCCGAACTGTCCCGTCGCATCTTTGGGCCACAAATCGGCCTTGGCAAAGATCTGCGCAAAATCCAGTGTGCCAAACGCGCGGAACAGCAGGAACATTCCCAGCATGAAGCCGAAGTCGCCGATGCGGTTGACGATGAATGCTTTTTTGCCCGCGTCCGCCGCGGATTTCCTCAGGAAGTAAAACCCGATGAGCAGATAGCTCGACAGTCCGACGCCCTCCCAGCCAACAAAAAGCAGCGCATAGTTCGCGGCCAGCACCAGGATGAGCATGAAGAACATAAACAGATTCAAGTAAGAGAAAAACCGGTAGTAGCCGCCTTCATGGGTCATGTAACCGGTGGCGTAAATGTGGATGAGCCAGCCAACGCCGGTGACGACCAGCACCATGACTACGGTGAGCTGGTCCAATTGCAAATCGAAGCCCGCACGGAAATTTCCCGCAGCCATCCAGGTGAAGTACTCTTTGTGGAAAAGGACTTGGCCGGAGTCGAAAAACTCGCGGACCGCTTCGAGCGCGCAGAGGAACGCCAAACCTGTCGAGCTGATAGCCGTGATGATTATGTATTTGTTCGGCCATTGTGCGCCCAACAGCCCGTTGACTGCGGAGCCAAGCAGCGGCAGTAGCGGAACAATCCACAAGTACTCGAGCATCGGATGTGCAGGCATCAGAGTTTGAGCAGGTCCACGCGCTCGACATTGAGCGTTTGCCGGTTGCGCGCAATCAAGATGATGATTCCCAGGCCCACGGCCGCTTCCGCCGCGGCGACCACGATCACGAACAGCACAAAAACCTGCCCGTCGAGTTTGCCCAGCGCCTGGCTAAAAGCCACGAACGCCAGATTCACCGCGTTAAGCATCAATTCGATGGACATGAAGATGGTGATGACGTTGCGCTTGAAAATGAACGCGAACACGCCCAGGCCAAACAAAATCGCGCTCAGGATCACGTAATAGTTCGTCGGGACCATTCAGCTTTTCTCCCGCTGCGCCAAAACCGTGGCGCCCAGAATCGCCACGAGAATCAGGAACGAGGTCAATTCGAAGGGATATACGAAATCCTTGAAAACCATCTCGGAAATGCCCTTGGTGGAAGAAAGCGCGCCAGTTTGCGTCGCCGCTTGCACGCTCGCGCCTGACCTCGCAATGGTTGCGGCTACGAACGCCGCCAGCGCCGCGGCGAGCAGCAGTCCGGGCGGACCAGCCAGCTTGGAAAGACTGGTGTGTTCTTCCACGCCGGCGTTCAGCAACATAATCACAAAGACGAACAGCACCATGATCGCGCCGCCATAGACAATGATTTGCACGGCCGCAACGAACTCCGCACCCATCAGCAAATAGAGTCCAGCGAGCGCCACCATCACCACGATCAGCGAAAGCGCACTGTGAATCGGATGCTTTTGCAGAATCAGGTTGACTGCTCCGATTACGGCGAGCGCGGACAAGACGAAGAAAACAAGCAGCGGCGTGGTCATTTAGCACCCCACTGCATCTTCGCGAGGATCACGAAGCTGGTCAGAATCACGTTCACGATGGAAACGGGCACCAAGAGTTTCCATCCGAAGGCCATCAACTGGTCGTAGCGGAAACGCGGCAGCGTTCCGCGCATCCACACGTAAACGAACAGGAAGAGCAACACTTTGGAAAGGAACCAAAACGGCGCTTGAATAAACTCATTGATGTGGGGAAACACAATGAAAATGAGGCCGAACGCGGTGATGGCCGTGCCCACGGCAGGCAAAACCAGCCGTCCGAAAATCGTTTCGTAACGGAAGCCGTCCATGATGACCCACAAACCGAAGGGAATCAGGATCACCGAAGGCAAATAGTGCGTGATCGTCCAGGATGCAGGGAAGGGAGAGAGCCAGCCGCCGAGAAACATGATGGTGCAGAGACACGAGACGGTGATCATGCTTGTGTATTCGGCGATGAAAAACATGGCGAATTTGAAGCTGGCGTATTCGGTGTGAAAGCCGGCGACGAGTTCGGACTCGGCTTCGGGCAGGTCGAAGGGCACGCGGTTGGTCTCCGCAACCGCCGCGATGAAGAAACAGAAGAAGCCGAGGATCTGCGGCCAAAGGTTCCAGCCAAACATCCCATGGTCGGGATGCCCAACGGGCGGAGCCTGAGCATTAATGATGTCGCGCAGGTTGAAGCTACCAGCCATCAAAAGGACTCCGACCACCGACATAGTCAGCGCCAATTCGTAGCTGACCATCTGTGCGGAGCTGCGCAGCCCGCCGAGCAGCGGATATTTGCTATTGGAGGACCAGCCCGCCAGAGCCACTCCGTAAACGCCGAGTGCGGTGATGGCGAACAGCGCAAGGATGCCGACATTCAGATTCAGCGGCGCGATTCCCAGATAGATGTCGTGCCCGCGCCATCGGATGGGATCCGGCCCAAAAGGAATAATGGCGATGGAAGTCAGCGCGAGCGCCAGCGCAAGCAATGGCGCGAGGTAATACACGAATTTGTCCACGCCGGCGGGCGTGGGGTCTTCTTTGAAGAAGAATTTCAAGCCATCCGCCAGTGGCTGGAGCAACCCGTGCGGACCAACGCGATGCGGTCCCCAGCGCGACTGGATGTGCGCGACGACTTTGCGTTCGAACCACGTCAGATAGGCATTCACCGTGAGCACGATGAAAAGCAGGATTGCGATTTTGGCAACCGCGATGCCTAGTTCGTCGTTGGTGGGGAAGAACGGATGCACGGCTAGTTGTCTGCCTCCGGCAAGGATTCCATCATCGTGCACCAACGGGTGAGCGTGCCGCTGGTGAAAAGCGTGTCGTTCGCGGAGCGAATCAGTCCGGCGGGGACGTCGTAAGGTGCGCGACCGTTGCGAGCAAATTGCACGTGCGTGGCTTCCGCCCCGCCGGTGAGCAAACCCGCAAGAGGCACATTGTACGCGGGCACCATTTTGCGAATTTCTTCGAACACCGCGTCAGGGGTTTTGTAATGGAAGGCCTTGCCGAGTCCCTGTTTTTCGAGTTGATGCGAAAGAATGCGCAGCAGGTCAAAATCGCTCCGCGGCCCCATCATTTCTGCGGCTTTGCGCAGAAGTTGGGTTTCGCCGGAGGTGTTCGTGACCGTGCCGTCCTTTTCGTACGCAGAAGCTGCTGGAAGAACGATGTCCCCCGCTTTGGCGGTTTCGGTCAAAAACATTTCCTGCACGATGAGCAGTTCGAGTTTGCCACGCCCTTCGCCAGGCTTTCCAAAGTGAACCAGGGGATTGGCGCCTACGACGTAAAGGGCTTTGAGTTTTCCCGACTGCGCGGCTTCCACCATTTGCGGCCCAGTCTGGCCCGGGTGCGACGAAAGCACGCAGCCCCAAAGCTGTTCGAAGGCTTCGCGCGCCCTCGCATCGTCCACGTGCGCGTAGCCGGGGAAACGGTCGGGCAGCAGGCCCATGTCGGCAGCGCCGCGCGAATTGGCGTAATCGCCGAGCGCCATGTAGCGGGTTTTGCCGGGCAGCTTCGAACCAAAAGTGACGACAGTGGCGATGGCTGCGCCGGAAACTTCCGCGCCAAAGACAATGGCCACGTCCGTTTCCGCTTCGAGCGCGGCCTTCAATTGCACAAGTTGCTCGACAAGTTCCGGCGCAAGCTGTCCTTCTTCGTGCCCCAGCCATTTCAAGACGGCGTGTTCCTGACCCTCCGAGATCCTCACGAACTGCTTGGCTTTGCGCTGCAGCTTGATTTCGTTCGAATTGATGAGGAACAGCTTAGTGCCAAAATGCCGGATGCCGCTGCGAATCTGCCAGGCCACCAGAGGATTCTGGTTGGTGGGATTGTTGCCGATCACCAGGACGGCTTTCGACTGATACAACTGCTCCATGGTGAGCAGGGAATTGGCGGCGCGCTCGCCGAGCGCGGTGATGAGTCCAGCGTAATCGGCGCTGCGGTGATGATCGATGTTGTTGGTGCCAAAAGTCGCGCGCGCGAGGCGCTGCAGCAGATAATTCTCCTCGTTTGAAGTGCGATTGGAGCCGATAAAGCCGATGGTTTCTTTGCCACCGGAGTCGTAAGCGGCTTTCAGCATCGTTGCTGCGGCTTGCGCTGCCTCTTCCCAGGAGACGGGGAGCAGCTTGTCACCTTTGCGTAGAAGCGGCTGGCGAATGCGTTCCGCGTGGCTGGTGAAGTCGAAACCGAAGCGACCCTTCACGCAGAGAAAATCTTTGTTGATGCCGCTCAAGTCGCGGTTGTTGGCACGCAGAATTTCGTGATTGCGCACGCTGAGCGTGGTCTTGCATCCATTCGAGCAGTGCGCGCACACGGTCGGGACGTATTGCATCTCCCAAGGCCGCGTTTTGTAACGATACGTGCCGCTGGTCAGCGCGCCCACCGGGCAAATATCGATGCACATGCCGCACTCTTCGCACTCGAGGTGATCGCCGCGATTCGGGATGATCACGCTGTTCGCGCCGCGCATCCCCACGCCGAGGGCTTTCACGTCCATGCCTTCATCACAAACGCGCACGCAGCGGAAGCACAGAATGCATCGCGGCGCATCGTAGTACACCAGCTCTGACCACTTTTCCTCGGGGCGGTGAATTTTTTCTTCAACGAAGCGGCTGGAGTCGGCGCCGTAGCGGAACACCATGTCCTGCAGCTCGCATTCGCCGCCCTTGTCACAAACGGGGCAGTCCAGAGGATGATTGGTCAGCAGGAATTCGAGCATGGCCTTACGTGCCTGGCGCACTTGTTCGCTGTCCGTGCGAACGACCATGCCATCGGTCGCGACCAACGTGCACGCGGTCTGCAGCTTGGGCGCTTTTTCGATTTCCACGAGGCACATGCGGCACGCCGCCTGAAGAGACAGGCCGGGATAGTAGCAGAACGACGGCACTTCCGTGCCGATGCGCCGCGTCGCCTCGATGACCAGCGTACCTTGCGGGACCTGCACTTCGCGGTCGTTGATCTTCAGTTTGATGAGTTTCTGATCTGGCATGATTCCTTACCGCCAGCCCCTTAATCTTCGCCTCTTGTCCTTTTAGCTTTTATCTGGCGCCAACGAGCGCTCCCGCGGATTTGTGGGCACAACGTCCCTTCAAATGCTCTTCAAACTCGCCGCGCCATTTTTTCATGATGCTGATGGTCGGCATGGCTGCGGCGTCACCCAGCGGGCAAAACGTCCGGCCCAGCATGTTTTTCGCAAGGTCGGCGATGAGATCGATGTCTTCTTCGCGCCCCAGTCCCGCGTGAAAACGCTCCAGCGTCTTGCGCAGCCAGATGGTTCCTTCCCGACAGGGAATGCACCAGCCGCAGGACTCGTGCGCGTAAAAATGCATGATGCGCCGCGCCATGTCCACCATGCAGGTGTCTCCGTCTATCACCACCATGCCGCCGGAGCCGAGCATCGAGCCGGCTTTGGCGAGTGCGTCGTAATCCATCGGGATGTCGATTTCGTCGGCGGTGAGAAACGGGCAGGAGCTTCCGCCGGGAATCACCGCTTTCAGTTTTTTTCCTTCGGCGATTCCACCGGCCACTTCGTAAATAAACTTCTTCATGTTCATTCCGAGTGGGATTTCGTAAATGCCGGGCTTCCGGACGTGACCGGAGACGCACAGGAGGCGCGTGCCGCCGTTTCGGGGCGTGCCACGATTGGCGTAGGCTTCGCCGCCTTCGCGGATAATCGAAGGCACGGCGCTCAACGTCTCGACGTTGTTGATAATCGTGGGGCAGCCATACAGTCCCACGACGGCGGGGAAGGGCGGCTTGATGCGCGGATAGCCGCGCTTGCCTTCGAGCGATTCCATCAGCGCGGATTCTTCGCCGCATTCATACGCGCCCGCGCCGGTGTGAATCAGCAAATCAAAATCAAAGCCCGTGGCCAGGATATTTTTTCCCAGGTAGCCGGCGTTGTACGCTTCGGCGATGGCGGCGTCCACGATGTCCAGGACGTAACGGTATTCTCCACGGATGTAAATGAATCCCTGGTGCGAGTTGATGGCGCGGCCCGCGATCACGATACCTTCAATCAACTGATGCGGATCCATTTCCATCAGCGGGCGGTCCTTGCACGTGCCCGGTTCCGACTCGTCGGCGTTGCAAATCACGTATCTGGCTTTCGGCGAATCCTTCGGCACGAACGACCACTTCATTCCCGCCGGAAAGCCCGCGCCGCCGCGCCCGCGGAGGTTCGACTTCTTCACCTCTTCGATAATGGACTCCGGCGTCATTTCTTTCAGCGCTTTTTCCAGCGCTTTATAGCCGCCCTGCATCAGGTAGACGTCGAGTTTGTGCGAGTCCTTCATGCCCCATCGCCGGCTGATGAGCGGCGTCTCCAGGACGTTGCGGTCGTGCAGCGCGCCGGAAGTGACTGGTTCTGGCGCCGGGCGTCTTCCCGCGTCGAGTTCCTCGATGATGCGGTCGAACTTCTGTGGCGTAACGTTTTCGTAGAAATCGTAATTCACCTGCATGGCTGGCGCGCCGGTGCATGCGCCGATGCACTCGACCTCTTCGAGCGAGAAAACGCCGTCCTGCGTGGTTTCTTTGTGGCCAATCTCGAGCCGCTTCTTCGCGCGTTCCAGGAGTTCGTAGCCGCCCTTCAGCATGCATGCCACGTTGGTGCAAATCTGCACGTGATGCTTGCCCATGGTCTTGCGGCGCAGCATCGAGTAGTAGGCGAGCGTTTCTTCGACTTGGACATTATTCAGGTCCAGACGCCGCGCGACTTCCGCAATCATTTCGTCGCTGATGTAGCCGAATTCGTCCTGCGCGTACATCAGCATGGGAATCAGCGCGCTGCGCTTCACCGGATAACTGGTTTGCAGCTTTTCAAATTTCGCCGAAAGTTTAGGGGAAAGTTCCATGGCTACCTGTCGACTTCTCCGAGCACGATGTCAATCGTCCCGATGCACGCGATCACGTCGGCAATCAACTGCCCTTCGATGAGCTTGGGCAGCGCCTGCAAATTGATGAACGAAGGGGAGCGGAAATGCACGCGAAGCGGCTTGGGCGAACCGTCGCTGGCCACGAAGCAGCCCAGCTCGCCGCGCGGCGACTCCACGGCAACAAACGCCTCGCCGGGCTGCGGAGAAAATCCCTCAGTGAAAATTTTGAAGTGGTAGATGAGCGCTTCCATCTCCGTCTTCATTTTTTCGCGTTGCGGCGGGATGATTCCGGGCGCTTCCGCGGTGATCGGCCCCTCGTCGGCGATTTTTTCCATGGCCTGGTGGATGATTTTCAGGCTTTCGCGGATCTCCGCCACGCGCACCAGGTACCGCGCGTAACAATCCGATTCCGTGCGCGTGGGCACGTCAAAGTTGAATTCCTCATAGCTTGAATAAGGGAAAACTTTGCGGTTGTCGTACGCCAGGCCTGCCGCGCGCAACGTCGGGCCGGTCATGCTCCAGGCAATCGCGTCTTCCGGAGAAATGTACCCGATGTCCTTGGTGCGGCGGACCCAAATAGGGTTTTTCGTCAGCAGCTCCTCGTATTCATCCACGCGGCTGGGCATCATGTTCAAGAATTTTCGTACCGCCGGACGCCAACCCGCGGGCGGCTCTAGCGCCACGCCGCCGATGCGAATGTAGCTGGTCATCATGCGCTGGCCGGCGAACATCTCGAAAATTTTCAAGATTTCTTCGCGCTCGCGGAAGCAATAGAGAAACACCGACATCGCGCCCAGGTCGATGGCGTGCGTCCCCAGCCACACGAGGTGAGAGGAAATGCGCTGCAACTCGACCGTCAGCACGCGGATGTATTGCGCGCGCTTGGGCACTTCCAGACCGAGCAGCTTTTCCACCGCCAGGCAATACACCAGGTTGTTGCCCAGCGGATTCAAGTAATCTATGCGGTCGGTGAGCGTGATGGCTTGCGAGTAGGTTTTGTCTTCGCAGGATTTTTCGATGCCAGTGTGCAGATAACCGATGTCGGGAACGGCTTTCACTACCGTTTCGCCGTCGAGCTCCAGCAAAATGCGCAGCACGCCGTGCGTCGACGGGTGCTGCGGTCCCATGTTGAGGACCATGGTTTTTGCTGTGCCCGTAACGGTGTCAACGGTGGTCATAGCATGCTGCTTTTCTTGAAGAGGTCGCTCGTGCTGGGCACGTCGCGGAAGCCTTCCACGGGAAAATCCTTGCGCAGCGGATAGCCTTCCCAATCTTCGGGAAGCAGGATGCGGCGCAAATCGGGATGGCCGTTAAAGCGAACGCCGAACAGGTCGAAAATCTCCCGCTCCAGCCAGTTCGCGCCGGGCCAAACGGAGACAAGCGAATCGACCACAGGATCTTGCCCGCTGACGCACACCTGCAAACGCACCTTGTCGCGTCTGGGAATGGACACCAGGTGGTAGTTCAGCTCAAATCGCGGTTCAACCGGGTAGCGGTCGACGCAAGTGGCGTCCGTCAGCAAGTTGAACTGCAGTTTCGCATTTGCGCGGCAATGCTCGGCGGCGGCGCGCAGCAACTCTCGCGGCAGGACGATCGTCGTCTCATCACGTAATTCGATGACCTCCGCAATGGCCTGAGGGTTCCACGACCGCAAGCACTCGACTACAACATTAGCGTTTTGGCTGGAAGACTCCGTCACAATTTCCAATCTCACGAGCGCCGTTATTTGTGCCAGTCCAGCGCGCCCTTTTTCCAGAGATAGAGATAGCCGACCAGAAGAACGGCAATGTAGATCATCATCTCCACAAAGCCGTACCAGCGTAAACTGCGAAAGATGTAGGCCCAGGGGTACAGAAAGATGGCTTCCACGTCGAATAAGATGAAAACCATCGCCACAAGATAAAACTTAACGGAAAAGGGTTCCCGCGCGTCACCTGTGGGTTCCATGCCGCATTCATACGCCTGCTGCTTGGCCCGGTTCGGACGGCGCCATCCCACAACCACAGAAGCCACCGTCAGAGCGGCAGCAAGCCCGGTGGCAATCAGCAGGTGTAGGAAAAGTGGAGCATAGGTACGTAAGCCGGAATCCGTCATAGTCAAATTGCTATAATATCGATTTGGGAGGCGCTCGGTCAATTCGGGCGAAACCTGCTGGGCTTGCTCCAGCCTGCGCATGGCAGGGCGGAAACGGAAATGCAATTTGGCCACAACTCCAACGTGACCGTCGACGGCGCCACCTACCACGTCCAGACCGAAGAGCGCGGGACCGCACAAGCGCTTATTGATACGACCGTTTATTTGCGCGGGCACGTGCTTCATCGCCGCACGGACAGTTTCAAGGATTTGCTTCCGCTCAACGCGGACCGCGAGCAGGCTCTGAAGCTTCGCGTGGACACGCAGCATCGCAGCGTGGTGGATGAAATTCGCTCAGGCAAGCTGCGCTTGACGATTCCCGGTGACGCAAAAATGCCGCCTCCTCACTCCGAGGCTGCTGCCAAATCAGAGGCTGCGCTTCACTTGGAACTGCTCAATGCCAAAAACTGGCTCACCGGCAAGCGCGCTATGTTGCAAATCGTCGTGCTGGATGCCGCGAATAAGCCGGTTGAACGGGCCACGGTGATGGCTCGCGTGGAAGGAGCGGCGCAGCCGGCTGGATTTTCCGCCGAAACCGGTTCGCTCGGGCGCACGAATCTTGAATTTGAAATGCCGTCTCTGGTCGGACCTGAGGTGGCGCTGGTCCTGGAAGCCTCCAAGGGAAAGGCTCGCGCTCGTTTGCGTTTTCAGTTGCGCGCCAAGCCGCGGGTGCCCTCAGCATCATAAGGAATGCTGTTTATGCTTACGATTACCGTCAATGGAGAGCAACGCGAAGCTAAGCCCGGCTCCACAGTCACGGACTTGCTCCAAGAAATGGGCCTGGATCCCGGTCGCGTGGCCATCGAACGCAATCTTGAAATTCTCTCCCGGCCGGATTGGCAGAAGACCAGCCTTCAGCCTGGCGATCGCTACGAAATCGTGCAATTCGTAGGCGGCGGCTAAATTCCTTCGAGCAGGTGACCCATTTTGCGTTTCTTGGTTTTCAGATACGCACGCGAGATTTTTGACACGCGCGGCTGGCACGGCACGCGCTCCACGATTCGAATTCCCGCTTGTTCCAGTTGCCGCACCTTTTCGGGGTTGTTGGAAAGCAGCCGGATGCGCTTGGCGCCGAGCTTTTTCAAGATTTGCGCGGTGAAATCATATTCGCGCGCGTCTGCGGCGAATCCCAGCTTTTCGTTCGCTTCCACCGTGTCCATCCCGCCGTCTTGCAATTGATAAGCACGAAGCTTGTTCATCAGGCCGATGCCACGACCTTCCTGGGGAAGATAGAGCAAGATTCCCGACGGTGCCTGCCCGATTTTCTTCATCGAGAGTTCGAGCTGCGAACGGCAATCGCACCGCAGGGAAGTGAGCACGTCTCCCGTCAGGCACTGCGAGTGCACGCGTACCAGCGGCGCGGTTTTCCTATTCAGATTTCCGCGAACCAGTGCTACCGCTTCTTCGTTTTTTCCGCGGCCCTGAAAACCAAAGATCGTGAAGCGGCCATAGCGCGTTGGAAGATCCGCCCGCGCGACCTTCCGCACGCCCGCGCTCTTATTGCTTGAACGCTTACTCTGTCCCAATTTCGCTCTCATGGGAAACGAGCAGTATAGCAGGAACCACGATTCGGACCCTTTCGCCGTTTGGTCCGCCAACCCCGTTAATCAAGCTCATGGCAAATTATTTGCACGTTTTCGTGATGCATTGGAGTGGAAAAATCAGTCCCAAAACTTGATTGCCGGAGCGAAATGGCAAGTCTTCTCTGAAGTGGGAAATGCCGAGTCCTTGAAGTCTTTCAGTTCCTTTCCACCGACGAAAAGTCAGGGGGGGAATGGATTCTTCTTTGCCTGCATACATTCCGGTGCGGAAAGCTCTGACCGTCTTCCAACGCCATCATCGATAGCGATTGTGTGTAATTCTAATTCTTCTTTTCCTTGTGCAGCGAGCACGAAGATGAATCGTTTCTCTGGCAAATCCAAGAAATGCCTGTGGATCAACAACTGGACCAGACTCTTAATCTGCTCGGAGCTGACTTTGCTTCGACACGTCGGAACTGCCGTCAAGGACATCGGTCGCTTGGGATATGCCTGCCAAGCAAGAGAGCCATCGCCATAAACAAAGAATGCCTGATAACTTTCAGGCGATGGCGGTTCATAGAGGATCTTCAGCTTCTGAAGAGCCACTGCGTCTCGTAAGAGCCGCGGTCAAGTTGATGCTGCAGAGGTTCTGCGGACGCCTGAAGCAAAGATACCAGCCGAAGCGTGAAGAAAAACCGCATTATGACGGATTGTACCCTCGCGGTCATTGTATGTCCGCTGCTGTACCTTGCCTAACCGCAAAATTGAGTCGCTGCCCTGTCTTTCCCTTTTGGCCAACTCGCTTTACTTCCCCGAGCGGATTGGCTAGCGTTACCTGAGGCACGAACCGCCGATGGATTCCGCTACCACAGTTCGCGAATTCCTCTTCACCTTGCTGTTAAAGGTGGCGGTGGCCTCCTCCTTCGCCGCACTCCTGGTTCGGTGGAACACCCTGCGGCGCGTGTTGTTCACGGAGCAGCGCGACCCTGATCAAAAATTGAAATTGATGCTGTTCATGGTGCCTCCGCTGATTTTGGGCGTGACTCTTCGCCTGATTGGTGGCGCCGCCTATTCCTTCGCCGATATGTCGCTCGAAGGCGCGTTCCTGATGGGCTTGCTCGGCGGCCGCGTCGTGGGACCGATCGGGGGAGCCATTATCACGATTCCCGCTTTGGTGGGACGCGAATGGCTGGCGATGCCCGCGTCATCTGCGGCGGGCTTGCTGGGCGGGTTGATCCGCCAAGCCATTCCGAACAAAGAAGATCTTTGGAATTTCGGGCCGTTCACTTTTTTGAACATTCCCAAGGCCACCGTGCGCCTGTTGCGGAAGGCCGAATTGTCCTGGGAGATGGCCCCGCTCGCGACCTGCGTGGGGCTGGAAGTGGGACGTGTCGCGCTCGTGCTGGCGACGAAACCAAAATGGCTGTTCGCCATTCATGCGAAGTGGGACTGGTGGCTGGTGCTTGCGGTGATTGCTGCGCTGATGTCGGTGGCCGCACCGCTGAAAATCTGGAACAACACGCGCAACGAAATGAAGCTCGAGCGCCACCAGCAGCTCCTGCTGAAGGCGCGCATGGACGCGCTGTCGCGGCAGATCAATCCGCACTTTCTTTTCAACACGCTGAATACGGTGACCTCGCTGATTCGTTTCGACCCGGACGCGGCTCGCGGCGTGGTGCTGAAGCTGAGCAACATTCTGCGCAGACTGCTGCGCAAGCACGAAACGTTTGTGCCGCTCCGCGAGGAATTGCAGTTCATCGACGATTATCTGGACATCGAAGTGGCGCGGTTCGGCCGCGAAAATCTGGAAATTGTGAAGCACGTCGACGACGCGGCGCTGGAAGCGTTTGTGCCCAACATGCTGTTGCAGCCGATTGTCGAGAACTGCTTGAAGCATGGCCTGGCGCCGAAAATTGGCGGCGGAAAAATCGAATTGCGCACTGCCAGTCACGATGGCCGTCTGCGCATCGAGATTGAAGACAACGGTGTGGGCATTTCCGAAGAAAAACTGCCGCACGTTTACGTGGAGGGAATCGGCTTGAGCAATGTGCGCGAACGCTTGCGTGTTCTCTACGGCGCCGATTTTCAGCTCGTTATCCAAAGCCAGCAGAGCGAAGGCACCGTGATTCGCATCGACATTCCGGAATTGGTTCCGGCGCTTCAGGAAGTCAGAAAGTAAGTTTCTAGCCTATCGGTCAACCTGCTGTTATTCCTGCGTCTGAACAATGTGCAACGCGCGTTGTATTCCACGCGAAGGCTGATTTCTCTTGCAAATGTGGCTTGACAGCGGTGCGGCTGCCGCCTAGAGTGTCGCGCATCGATGCTTCCCTTGGGGCAATGCACCAAACGTTTCACAGCGCATTTTCCATGCAAAGATCAGTCTATACGGAGACACGAAGATGATGAACGGGCATCCACGGATTCTGCGCAGCGCGATTCTGCTTTTGGCGGGATGTGGCTTGCTGACTGCGCAACTCGGTGCGCAAGAGCAAAAAGCGGCCGCATCCAAAAGCGCTCCTGCGGCGAAGAAGAGTTCGGGAAGCGCAGCGGCTACGAATGCGCCGCCAGCTGCGGTGCATGGCCAGGAACTGACCGAGGCCGATCTTTCCGCGTTTCTCGACGGGTTGGTGCCGCAGCAGATTGAGAAGGCCGACATCGCCGGCGCCGTCATCGCTGTCGTGAAAGATGGAAAAGTTCTCTTCGAGAAAGGCTATGGCTACTCCGATGCCGAGAAGAAAACGCCAGTGTCTCCGCAGGATACACTTTTCCGCCCAGGCTCCATCTCGAAGACGTTCACTTGGACGGCGGTGATGCAACAAGTTGAGCAGGGCAAGCTGAATCTGGACACGGACGTAAACCAGTATCTCGACTTCAAGATTCCGCCAACATTTGGCAAGCCCACCTCGTTGCGCGACATCATGACCCATCGCTCCGGCCTCGAAGAAACCATCAAGGATCTCTTTGTCGGTTCCCAGAACGATTTGACGCCCATGGCCAAATACCTGCCATCGCATTTGCCCGCGCAGATTTTTCCACCCGGCACAGTGCCTGCTTATTCGAATTACGCGACTACCCTGGCGGCCTATATGGTTCAGCGCGTTTCCGGCCAACCGTTCGACGATTACGTGGAAGAACATTTCTTCAAGTCGCTGAACATGACGCGCGCCACGTTCCGTCAGCCGCTCCCAGAAACGCTGAAACCCTTCATGTCCAACGGATATGACCTCGGTTCCGGTAAACCCAAGCCGTTCGAATGGGTGGAAGTAGCGCCAGCGGGTTCGCTCTCCGCCTCCGCCGAATCGATGACCCACTGGATGATCATGCATTTGCAAAACGGCCGCTACGGTGACGCGCAAATCCTTAAACCAGAGACGGCCATCCAGATGCACGCGCGCCAAGAAGGCTGGCCCGCGGGCATGAATGCCATGGCCCTCGGATTTTACGAGCAAAACATGAATGGCCACCGGGTGATCGGGCATGGCGGCGACACCGAATTGTTCCACAGCGATATGCTGTTGCTGCCGGGTGACAACGTGGGCCTGTTTGTGTCTTACAACAGCGCGGGACGCCCCGACCATGGCGATGCACGTGGCGATTTGTTTCAGAAATTCATGGATCGCTATTTCCCAGCGGCTCCGGAAAAGGATCCGGCTCTTTCCACTGCGGCGGACGATGCGCGCAGCGTGGCGGGCCCTTACAAAATCAGCCGCCGCTTCGAAACGAATATCCTGGCCGTGACCACCACGCTGGGAGAAGCCAAATTCGTGTTCGATCCTAAGGACAACACGGTTTACCTGGACGGTTTCTTCAAGAAAGAAAACGGGCAGCGGCGGCATTTCAAGGAAGTGGCGCCGATGCTGTTTCGCTCGGTCGATGGACCGGAAAAGATCGCCCTCGTGAAGGATAAAAGCGGAAAGCGCATGGTGTACATTGATTATCCCTTCATGCTCTTTCAGGAAGTGGACGGGGGCCTGGACAGGCAGATATTCAATTACGTGGTGATCGGGTTCAGCGTTGGCGTCATGGTGTTGACGATTCTGCTTTGGCCGGTGGCCGCGATTCTTCGGAAACATTACGGCAAGCCGCTCACGCTGACGCTGGGAGACGGCGCGCGACGCTGGCGGCGCTGGGTCAGGGTCGCGTGCTTCGTCGACATCGCCTATTTGGCCTGTCTGACGCTGGTGCTGAACGCTTTGGAAAAACCGGGCGGCTTGGGCTCCGGCAGTGAATGGAAGCTGCACCTCTGGCAAGCGATCGGAGTCCTTGGCGGGATCGGGGCGCTGATTACCATCATCGCTGCCATCAAATCCTGGGGCGACGAGCAGCAATGGGTTTGGTACAAAATCTGGAACACCTTGCTTGCCGTCGGCTGCGTTGGATTTTTTTGGTTCCTGGTGCACTGGCACCTGCTCAATTTCAGCCTCAATTACTAAAACAACCGCGGTTGCATGTTTCAAGATGTGGCCGAAGCGCCGGCGTCAGTCGTCTGTCCGTTTATTTCTTTGACGAAGTTGGAATCGAAGAGGGCCGAGGTGTTTGGAGATGCCCTCGGCTCGCGGCGTCCCGCGCTTCATCAGGCGGGAAGCAGGCCGCCGGTGCGACCGCGCGTTAACCGCAAAGGCCTGGAAAGGTCCGCAAAACTCCTGCGAAAAAAGTGCTTGACAAGCGGGCGATTTGTTTTGTATTTTCTGAAGAGAGAGAAATTACAGAAATGAGCGTACATACAAAAACAACGCAAAACCCCCTGACCCCCGTGGCCCAGAAGTTCATTCTCCACTGGGGCGAAATGGGCACCCGCTGGGGCATCAACCGCACTGTCGCGCAGGTGCACGCCCTCTTGTTTCTCTCGCCCCGGCCCCTGCCAGCGGACGAGATCGCCGAAACCCTGGCTGTGGCGCGTTCGAATGTCAGCACCAGCCTGCGCGAGTTGCAAGGCTGGCGCATCGTCCGCGTGGTCCACGTGCTCGGCGACCGGCGAGACCACTTCGAATCCATCAAAGACGTATGGGAAATCTTCCGCATTATTTCCGAAGAACGAAAGCGCCGGGAAATCGATCCCACGCTCCGCGTGCTCGACGAATGTGTGCAGGAAGTGAAGGCGAATCCGCAGGGTG
>QHYJ01000098.1:51298-67919 GCA_003223255.1 Acidobacteriota bacterium | reverse complement strand
TGCCGGGCGACAACGTAAGCTGCGAAGTCAGCTTGATCACCCCGGTGGCTTTGGGGAAGGGCTTGCGCTTCGCCATTCGCGAAGGCGGCCACACTGTCGGCGCCGGCGCCGTCACCGAAATTACCGAATAGGTTTGGAAAAGGAAATGAGACAAGGCGACAAAATTCGCATTCGCTTGAAGGCGTACGACCACCGCATTCTTGACCAGTCCACGCGGGAAATCGTGGAGACGGCCAAGCGCACCGGAGCGGACGTGGCTGGGCCGATTCCTCTGCCCACGACCATCAACCGCTGGACGGTGCTGCGGTCGCCGCACGTGGATAAGAAATCGCGCGAGCAGTTTGAAATGCGCACGCACAAGCGGCTGATCGACATTCTCGAGCCCACGCCGGATACGGTGGATGCGCTGATGAAACTGGATCTGCCACCGGGCGTGGACGTGGAAATCAAGGCGTTCGGCCACGCAGCCAAGTGAGGCAGTTCTAAGTTGTAAGTGGTAAGTAGAGGTTTTGCAGAAACAGGATGAGAAAGTCTAAGACCATCAGTCGTGCTTTGGAGCAAACGGGGGTATTTCACTTCAGGCTTGCTCCCGGAATGAGTGGCTTGGGACTTACAACTTAGGACTTGGTTCTAAGACGCAGCCAATACCCGCTGAGGCATGCTGCGAAAGAGAGAAGAGAGCGATGGCAGTCAACGGAATTATCGGGATCAAGCTGGGCATGACCCAGGTCTTCGCCGAAGATGGCAGGCTGGTGGGCTGCACGGTTCTGCAGGCGGGACCGTGTGTGGTGGTGCAGCGCCGCACAAAAGACAAGGACGGCTACGAAGCTGCGCAACTGGGGCTAGTCGAGTTCGTCAAGCCGCAGCGCGTCAACCAGGCCATGACCGGGCACTTCAAGAAGGCCAACGTCGCGCCCATGAAAGTGCTGCACGAAGTGCGCTTGCCGGAATCGAAGGAGGAAACCAAAGTCGGCGACCGCGTGCTGGTCGAGAACTTCAAGGCCGGCGAATTGGTGGATGTGAGCGGCGTGAGCAAGGGAAAGGGGTTTCAAGGCGGCGTGAAGCGCTGGCACTATGCGGGCGGCGATAACACGCACGGCTCGATGTTTCACCGCGCGCCGGGCGGCATTGGCGGCAGTTCGTTTCCATCGCGCGTGTGGCGGAACCAGCATTTCCCGGGTCACATGGGAAATCAGAAAGTGACGGCCAAGAATTTGAAGGTTGTGAAAGTGGACACCGACGAAAACCTGCTGTTGGTCAAGGGTTCGGTTCCCGGGCCAAGCGGGCAGTACATTTTTATCCGCAAGGCCAAGAACGCGGTGAAGGCCGCGAAGTAAGGTTTTGCTGGGGCCGCCTACGGAGGCGGGCAATTGTGATACCGACGAAGAGTCAGAGCGAGAGAAGGACAAGAAACATGCCGGTCGTGGACGTCGTCAATCTGGATGGCAAGAAAGTCGGCCAGGTAGAACTCGCGGAAGCGGTCTTTGGCGCGAAGGTGAACCCGCACCTGCTGCACGAAGCTTCGCGGTGGTATCTGCGCGGGCTGCGCCGGGGAACGCACAAAGTAAAAGAAAAGAGCGAAGTCAGCGGCGCGGGTCGCAAGCTCTGGCGACAGAAGGGCACGGGCCGCGCGCGCATCGGTTCGATCCGTTCGCCGCTCTGGCGGCATGGCGGTACCGTCCACGGGCCGGAACCGCGGGATTACAGCTACGCGCTGCCGAAGAAGATGTTGCTCGGGGCGCTGCGCTCGGCGCTATCCGCAAAACTGGCGGCACAGAAGCTAGCCGTCGTGGATGCCTGGGCGCTCGAATCGCACAAAACGCACAACCTGGTTGCGGCGCTGGAAAAACTGAATCGTACAAAGTCCGCGCTGCTTGTTTCTCACGGCGAGAACCGCAACCTGGAACTGGCGAGCCGCAACATCGAGGGCGTGAAGCTGGCCGCGCCAAACATCCTTCAGCCCTACGACGTGCTGAAGCATGACCTGGTGCTGCTGTCGAAGGATGCCGCCACGCGTTTGAACCATTCGCTCGATCCGGAGAAGAAGCCGGTGGTTGTGCCTGATGTAGCCACGATTGCGCCTGCGGCGAAGCCCGCAAAGAAAGAGGCCGCGCCGAAGGCGGCAACCAAAAAGTTGACCACCAAGAAAGCGGCGAAGCCGAAAACCAAGAAGGGGAAGGAATAAGCCATGGCCGCCCCTCACTATCAAATTATCCGGCGCCCGATCATCACCGAGAAAGGCCTGGGCGTGAAGGAAACCCAGCACACCGTTGTCTTTGAAGTTTCGTCGGCGGCCACGAAGACGGAAATCAAGGAAGCGGTGCAGCAGATTTTCAAGGTGAAAGTCGACAATGTCCGCACCGCGAACTTTGTCGGGAAAATGCGCCGGCGCGGACAGAACGAAGGCTACCGTCGCGACTGGAAGAAGGCTTACGTGAAACTCGCCGAAGGCGAAAAGATGATCGAGTACGCGGAGAACCTGTAAGACCGGGACACACGGGGAAAGAACTGAGAACGATAAGGATTTAGCAGGTAAGAGGCAGCGATGGGACTCAAGAGCTTTAACCCATATACGGCGTCGCGGCGGTTCATCACCGTCGTAGACAAGAGCCACATCACCAAACAGCAGCCGGAAAAGGCGCTGCTCGAGCCCAAAAAGCGTTCGGGCGGGCGCAACAATCATGGCGAGGTGGTGATCTGGCACCGCGGCGGCGGCCACAAGAAGCAATATCGAAAGGTGGATTTCCGTCGCGACAAAGTGGGTGTGCCCGCGAAGGTGGCGGCCATCGAATACGACCCGAACCGCAGCGCGAACCTGGCGCTGCTGCACTACGCCGATGGCGAGAAGCGCTACATCATTCATCCCATCGGCCTCGAAGTCGGTGCCACGGTTTCCACCGGTGAAGGCGCGGACATTCTTCCCGGCAATGCGCTGCAGTTCCGGCACATTCCGCCGGGCACGATGGTGCACAACCTCGAGCTGTATCCCGGGCGCGGCGGGCAAGTGGTGCGCTCGGCGGGCAGCTCAGCGCAGCTATTGAGCAAGGAAGGCGAGATCGCGCTGGTGAAGCTGCCTTCCGGTGAAGTGCGCAAATTTTCCGTGGATTGCATGGCCACGATTGGCCAGGTCGGCAATCTCGACCATGAGAACGAAACCTACGGAAAAGCCGGACGCACGCGGTGGCGCGGTATCCGGCCCACGGTTCGCGGCGTAGCCATGAACCCGGTGGATCATCCGCACGGCGGCGGGGAAGGGCGCGTCAAGGGCAATCATCCGCAGACGCCCTGGGGGTTCCCGACGCTGGGCAAGAAAACCAGGCACAACAAGCGCACCGACAAGTTTATTGTCGAACGCCGGAAGTAAACAGACCGAAGTACAGGAACTGCGGTAAACCAGAAGGACACTGAGCGAGAACCGGGCCGTGAAGGAAGAGCAGCCCGGTGAGGCAGACAATGATGCGAGCGACAAGAACACGAACAGCGGGACGGCGCAGCCGGCCAGCAAAGCGCACGGCGAAGCGTCGCATTGCAAAACTCAACAAGCCGGCGCGTCCGGCAGTACGCGTGGCCGTGGCCCCTCCGGAGCCGGTGCTTTACAAGCTGTGCAAGCCGGGCTGGGCAGTCATCGTGGAGCGCATCCCCAATGCGCAGGGCACGCGGTTTGTCTGCCCGTTCTGCCCGAGGTCGCACCGCGTTCCCGGACCCGTGCGCGGTTTCAAGAAGGTGCGCCGGCCGCAGTGGAGCCGCTTGCGGCGAGTGGAGGAGTAGCGAAGCAATGGCACGCTCATTGAAAAAAGGGCCGTTCGTCGACGGCCATTTGCGCGAAAAGGTCGAAGTGCTGAACACGCGCAATGAAAAGAAAGTGGTGAAGACCTGGTCGCGGCGTTCGACGATCGTGCCGGAAATGATCGGGCACACCATTGCCGTGCACAACGGCAAGAAGTTTATTCCGGTGTATGTGACCGAGCAGATGATCGGGCACAAGCTGGGTGAGTTCTCGCCGACGCGCTCGTTCAAGGGCCACGGCGTGAAAGCAGCGCTTGAAAGGGCCGCGGGCGTGGCGCCCGCAGGAGGCGGCGCACCAGGGGCGGCGCCATCTGCACCCCCGGCGCCGAAGGCATAAGCCATGGCAGAAACGCAGCAGCTCGTTCCGGGATCAATTGAAGCGCACGCCCTGGCGCGCCATGTGCGCATGTCGCCGCAGAAGGCGCGGCTGGTGATGGATCTGATTCGCGGGCAGAAGGCGCAGAGTGCGCTGCAAACGCTGAAGTACACGCAGAAGCGCGCCGCCAAGCACATTGAAAAAGTGCTGCGCAGTGCCATTGCCAACGCCGAGCGCAAAGCCGATGAAGCCGGGGCGCCGCTGGACGTGGACGAGCTGTACGTCTCGAACTGTTTTGTGAACGAAGGCCCGCGCTGGAAGCGGCTGCGCCCGGCTCCCATGGGTCGCGCGTTCCGTTACCAGAAGCGCACCGCGCATCTCTGGGTCGGCGTAGCCGAGCATCACGTGGCCGCAGCAGAACGCGTTGCCGCGATTGAAGCGGAAGCTCAAGCGCAGAAGGGTGTGCGAGGCACGGCACGCCGTGTTCGCAAGGCATTAACCGGCAAGCAAGCGCCGCCAAAGAAGGGAAAGAAGTAGCCGGCCCGGTGAGGGCCGCGTGAAGGAAACACGATGGGACAGAAAACGCATCCGTATGGATTCCGGCTCGGCTACAACAAGCCGTTCCGGTCGCGCTGGTACGCCGACAAGGAATACGCCGACCTGCTCCACGAAGATGTGAAGCTGCGCACGGAGCTGAAAGACAAGCTGAAAAGCGCGGGCATTAGCTCGATTGACATTGAACGCGCGGCGAACAAGCTGGTCGTGCGCATTTACACGGCGCGGCCCGGCATTATCATCGGACGCAAAGGCGCGGAAATCGACAAGCTCAAGCAGGACGTGCAAAAGCGCACCAAGCGCGAAGTGCACATCGACATCCAAGAAGTGCACCGCCCGGAGTTGGACGCCCAGCTCGTCGCTGAGTCGATTGCGCTGCAGCTCGAAAAGCGCGTGGCGTTTCGCCGGGCGATGCGCAAAGCGGTGGATTCGGCGCTGCGCTTCGGCTGCAAAGGCATCAAAGTGCGCGTGGCGGGCCGGCTGAACGGCGCGGAAATCGCGCGCAAAGAGTGGTACCTCCAGGGGCGGCTGCCGCTGCAGACGCTGCGCGCGGAAATTGATTTCGGTTTCGCGCAAGCGTACACCACGTACGGCGTGATTGGCGTGAAGTGCTGGATCTACCAGGGCGAGAACATTCCACGGCGCTCGAAAGTGCAGGAACCGCGCGAAACTGCCGCGGCCGCCGGCTGAAAAGCAGTTAGAAACTTGCAACTGGCAACCTAAGGAACAGAACGATGTTGATGCCGAAAAAAGTGAAGTACCGGAAGCAGATGCGCGGGCGGCGCAAAGGCAAGGCCTGGCGCGGCGGCGATTTATCGTTTGGCGAATACGGCTTGAAGGCCCTGGAAAACGCTTGGATCACCGACCGCCAGATCGAAGCCTCGCGCGTGGCCGTCATGCGCTTCATCAAGCGCGGCGGCAAATTGTGGATTCGCATTTTCCCGGACAAGCCGTTCACCAAGAAGCCGGCGGAAACGCGCATGGGCAAGGGCAAAGGCGCCCCGGAGCGCTGGGTGTCGGTGGTGAAGCCGGGACGCATCCTGTTCGAAATGGCGGGAATCGACGAGGCGACGGCGCGGGAAGCGCTCGGATTGGCGGCGCACAAGCTGCCCATCCCTACGAGATTCGTCACCCGCGCGGGAGGATTCTAACGATGCCGCGGCGCATTGAAAAAATTCGCGAGGCGGGCAAGGAAGAGCTCGAAGCGCAGCACAAAGAGCTGACCGAGCACATTTTCCGGCTGCGTTTTCAGTTGACCACCGGCCAGGCGGAGGCGCTGAAGCGGCTACGCGAGGCAAAGAAAGATTTGGCGCGGGTCAAGACGCTGCTGCGCGCCCAGGAATTGAGGCAAGCATAATGGTAACCCAGACACCGGCCGCAACGGCGGACACCCGCGGCGAACGCATGGTGCTCACCGGCAAGGTCACCAGCACAAAGATGGAAAAAACCATCGTCGTGGAAATTATCCGGCTGGTGCAGCATCGGAAGTACCGCCGCGTGGTGCGCATCGCCAAGAAGTTTTACGCGCATGACGAAAAGCGCCAAGCCAAGCCCGGCGACACCGTGCGCATTGTGGCCTCGCATCCGATTTCGAGGCTCAAGCGCTGGCGGTTGAAAGAAGTGCTGGCGTCGAGTGCGTCGGCCAAGTAAGGGAGACCGGGGAGCAGACCAATGATTCAGATGCGAACCTGGCTGACGGTGGCGGACAATTCCGGCGCGCGGAAGCTGATGTGCATTTTGCCCGTGGGCGGCGATGCCGGATTGCAAGCGGGTTTGGGCGACATCGTCACCGCGTCGGTGAAGGAAGCGACGCCGGAAAGCCAGGTCAAGGAAGGCAAAGTGGTGAAATGCGTGATTGTGCGCATGCGCAAGGAGCAGCGGCGCAAGGACGGCACGTATATCCGGTTTGACGATAATGCTGCGGTCTTGATCAACGACGCGCTCGAGCCGATTGGCACGCGCGTGTTCGGCCCGGTGGCGCGCGAACTGCGCGACAAGGAATTTACCAAGATCGTCTCGTTGGCTCCGGAGGTTTGGTAAGCCATGGCGCTGACGCATGCAAGAGCCGAGCGGCACCGGATCCAGGTTCGCAAGGGCGACCAGGTCAAGGTAATGGCAGGCAAAGACGCTGGAAAGAGCGGGCGCGTGCTTTCGGTCAACGCCACGAAGAATACCGTGGTGGTCGAGCACGTGAGCATCATCAAGCGCCACACGCGTCCCAACCCTTCGAAGAACGTCAAGGGCGGGATCGTGGAAAAAGAAGCGGGCATCAACGTTTCCAACGTGATGGTCATTTGCCCGAGTTGCGGTAAGCACACGCGCGTCGGCCACACGATTTTGCCGGACGGCTCGAAAATGCGCAGTTGCCGGCATTGCAAGTCGACATTGGACAAGTAGCGAGTACGAGTCAAAGAAGAGGCGGAAGAAGGCGATGAAAAGCCGATTGCAGGAAAAATACCGGGGCGAGACGGTGCCCGCGCTGGTGAAGCGCTTTGGCTGGAAGAACCGCATGGCCGTGCCAAAACTCCAGAAAATCACCGTGAATATTGGACTCGGCGAGGCCAGCCAGAACGTGAAGCTGCTGGACACCGCGGCGCAGGAGCTGGGGCAAATCACCGGCCAGAAAGCGATCATTACGCGGGCGAAGAAGTCCATCGCGAACTTTAAGATTCGCAAGGGCATGCCCATCGGCTGCGCGGTCACGCTGCGCGGCGACCGCATGTACGAGTTTCTCGACCGGCTATGTAACGTGGTGCTGCCCCGCGTGCGCGACTTCCGCGGCTTGCCCTCGAACGCTTTTGACGGCCGCGGGAATTACACGCTGGGGCTCAAGGACCAGTTGGTCTTCCCGGAGATTGATTACACCCGCGTGGACAAGATCAAAGGAATGAACATCACGTTGACCACGTCGGCGAAAAACGATGAGCAGGGCCGCGAGCTGCTGAAGGGCCTCGGGGTTCCGCTGCGCGAAAGAGGAGCGGCTTAATCCCATGGCACGAACCGCAAAAATCGCCAAGACCCGCAAGAAGCCGAAATTCAAGGTCCGTATTCGCAACCGCTGCCGCTGTTGCGGCCGCGCGCGCGGCTATATCCGCAAGTTTCAGATGTGCCGCATCTGTTTTCGCGGTATGGCGCTGCGCGGAGAAATTCCCGGCGTCGTGAAGGCGAGCTGGTAGTCGCCGCCGTAAGCGGCGCAAGGACAGGAGATACATGCAGACGGATCCCATTGCCGATTTTCTGACGTGCCTCCGCAACGCGGCGGCTGCCAAGCATCAACGCGTCGACGTTCCCGTCTCGAAGCTCAAGACGGAAATCGCACGCATCCTGAAGGAAGAGGGCTACATCTCGACCTACAAGCTGGTGGACGAGAACAAAACGCGCAAGGTGTTGCGCGTCTTCCTGAAGTACACGCCGGAGCGCCGCAGCGTTATCAGTGGCCTGAAACGCGTTTCGAAGCCCGGCGCACGCACCTATTGTGGCGCGACGGAGATTCGCCCCGTGGTCGGCGGCCTGGGCATCAGCATTCTGACCACGCCGCGAGGGGTCATGAGCGGCCGCGCGGCGCGCAAGAACAAAGTCGGCGGCGAACTTCTTTGTGAGGTTTGGTAGGGAATTGTAGGGGCGCAGCTTTATCCTTCGCGAAGCGAAGGGATGCGGCACCCTAGTTGAGCAAGATTAGAACAAGGACGAACAGATGTCACGCATCGGATATAAACCCATCGCCGTCCCCTCGGGCGTAAAAATCGCGCTGCAGGGCGGCAAAGTCGAAGTGCAGGGGCCGAAGGGAAAACTTTCGGTGACCGTGCCGCAAGGCATTACCTTCGAGCAGAAGGATAGCACGCTCATTGCCAAGCGCGCCGCCGAAGAACACCGCGCGCTGCACGGCCTGGCGCGCGCCTTGGTTGCCAACGCCGTGCATGGGGTCACTGCCGGCTTCAAGAAAGAGCTCGACATTGTTGGCGTCGGTTACCGCGCGGAGCTAAAGGGCAAAGCAGTTTCTTTCGCGCTTGGCAAATCGCATCCCATCGAGTTTCCGATTCCAGAAGGCATACAAGTGGCCGTGGACAAGCAAACGCACATCATTGTGAGCGGCGCGGACAAGGGCCAGGTCGGCCAAGTGGCCGCCGACATGCGCGCGCTGCGTCCGCCAGATCCGTACAAGCAGAAAGGCGTGCGCATCACCGGCGAGCGGTTGAAGAAGAAGGCTGGCAAGGCGGGTGCGAAGGCCGGCGGCGCAGCAGCATAACGGGGTTTGCAGGGCAGGGCTTGCCCCGCCCTGGGGATTGGCAAGGTTCTGGTTTTTAGGAGAAAACGAGTGGCATCGGCACCAGTAAGAAAGCTATCCCGGGATTTGCACCGGCAGCGCGTGCATCAGCGCGTGCGCACCCGCGTCGAAGGCACGCCCGAGCGACCGCGCCTTTCCGTGTATCGTTCGCTGGGGCACATTTATGCGCAGATCATCGATGACCGCTCCGGCAAGACGCTAGTCTCCGCGAGCTCGATCGACGCGGAAACGAAAAAGAATCTGAAGGGCGGCGGCAACGTCGCGGCGGCCAAAGTCATCGGCAAAGCCATTGCCGAGCGCGCCAAGTCCGCCGGAGTGAGCAAAGTGGTGTTCGACCGCGGCGGGTACAAGTATCACGGCCGCGTCAAGGCGCTTGCAGATGCGGCGCGGGAAGCGGGGTTACAGTTCTAAGCCTATGTCGAAGCAAATTTTGCGGGAAAGTCTAGCGGTTCGCCGGCTCCTCGAGGTGAACCTTTCGGATTTGAAGGATGACGTGATCGCCATCAACCGCGTCACCAAAGTCGTCAAGGGCGGCAAGAACCTGAGTTTCTCGGCGCTCGTGGTCGTTGGCGACAGCCATGGCCATGCGGGATTCGGCATGGGTAAGGCGCGCGAAGTACCCATGGCCATCAAGAAGGGCATCGAACAGGCCAAGAAGAATCTGATCAAGCTGAATCTCAAGGGTTCCACGATTCCTCATCAGGTTCTGGGCCGTTACGGTTCGGCGCAGGTTCTGTTGAAGCCCGCTGGCGAAGGCACCGGCGTGATTGCCGGCGGCCCGGTAAGAAAAGTGATGCAAGTGGCGGGAATCACCAACGTGCTGACGAAGTCCATCGGCACGTCCAACCCGCACAACGTCGTCAAAGCGACGTTTGCCGCTTTGCTGGGCTTGAAATACGCCGCGCAAGTGGCGGAGACGCGCTCGAAAACGGTGGAAGAAATTAGCGGCAAGCCGGCCAAAGAGAAGGCTGCCGTCGGTGAGAGCAACGCATGACCGCGCAAAAGAAAGCCGCCGGAAAAAGCTCCGGCAACGTGAAGATCAAGTGGGTAGTCAGCTTCATTGGCTGCACCGACGACATGCGCCAGACCATTCGCGGTCTCGGTCTGCGAAGATTGCATCAAGTGGTGGAGCGCCAGGACACGCCGGCGGTGCGCGGCATGATTCACAAGGTGCGTCACCTCGTGGAAGTGGTGGAGTAGGGGCATGGCGAAAAAGACAGCAAGCCGTCCGCGCAAGCGCGGCCGGCACAAGCCGGCGAGCCCGGCATCGAAAGAGCAGCGCTCTTTCACGCTCGCGAACTTGCATCCGCCTACGGGTTCGCGCATCCGCAAAGTCCGCGTGGGCCGCGGCATCGGCTCCAAGCTCGGCAAGACCGCGGGCGCCGGCAACAAAGGGCAACAGTCCCGTCGCGGCTATTCGCGCCGTCGCGGATTTGAAGGCGGCCAGATGCCGCTGCACCGCCGCGTTCCGAAGCGCGGCTTCCACAATCCGTTTAGCGTCACGTATTCGGTGGTGAATCTGGAAGAGCTTAACGTTTTTCCCGCCGGGGAAACGGTCACCCCCGATTTGCTTCGCGCGCATGGCTTTGTCCGCCGCGCTACCGACCCCATCAAGGTCCTGGGCGACGGCGAGTTGAAGAACAAGCTGGCCATTCACGCGCACGCCTTCAGCGCGTCGGCCAAAGAGAAAATTGCTAAGGCGGGCGGCACGTTTGAGGTGGTAGCCTCCTAGGTGAGTTTTAGGGAACAAAGATGAACCGGTTCGTTGAAGCTGTAAAAAACATGTTCCGCATCGAAGACTTGCGGAACCGCGTCCTATTCACGCTGGCGTTGTTGGCGGTCTACCGCGTTGGTGCGCACATTCCCACTCCGGGCATCAACGTCACGGAGTTGGAGCGCATCTTCAACCAGGCGCAGGGTTCGGCCTTGGGCCTCTTCGATCTTTTCAGCGGCGGCAACTTCCGCCAGCTCACGATTTTTGCCTTGGGCATCATGCCCTACATCACCGCCTCCATCATTCTGCAGTTGATGCAAGTGGTCTTCCCTTACTTGGAGCGGTTACAAAAAGAAGGCGAACTCGGCCGGCAGAAGATTACGCAGTACACGCGCTATCTGAACATCCTGCTTAGCGTTATCCAGTCGCTGACCATTGCCGGCACGCTCGAGTCGCAGGCCAACCTGGTCTACCATCCCGGCCCTGCTTTCGTGCTGATGACCATTCTCACGCTGACCACCGGTTCCGCTTTCATCATGTGGCTGGGCGAGCAGATCAGCGAACGCGGTATTGGCAACGGCATGTCGTTGATCATTTTTGTCGGCATCGTAGTCGGCCTGCCACGCGCGATCAATGATCTTTATGACAAGGCTTTCGTGACGCATCAATGGGGCGGCTTTACTCCCATCTACATGATTCTTCTGATTGCCTTGATGATTGCAGTCGTGGCTTTTATCGTTTTCGTCGAGGGCGGTCAACGCCGCATCCCGGTGCAGTATGCCAAGCGCGTCGTGGGGCGCCGCGTCATGGGCGGACAATCTTCTTACTTGCCGTTGCGCGTCAATTCCGGCGGCGTGATTCCGCCGATTTTTGCCAGCTCGCTGCTGGCATTTCCTGCCACCATCGCGCTGGCTCTCCGCGGCAAATACGCTTTTGTGGACACTATCCAGTCCTATGTCAAATGGGGCGAACCGCTCTATACGCTCCTTTACGTGACGCTGATTCTTGTCTTTTCGTTCTTTTACATCGGCATCGTCTTCAACCCCACGGAGCTTGCCGACAATATGCGCAAGAATGGTGGATTCATCCCGGGAATACGGCCCGGCCGCACCACCTCCGACCACGTTAGCAAGATTTTGAAACGCCTCACGCTGATTGGCGGAATCTACTTGGCGATTGTTTGCTTGCTCCCCGAGTGGATGATCGCCGGGATTCACCTCGACCATCTTGGCTTGGGCATCGGCGCTTGGTTTGATCGGCACTTCCCGGCGTGGTTCCTGAAGGGCCTGGGCGTGAACTTTTATTTCGGTGGCACGTCACTGTTGATCGTGGTCGGGGTGGCCATGGACACGGTGCAGCAAGTCGAAGCGCAATTGGTGATGAGGAATTACGAGGGATTTGCCCGGAAGGGCCGGTTGCGCGGTCGGCGATACTAGGAGAGACAAGCGGGTGGCGAGCGGAGTGGCTCCGGAGACGCGGGCCTCGGAAAGATTGGACCGCGCCGTGATTTTCCTTGGGCCTCCGGGCGCGGGAAAAGGCACGCAGGCGAAAGAATTAGCCAAGCTTTACCGCGTGCCGCATCTTTCGACCGGCGACATGTTTCGCGAGCATGTCAGCCAGGATTCGCCGCTGGGCAGAGAAGTTAAGCCCATCATGGCGCGCGGTGACTTGGTTCCAGACTCCCTGGTCCTGAAAATGGTCCGGGAGCGCATCGAGCGGCCGGATTGTTCGCACGGTTTTGTGTTCGATGGTTTTCCCCGGACCGTCGCGCAGGCGCAGTACTTGGGCGTGCTGCTGCGGCAGAACGGGTACCGGCCCGCGCTGGTCGTGCATTTTGCGCTGGATCCGGCGCTGGTGCTGAAGCGCATTACGGGCCGGCGCATGTGTAAGGTGGGCGGCGAGATTTATAATATTTACGAGCGCCCGCGACGGTGGCGAGCTTATCCAGCGGCCGGATGACCGCGAAGAAATTGTAGCGCCCCGGCTGGAGACGTACGAGAAACTGACCGAGCCGCTGGTGTCTTATTACCGGAGGCTGGGCCGGTTGCACGATGTGGACGCTTCGAAAAGCATCGACGAAGTGAAACAGCGCGTGCTGGAGATTGTGCGCAATTCGCGTTAGGCGGGTGCGCTGGGTCCGGATGGGGCTCGGGAAGTCGGCCCGGCAAGGCTGCTGATGAAAAGGATCGGATGGCGATTCACCTGCGAAGTGCCGAAGAGCTGCAGAAAATGCACCGCGCAGGGCTTATCGTTTACGAGGTTTTGACCGCGCTGCGAAGCGCCGTCAAGCCCGGCATGACCACCATGGACCTCGAGAAGCTGGCCGAGGAAAAACTCGCGGGAAAGCCGGGGCACGCTGCGTTCAAGGGCTACCGCGGGTATCCCTGCATGCTGTGCACTTCGGTGAACAGCGAGATCGTGCACGGGATCCCGTCGCCCAAGCGCAAATTGCGCGAGGGCGACATCGTCTCGATTGATTTCGGGATGGAAGTGGACGGTTACTACGCGGATTCGGCGGTGACCGTGCCTCTCGGAAAGGTTCGGCCGGAGGTGCAGAAGCTGCTGGACGTGACCCGCGAATCGCTGGATCGCGCGATTGACAAGATGCGCGCCGGCAATCGCCTCGGCGACGTCGGCCATGCGGTACAAAGCTGGGTCGAGCAGAATGGGTTTTCGGTGGTGCGGGAGTTTGTCGGGCACGGCATCGGCACGAGGATGCACGACGAGCCCAACCTTCCGAACTACGGCGAAGAAGGGCGTGGCGCGCGGCTACAGGAAGGCATGGTCATTGCCGTCGAGCCGATGGTCAATGCCGGGTGCCCGGATGTGCGCATGCTGGACGAATGGACCGCGGAAACGGCCGATGGCAGTCCTTCGGCGCACTTCGAGCATACCGTGGCGGTGACGGCCAACGGGCCGTGGATCTTGACGCGCCCGAAAGAGGTGACCGGCCCGTCGTGGTAGCTGCTTTTGTAGGGGCGCAGCATGCTGCTCCCCTATCTTGGCAAGACGTAAAGTGCCGCTGCCGGGCTTAGTCCGGCTTTTGTAAGCAACGGGAGAATATGGCGAAGGGGTTTGAAGACAAAAAGAAAGGCGAAAAAGGCGACTCGGGAAATCCGAAAGAGGACGCCATTGAAGTGATGGCCACGGTCATCGAGCCGCTGCCCAATGCCATGTTCCGCGTCGAGCTGGAGAACAAGCATCAGGTTCTGGCGCACGTTTCCGGAAAGATGCGCAAAAATTTTATTCGCATTCTGGCGGGAGACAAGGTGGCCGTCGAGCTTTCGCCGTACGATTTGACGCGCGGCCGTATTGTGTATCGCTACAAGTAGTGAGAGTTCTGTAGGGGCGGAGCATGCTGCGCCCTAGCTCGGCAGGATATCAGCGTTTTGGTAAGGGATTGAGGAGCACATGAAAGTACGGGCATCGGTAAAAAAGATTTGTGACAAATGCAAGGTGATCCACCGGCGCGGCGTGGTGCGGGTGATTTGTGTCAACCCCAAGCACAAGCAGCGCCAGGGATGAAAATGAAGTCATTCGTTTTAAGTTCTAAGTTCAGGAAAGGCAATCGTCGAGCCCGAGAAGTGGTATTCAAAATCTCGCAACAAAGACTCTGAACTAAGAACTTGGGACTTAGAACTTGGAGATATTATGGCACGCATCGCAGGTGTAGATCTTCCGCCGCAAAAGCGCCTTTGGATCGGGCTGACCGCGATCTACGGCATCGGCCAGGCGCGTGCGCGAAGGCTCGCGACCAACGCCGGCGTCGATCACACGAAGAAGATTCGCGACTTGACGGAAGATGAAATCAATCATCTCCGCCAAGCGATCGAGCAGGAAGGCCGCGTCGAAGGCGATCTCCGCAAGGAGGTTCAGATGAATATCCGCCGCCTGATCGAAATTCAGGCGTATCGCGGGATTCGTCACCGCCGCAATCTGCCGGTGCGCGGCCAGCGTACGCACACCAACGCGCGCACCCGCAAAGGGCCGCGGCGCGGCGCGATCGCGGCGAAGAAGAAGATTGCGGGCAAGAAGGGCTAACGAAATCTGTTGTAGGGGCACGGCATGCCCTGCCCGTCTTTGCTGGGGTTTTCGAATCTGTCAGTCGAAAAAATGGAGTGAATCGTGGCAAAAGAACCAAAAAGCGCGGCAACGACGCCGGAAGGCGCAGCACCGGCAAAACCGGCCGCCGCAAAGCGCAAGAAGGAATTTAAGAAAAAACGCGAGCGCCGCGTCGTGCCGCACGGAGTAGTGTACATCGCTGCGTCGTTCAACAACACGCAGATCACCATCACTGATCCCGATGGGCGCACCATGTGCTGGTCCTCAGCGGGCGCTGTCGGCTTCAAGGGGTCGCGCAAGGGCACACCCTACGCCGCGCAGCAAGCTTCGCTGGCCGCCGCTGGCGCTGCGCGCGACCAGTACGGCATGAAGAGCGTCGAGGTGCGCGTGAAAGGCCCGGGCTCCGGACGCGAATCCGCCGTGCGCGCGCTGTCTGTCGCCGGATTGCACATCGTGCTGATCCGCGACATTACCCCGATTCCCCATAACGGCTGCCGTCCGCCCAAGCGCCGCAGGGTATAGAGGAGGAGACCGCGTGGGCCAAGCTTCAACATCAACGATGCGCACCGGCGTCAAGCCGTTGGCTGCTCTGACGCCCATGGCCCATGTAGCCGATGTGGGGCTCTCCGTTTCCTGGTACGCGAAACTTGGTTTTGTTGCCGAGCACACCTGGACGCCGGAAGGGAAGCCGACGCAGTGGGCGCATCTCCGCAATGGCGGTGCGGAACTGATGTTAGTGCGTTCGGATCGGCCCAGGAACCCGGCGGCTCAGGACATTTTGTTTTATTTGTATGCCCATGGCGTGGCCGCATACCGCGAAAGCCTGGTCGCAGAGGAATTACGGCCTGGCGAACTTGGTTATCCGCCCTACGCCCAGCATGGCGAGTTTCGGATTGAGGATCCCGACGGGTATTGTTTGCTTGTCGGGGACACCGAACAGCAATAAGAGTTGGCGATCGGCAGGACGGCAAAGCAATCCGGAAGCTGATCGTTGTTAGAAGTAAAGGAGAAATATCGTTGGCAAGACATCGTGATGCCGTCTGCCGCCTGTGCCGCAGGGAAGGGCAGAAGCTGTTTTTGAAAGGTCTGCGCTGCTTTACGGAGAAGTGCGCCATCGAAAAGCGCAACTTCGTTCCAGGGCAGCACGGGCAATCGCGGCGCGCCAAGGTGGTGGGTTACGGCCTGCAGTTGCGCGAAAAGCAGAAAGTAAGGCGCACTTACGGGCTGCTCGAGCGGCAGTTCCGCAATTACTTTGAGAAGGCCGTGCGCACCAAGGGCCACACCGGCGAAAACCTGATCATCATGCTGGAGCGCCGCCTCGACAACGTCGTGTGGCGCGCCGGCCTGGCCTCCTCGCGTTCGCAGGCGCGGCAGCTCGTGCTCCACGGCCATGTCCGGGTGAATGGGAAGAAGGTGAACATTCCTTCCTACCTCGTGGCCGTGGGCGAGGAAATCTCCATCAAGGAAAAGATGCACCAGAACACCGCGGTGCTCGAAGCCCGCAACGTCGCGCAGAGCCAGAACGCGGTGCCCTGGCTCGAGCAGCAGCGGGAGCAGTTCAAGGCCAAGGTCGTGGCTTTGCCCAAGCGGGAAGACGTGCAGACACCGCCGATTAACGAGCAGCTCATCGTCGAGTTGTACTCGAAATAGGGCTTAGAGTTCAGGGAACGTCGGCCGGAGTTTTGAATTCTGGAGTTCTCTTACTGGGTACTGATACTCTTCAAAGGGTTTTTGGTGGTCGACCTAGTTGACCACAGAAAGAAGGAACAAAGATGTGGAAAGGTTTTCAAAAGCCGAAGCACCTCGCGTCGGATCTCGAGTCGCTGACCGAGAAGTACGGGCGCTTCTCCGCGCAGCCGTTTGAGCGCGGTTGGGGCACCACCGTCGGTAACGCTCTGCGCCG
>QHYJ01000098.1:12996-51172 GCA_003223255.1 Acidobacteriota bacterium | reverse complement strand
GATTTATCTCAACGTCGACGAGCCCGGCACGGTCACCTCTGCGAACATTGAGGAAGACGCCGACTTCGCCGTGCTCGACAAGAGCGTGTACATCGCTACCGTCAGTGAAGGCGGAAAACTGGAAATCGAAATGCGCGCCAAGAACGGCCGCGGCTACGTGGCCGCCGATCGCAACTACGACGAGGATCTGCCCATCGGCTACATTCCTGTCGACAGCGTCCATTCGCCGGTGCGCAAAGTCAATTACTCCGTCGAAGCCGCTCGTCTCGGCCAGATGACCGACTACGAAAAGCTCATGATGGAAGTCTGGACCAATGGCGCCATCACGCCCAAGGATGCCATCGGCTTTGCCGCCAAGCTGGTGAAGGATCACATGAGCATCTTCATCAACTTCGAGGAGCCCGTCGAAGCCATCGAAGCGCCGCAGGACACTTCGCACGACCCGCGCCTCGAACATCTGGACCGCTCCGTCGAGGAGCTCGAGCTTTCCGTGCGCTCTTACAACTGCCTGAAGAACGCGAATATTCAAACCATTCGCGAGCTCGTGCAGAAGAGCGAAAACGAAATGCTCAAGACCAAGAACTTCGGCCGCAAGTCCCTCAACGAGATCAAGGAAATTCTCACCAAGATGGGGCTTTCGCTGGGCATGAAGTTCGATGAGCACGGCCGCATCATCTGGCCGCCGCTCCCCAGCCAAACCGCCGCCCCTTCGGCCGAAGACACCGTTGGGTTGTAGGGGCGGGTCTTTAGACCGGTTGTTTATGTGCATCTTGTAGGGGCGGGGCTTTGGCCCCGCCTCTTGTGCAACTTTGAACTAAGGGATTGACATGCGACATCTCAACTCCGGATCGAAACTCGGCAAACAGCCCGCCCACCGGCGCGCCGTGCTGCGCAGCCTGGTGACCAACTTGTTCCAACATGGACGCATCACCACCACGCTCACGCGGGCCAAGGCCGCTCGCCCCATGGCGGAAAAAATGATCACTCTCGGCAAGCGCGACACGCTGCAGGCGCGCCGCCAGGCCGCTTCCTACCTCCTGGTGCCGGCCGTCACGCAAAAGCTCTTCAGCGAGATCGCGCCAAAGTTTGGCGATCGGGCCGGCGGCTACACCCGCATCATTCATGCAGGCAATCGTGTCGGCGACAACGCCAAAGTGGCCATCCTCGAAATCATCGGCTACCAGTACAAGGAAAAAGAAAAGAAGGAAAAGCCCAAGAAAGAAGAACCCGCCGAAGCCGCCGGCTAGGCTCAATTCACTCGCAGGATACTCCGTTGTAGGGGCACAGGCAGGCTGCGCCGCAGGTGGCAACCAACCGCCATCCCAATTGGACCGTGCCGCCCTTCTCGCACAGCAATTCGCCAAATTCTCGTCTTCGCATTCCGGAGACAACGTGGAATTGGGCTGATCCCATGAAATGATGGCCCCTCCGCGCGTGATGCGCTATCGTATCGCGGCACGGAGACATTTCCATGCAAGCGAAAGACCTATTGGTTGGCCCAAGTGGACTGCGCTCGGGCTGGCGTCTGCTCATCTTTCTTGCCATCACCATCGCCGTTCAGGCTGGGCTTCAGGGAGTCGTGTTAACGATTTTGAGGGCGCGCGGCATAGTTGCGCCGGACGGCTTGATCGCCATTGTGTATCTGATTCGAGACGCGATGGCCTTCCTTGCGATCTCGGTGGCGACTTGGATCATGGCGCACTGGGAGCATCGCAAGCTGATCGACTATGGACTGCCGGGGAAGAACGCCTTTGGCTGGAAATTTTGGGAAGGCGCAGCCTTCGGTTATGCCGGCGTCTCTCTTTTGCTTTTGGTGATTTTTCTTGCCGGCGGATACTCGCCGGGCTCCTTGGCGCTTCACGGCGCCGCGCTAGGGCGCGCAACCGCGCTCTGGCTGCTGGCTTCTCTGGCCATCGATTTTGCCGAAGAGTATTTTTTCCGCGGCTACCCGCAATTCATTTTGACCCAGGGGATGGGCTTCTGGCCCGCTGCGTTCCTGATTTCCTTCCTCTTCGGGGCGCTTCACTATTTCACCAAGCCCTACGAACGCTGGCCAGACTGGGCCTCCACCGGTCTGATCGCGCTGTTGCTCTGCCTGACGCTGCGCCGCACCGGCGATCTGCGCTTCGCCATCGGATTCCATGCGGCGTTCGATTTTGGCGCAATTTTTGTCTACTCCGGCCCCAACGGCGGCCAGTTCGCCCCGGATCGTTTGCTGAACGCGATGTTTCACGGCAGCGACTGGCTCACCGGAGGCAAACTTGGCCCGGAAGCGAGCCTCCTGGTTTTTCCCGTGATTACGGCTATGTTTTTCGCTTTTCACTTTCTGTACCGCGACCGCGCTCCTGCGGGCGTCCAGAAGCAGCCCGTATAATCCAGTCGGTTGAACCCGTTCCACCTACGGCGATTATTCTCAGATACGGCTTACTCATGCTGGTGGCTGGTTCAACGTGGGACAATGTCAGGAATCGGGTTTGCGAGCGGAGGAACGGGAGGGAATGGGACTAACGCGGCCGCGAAGCCACAGCCAGAGCGCGACCAGCGCGACAAACGCGCCCGTGGCGTCGAGCAGCGAATCGTAGGCTGAAGCCGTGCGGCTCACCACGAAGACCTGATGAAGTTCATCCGTTGCGGAGTAACCGGCGGCGATGAGCAGCGCACGGATCCCCCAGGTCCAGCGCCAGCCCGCGCTTCTGCCTCGCACGGCGCGAAACAGCAATACTCCGTACACAAAATATTCAGTGAAGTGCGCGCACTTACGGATGATGTGATGCAGGTAGTCGTACTGGCTCTGCGCTAGCCCTGGGATTAGCCAGCGCAGAATCGGCTCAAAAAACCATTTCGTATGTTCGGCGGAAAAAGTGTCGGTGGACATGGTGAAAATTACGCCCGACCACAGAATTGCCGGCCACCAAGCCCAAAACCACACTAGCGGGCCCGGCACAGGAGTTTTTGCCCGGATCTCAGACAGGCTTGGTGCGGGGCGGGGATTGCGCCAGGGTTGCGGGTCCACGATTAAGATTCAGCTCTTTCCGTCTTTTCTCAATGAGATTTTTCGAGCCTTGGCATTCGCGCGGCGCGATTTTCTGCCTCATTGCACGCGCCTTATTCCATGCGATAATTCGGCGCTTCCTTGGTGATGATCACGTCGTGTACGTGACTCTCGCGCAGGCCTGCCGCTGTGACGCGAATGAATCGGCTCTTTTCTTGGAATTCTTTCAGCGTGCTCGCGCCCACGTAGCCCATGCCGCTGCGCAGTCCGCCTACGAGTTGATCCGTCAGCGCTCCCAGCGGTCCCTTGTACGGAACACGCCCCTCTACACCTTCAGGCACGGATTTGCCTCGCTCGCCGGTATCTTGAACCGTGGCGTAGCGGTCGGAACCCGCTTCCATCGCTCCGGTCGAACCCATCCCGCGATACGACTTGAACGTTCGCCCCTGGTACAGAATCGTTTCGCCCGGCGATTCTTCCGTTCCCGCGAACAAGCTGCCGATCATGACGCACGAAGCGCCTGCGGCCAGCGCTTTGGAAATGTCGCCCGAATACTTGATTCCGCCATCCGCGATGAGCGGCATATCGGTTCCTTGCGCGGCTCGCGCCGCTTCCATGATCGCCGTCAATTGTGGCACGCCTGCACCCGTGACCACGCGCGTCGTGCAAATGGATCCCGGTCCAATGCCGACCTTCAAACCATCCACGCCGAGCGAAATCAATTCCTTCGCGCCTTCGTAGGCGGCCACGTTTCCCGCGATGAGTTGTACGTCAGGCAAGCGATGGCGAATCGCTTTAATCGCTTCCATCACGCAAAAAGAGTGTCCGTGCGCGGTGTCGATTGCGAGCACGTCCACTTTTGCTTTGGACAATTCCACGGCGCGCTCCAGGAAATCCCCCGTTGCGCCCACTGCCGCGCCCACGCGCAGGCGCCCATGCTCGTCTTTGGTAGCGCGGGGGTATTCCAGTTTCTTCTGAATGTCCTTTACGGTGATCAGGCCCTTCAAATTAAAGTCCTGATCCACCACGAGCAATTTTTCGATGCGGTGCTTTTGCAGGATACGTTCGGCCTCTTCTAGCGTCGTGCCCACGGGCACGGTCACCAGATTTTCCTTGGTCATTACTGAGCTGACGAGCTGTGAATGGTTTTTTTCGAATCGCAAATCGCGATTGGTCAAGATTCCCGTCAGGCGCGAGCCGCGCGTCACCGGCAGCCCGGAAATTTTGTACTTGTTCATGATTTCTAGCGCCTGGCGGATCGTAATATCCGGAGAAATCGTTACCGGATCCACGATCATTCCGCTTTCCGAGCGCTTCACGCGGTCCACTTCTTCGGCCTGTTTTTCTGCGGGCAGGCTGCGATGCACGATGCCAATGCCGCCCTGCCGCGCGATGGCGATGGCCAGCCGCGATTCGGTAACGGTATCCATTGCCGCGGACGCCAGCGGCAAGTTCAACTTCACTTTGCGCGAAAAATGCGTGGTCGTGTCCACTTCCGTCGGCAGCACCGTCGACCGGCCTGGCAAAAGCAGCACGTCGTCAAAAGTAAGCGCGTCGGGAATCGCACCGTCGTTCATTCCAGCCTCACGTTCAAAGATTGGCCGCCAAAAATAGGCGCCCTAAAGCAACGCAGCCCAGCGGGTGCCCGCTGGGCCGTTACACCAACGCATCAAATCGAAAAAATGCATCACGGTGAATCTTCCATTCTAGAGGCCGACGCGATGCGGGTCAAGCTGGCCGCTTGCTGCTCTTGCTTGTAGTCTATCGTTGAGCCCTCAAGTGGCGTTGAAGGGAAAGGATTGATATCCCTTTTTTGTCCGAGATCCTCTCTGCTTGTCTTGGACGACAGACGTGCAATACAGTTTTTCTGTGCAGACATTCGTCCCGAAATTCGAACCGCATCCGCTATTGAAAAACGGCCACGCGATGACTATTGCGGCGGCATTCGTGCCGCGCCGCTTTGACATTCCCGCGGCCGAAGCGCGCCGTTTTCAGGTGGACAAAGACTCATGGTTGCTCGGGCATTGCCATTGGCAGCCGCAAAAGAGAAAGGACGCGCCGGTGCTGGTCCTCGTGCATGGCCTGGAAGGTTCAAGCGATTCGAATTACATGCATGGCATCGCTGAGAAAGCCTTCCACCGCGGTTTTCACGTCGTGCGGCTGAACCAACGCAATTGCGGCGGAACCGAAGCGCTGACTCCCGGGCTCTACAACTCCGGGATGAGCGCCGACTATCGCGCGGTTTTCGAAGAACTTGCGAACCGCGACGGCTTCCAACAAATCTTTTTCGCCGGCTACTCGATGGGAGGAAATCTCGTCACCAAAATGGCGGGCGAGTTCAGTGCTGATGTGTCCAGGGCTTTGCGCGGCGTCTGCGCCGTGTGTCCGGCACTGGATCTCGCGGCCTGTGCCGACGCGCTCGAACGCAGCGAGAATTTCTTCTATCAGCGCCGCTTCGTTTCTGGACTACTGGCCCGTTACGCGCGCAAACAAAAGCTGTTTCCCGAGCGTTACCGGCTCAACGGGCTTCCACGGATTCGAACGGTGCGCGAATTCGATGACGTCATCACCGCGCCGCAATTCGGCTATCGCCATGCGCAGGACTATTACGATCATGCAAGCGCCAAGCGCGTCGCCGCGCAGATTCGCGTGCCCTTCTTGATGATCACGGCGCAGGACGATCCCTTCGTTCCTTATCCCTCTTTTAGCGCCGCGAAAATCACAGACAACCGTGCGATTCGTTTCCTTGCGCCGCCGCACGGCGGCCACTGCGGCTTCATTTCAAGCCACGCCGGCCCCGAACGCTTTTGGGCCGAGCAACGCATCGTGGATTTTTGCCACGCGCAAGCAGTCGCTTGACGGAATCCACGTTCACGTTCGCGCCGGCAGTGTCTTCAGCCAACGTCAATAGGCAGTGATGCCGGAGGTTACCGTCGTTTGATAATTCGACGCCGAGCAAGAATGGTAGGTATAGCCAAAGCTGTCCGGTCCGATGTCCACGCAGGAGCTTGGCTGAACGTTCGACTGTAGGGTGGCCGTGAGCGGCGCGCTCAGATTTGCCGCGAGCGTGTTCCCCGAAGCGTCTTGAGCCGCAATACTGGATCCCCACGTGCTCCCCAAAGGAAGCAGTGTTCCCCATTTCGTTTCGGTCGAAGTGTTCCAGGCGTAGTAATCCGCCGGATTGCTGCAATTGTTCCACCACGAGCACTGATACCCCTGCGAGAAGTAGGTGACGTCGCCGGCCTCTCTCTGCACGCCTGCAAATTGCAGGGAATAGAGCGGGTTCCCCGCGCTGTCCAGATACTGCAAGTATCCGATGTAATCGAAATGATCGGTAACAAAGGTGCTGCCATACTGCGCGACTACACTCGCTGCCGTCGAGTTGCAAACGGGAAAAGGAACCACCGCTAAAGCCGTCCCGACCGCGTTCAAGCCCTTATCGGTAAAAGCGATCTGCTGCGCTCCGTCCATGCCCTCGGTGTAAGAAATGTCTACGGGGAGTTGCCACGACACCGCACTCGTATTCCCGGTGCAGCCGTAATCCTGGATCAGCGTGGAGGCGCCCTGGAGGTGGATGGAGCTCCCCAATGTGCTCGCGTAGCTGAAAACCGTAGCTCCCTGATATGCCACTTGGTACGTCTGGGATTGCTCACGGGGAGAATTTACGTTGCTATCCAAAAAAATCCCGGTGCCATGCTCCGCATTGTCGGTGGAAATCGTGATGGTGCCCGTCGCGCTATTGTTGCTCATATCCCAGTCGCCAGGAACGGGATTCGCCGCCGTCACTTGAATCGCGTGCGTTCCCGCACCGCTAAACGCGTAGGAAAACTCGCAGGTTACTCCTCCCCCGGCGTCCACATACACGCTGTTCGCTTGATCCACTGCGTTCCCGTCAATGGCCAGCATGCATGCCGTAGTAGCTCCCATATCTCCATTCAACTCGGACACGTGTGCGCGAATGTTGACCATCTGCTGCACAATCGCCGTCTCCGGGAAGGTCAGATTTTGCACCGCCAGATCCGGTCGCACCTTCACCGTCGTAAGCACGGTCACAGCGTCATCCTCGGGAAAGCCCGTTACGTAATTTAGCATCCGGACTTGTTCCCCGCGATAGAGCGACGGCCACATAAAACGGTAATACCCGGTAGGGGTCGCTAGGTTCTTGAAATACTGCGTAAAGAGCTTTGTCCCGGACGGCGTGAGAGGGCTGAATCGTACATAGGCGAAACTGCCCGGAGGGGTCGTGGCGGAATCCAGTTTCCCGGTGGTGAGTTCAACGGTGGTGTTGCCGTCTTTTCCGAGCAGAGCCCGGGCGGTCACGACAGCGGAGCCCTCGCTTTCCCCCACGCCATTGGGGATGCCGCTCTCTCGGTAGTGAATCCAGCTGTTGATGGCATAACTAGGAACATTGCTTTGAGCCCGCACCGCCATCGCTGTGACTCCCAGTAGCAGGATCAGGGGAACAAATCGCTTCACAGAATGATGCACACGAACATGGAACAGGATCACGATTCACCTCAGATTAATTGAATTCTTTCTTGAATATGAGGAAGGAGGCCGGACGCGGGGCCCAAGGATGCTAGTGATTCCCCGGTGTGCGCGGCAATACCATGAACTGTTGAAATGCGGACGAGAGAACTAGGCGAATAAGATCAGGTGATACCCTGATGAGCGAACTCAGCCGAGTGGTTTCTCCAGGGAGACGGCAAATCCGGGTGTTAGCAACTGCGCTGGGCCATCAGGCATAACGACCATGTCGTCTTCGCAACGCAGTCCGAATTCCCCGACAAGGTAAATCCCTGGCTCATTGGAAAATGTCATGCCCGGCTCCAGCACGGTCTTGCTGCCGCGCACCAGATACGGATGCTCGTGCCCGTCCAGGCCGATCCCATGTCCCAACCGGTGCGTGAACGCCTTGTAGTCCGGGCCAAATCCGGCATCCGTAACGACTTTGCGAGCCGCATCATCCACCGTGCCTGAGAGCCGGCCCGCGCGCGCCGCATCCAGCGCCACATCCTGCGCTTTGCGAACAATCTCAAAAACACGCACGACTTTTTCCGAAGGCTTGCCCAGGATTCCCGTGCGCGTCACATCCGATTGATAGCCCTCCACGGCGCAGCCGCCGTCGATGAGAATGACCTCGCCTTCTTTCAATTTCTGCGGCTTGATCGTTCCATGCGGCAGCGCCGCGGAAGCTCCCAGCAACACCAGCGCGCCGCCATGCAGGCTCATCTTCGAAAAGCCGCCTTCCACCAGCTTGCCGATCTCTTCCTGCGACATTCCCTCTTTGACCGATGCGAAGACCGCGCGAAAAACATCAAACGTTGCTTCGCAGGCCAGCCGCATCAGTTCCAGTTCGTGCGCGGATTTACGCCCGCGGCACGCGATGGTCACCGGATCGGCGGAAACGCATTCGAGCCCTTGCGCAGCGGCCCGCAAGTGGTCGTAAAAAGTGAACGGCGCAGTCTCTTCCACGCCAACCCGCCCCGTTCGAATCCCGCGGTCCGCCAGCGCCGCAGCGGCGATTTTCGTAGGGCTTTGGTCCTCTTGCCAAACGCGGATTTCGGCAGGGAACTGCAGTTTCTCCCGCATCCGCCCTTCTTCAAATGCCGGCACCACGATGATGGGCTCGCCCTTGGCCGGAAGCACCAGCGCCAGAAGCCGCTCGCTCATTCCCCAGCGAATGCCCGTAAGGTAATAAAGAGAAGTTCCCGGTGCGACGAACAGCGCGTCATACTTCTGCTCTAACTCGGCCATCAATTTCTGTGCACGCTCGAGCCTCCCGCGATATTCCTCGACGGTGATGGGATGGACGCGCGAACCGAGGGGCTTGAGGCTGGAGAACGCTTCGGGGAGCGAATCGGCTTCCCGATTAGGATTAAGTCCCGCCTTGGCGAGCCCTCCGAATCCCGCGACGGAGGCAACCGCGCTGCCTTTCAAGAATTCCCTGCGCGAGGCTTGAGTTGGAGCATATGAATTTTGTTTGTGCATGGCAGAGAAGAGCTTTATCTGTGCCAGTGCACCTTGTCAAGACTGATGGGGAAACAAAAACGAGGGAGCTCCAAACGGCTCCCTCGTTTTGCAGTTAATGTTGAAAAGGCGCTTCGCTTACCAGGAGAACCTCAACCCCAGCTCTATCGTCCGGCTGCCGCCATTGAAGATGAACTTGTTCAGGAATTGCAGCGAGTCTACGAAAATATAGCTGGTATTCAAAGGGTTGGTATTCGTGCTCTGGTCAAGCGCTCCGTTGTTGGTCGGCAAACCGATGCTGTAATTCTGGTGGTTGAAGGTATCGAAGGTCTGGAAGCGGAACTGCACCGATGCTCTCTCGGCGAACTTCATGGTCTTGAACAGCGACATGTTCCAGATGTTCAGTCCGGGCGAACTCACCGTGTTCCGCCCCACGTTGGCCCTTGCCCCCAACTGCGCTTGCACGAAACGCGCCTTGGTGTTGATGGGACCGGCATCCTGCCCGACGGTTGCCGGGGCGACGACATAACCAACGATATTTGCGTCGTTTTCCGAACCGCACTGCCAAGCGCCCGTGGACGAACGCGGATCGAGGCCCACAATCGTGGTGGTTCCGCCTCCTCCTGCGTTACACACGGCATTGACCACCGTGCCTGTTAGACTTAGGCCGCCAGGATTGAAGATGGTGCGGTCGCCCGCTACATCGCCGTTGGTGTTGGCATCGGCATCCGAGAGCGGAGTCACAGGCTGGCCCAACTGCGCCAGATACGTGCCGCTCCATTCCCACCCATGAGCCAATCCTCGGAGGAGGCGATTCTCGGAGCGAATGTTCGGGAAATCATAGACCCAAGTGACCGCGAACTTCTGCGGCAGGTCCAGAGCCGAACGGCCGCGCTCCGCGGCAAAGTTGAAGCCGTCTTGCGCGCGCCTCGGATTGACGAAGCTGCTGAACAGTTCATTGGTGGAATTGTCGATGTTCTTCGAGAACGTGTAGTTCGTCCGGAAATACAATCCCTTCGCGAACCGGTGCAGGAAATCCACCGAAGCGGCATGATAAATCGCGGTCCCAAGCGGCGGATTGGTTGTCAAGTTTCCGGCGAAACCCTCCGTCAGCAACGGCCTGAACTGTTTCGTAGCCAGGAAGTTGTCGAAGTCAGCGAGGGTGCTCGCGGGAACCGCAACGGTCGCCGGAACCGCCGAAGCGCTTAAGTACGTCGGCAGCGGTGCAATACCACCGCCAGGGATGTTCGGGTCGAATGCCGACGCCGAGTTCAGCCGTTTCTGGACTGGCAATTCCAGGCTGCGCGTGCCCACATAGCGGACCTCGACGCTTGTGTCTTTGAACAACTCGTGCTGCACGCCGAGCGACCACGTCAAGACCTTCGGATCCACCACGTCCGGGATGAGTGCTTGCGTGGCTTTCCGAGCAGCTGCTGTTGTTGTGGGTGGCACGTTCACCTGCAACAGGCCTCCACCCTGAAGGAATCCCACACCGGTGCCGCACCACGCAGGTGCACCCGATAGCGCGCAGGTAAGCGTTGGGTTCTGCTCGGTTTGAAGTTCCGGCGGCAAGCTGTTGATAGCAAAGTTCAGGGGAATTACGTCGTAAGCAATCTGGCCGCCCCCACGAATGGACCATTTGCCGCGGCCCGTAGGATCCCACGCAAACCCAATGTGCGGGCCAAAGTTGTTGGTATCCGATTTTGGCTTGCGGAAGATCAAGCCCACTGCTGGATCATCCGCAATCGAATTCAGCGCTTGTTTTCCTTCATCGCGCGGCACTCCGGACCATTCGTACCGCAGTCCCAGATTCAGCGTCAGCCGCGGCGTCAGCTTCCAATCGTCTTGTACGAACCAGTAGACGGCAGGATTGTTATTCGCCGAGGTTCCTGTTCCTGCGCCCCGGAGCGCCCCATTCCCGCCGTGGGGCACAAGATCATTGATGAACGAATTGAGCGAGGCATAATCCCACTCGCCGCGCGCCCGTGGCAAGGAGTTGGTCTCGGTGATGTAGTTCCGTCCTTCAATCCCGGCCTTGAACGTGTGCTTTCCCCGGATATAGCTTACGTTGTCGACCAGCTGATAGATGTTCTGAATGTATCCCTGCGGAGCAAGACTGTAGGGACCGGTGTTGCTCCCGAAGGCGTCGATCTCCACATTCGGAAAATTTGTAAATTGGCTTGGCGTCAAAATATCGGGCCCGTTCAATCGGGAGAACGAGGCACGGAAATCGTTGATGACACGGCTGCTCACTGTCCAGGCGTCCGTGAAAATGTACTTCCGCGCGTCAACTTGAACCGTCCCTGTAAATTGACTCTGCGGCTGAACCGGGTTGACTTGTGGCGACCGCTGCCGATCGTAAAGTACGCGGCCACGGAGCTGGTGTTTCCCGAGGTTCACGTCCCCATTGATCGTGGAATCGTGTTCCCGGAAATAGCTTGGAGCAACTCCGGCGAATTGGCCGATATCGATCGCCGTCGTGGTGTTGTTAAAGGTGACGTTCGTCGTGCCCGTCTTCGCTGCCGCCACAGGAAATTGTTTCAAGATGGCCACCACGGCGGAATCAGGATTGAGTGCCAGCAGTTGCGACATGCCATTTGCCGTTGGCGTGAGTACCGTCGCACCCTGCGATCGCAAGCCTTCATTTTGAAATTCGTAGGCGCCGTAAATGAAAAACTTATCTTTTAGGATGGGCCCTCCGGCGCTTGCGCCCACGCGGTTGTAGTCAAAGCGATTCTTGATGTCTGGAACTGTCTGACCGGCAGATTTGGCTGCGGCCGCCGCGGCGATCTCCTGGTTCGTGGCCGCATTCAAATCGCGGTTGCGGTTGTACCCCCAGCCCGCGCCGTGCCAACTATTTGTTCCCGACTTGGTTACGATGTTGAATTGGCCGCCGGCAGAATGGCCGTACTCTGCGCTGAATTGATTCGTCAGCAGCGTGAATTCCGCAACCGATTCTTGAATCACCGGCTGCGTCGGACCGTTCACATCCACGCGGTTGTCATCCACTCCGTCAATCGAAAAGCCGTTGAAGCGCGGACGCGTCCCGCCAATCGATCCACCTGAACCAAGAACCCCACCCTCCTGGGTTGTCGTTCCCGGCGCGAACACCGCAAACTCCTTCACGTCGCCGCCCAGTGTGTTTACCGGAAGATCGGCCACCACTTGATTGCTGAACGTCGCTCCCAGTTCGGAGGACTCGGTCTTGACCAACTCGGCTCCCGCCGAAACTTCCACCACCGCGGACACGTCGCCCACCTCGAGCGTCGCCGCGACTTCCGCGACTTGGTTCGACTCCACCTGTACGCCTTTATTTATTGTTTTCTTAAACCCGGACTTTTCTGCGGTAACCGTATACGTGCCCACCAGCAGGTCCGGAAAAACATACGTTCCTGCGCTGGACGCCGTCGCCGTGGTTGTCACGCCGGTGGCTTCGTTGGTGACCGTGACCTTGGCGTCGGGAATCCCCGCGCCGGTCGAATCGGAAACCGTTACGCGCAATGTTCCGTCAAGCCTTTGCGCCTTGCCCAAGGCTGGCAAGATCAATGCGGCCAACACCAGAGTAAAGAACGCCGTCCATAAACTTCTTGTTCGTTTACCGCCTCTGCCGAATTTCGACGGCGCCCATCGACAACCAGTTACTTTCACGATCCTTCCGAGATTCATTGGCTTCCCCCTCATTCCCATGAAATCCACTCGCCTAACGCCGTTCAGACCCAACCTCCGCCTGAAACCGTTCGTGCGCAGCCATTCCTGGCTCAGGCAGGGGGAACGATTGCAGGTCACGCGCCATTGCTGAACGTTGTCAAGGCTCTGTCTTTTCTATGACTTGCAGGCCAAATTGAGAGGCCCGAAATCGAAACCTCGATACTTTTGGAGGTTTTATCTAATTTAGATTCAGGTATGCGGAGAGCGGACCTTGCTGCGACGATGGAAGGCGCTGCTGTTGCAAGGAATTTTCAGGCTCAGGCAAAGCGGTCCAGCGGGCCAGGTAAGGTGGTTGCAAATTGGCGAAATCCTGGCGCACATCCGGGAACATTTTTCAATTTTCGAATTTCCATTTTCTACTTTCGATCACCGGACGAGTGCGCCTGGCCTTTGCTCTCTAATTTCGATGTGCGATTTCGATTTTCTAATCCCCGGCGGTGCAGCCCCGCACTTCCTCGCCCATTTTTCCGCTAAGCATCAGCGCCACCATCTTTTGGTCCGCCCACCACGACCAGAGCGAGTGTTCCAAGGTGGCCGGCTGGTTGTGCTCCACAAAGAAGTGCCAGATCCAGGTCAGGGCGTAGGAAACCAGGAGCGCCAGCGCGATCCACCACCAGCGCTGCAGCGCGCGACCGCGGCCACGAACAGTGCCCATCCCACCAGCGTCCCTGTCAGGTGAATCGCCCGCGTGCCGGGATGGCTGTGCGCGCACACATACCCAGGCCAAGAATTTGCGAAATTTGTTTCGACACGCATGGATAGAAACCGAAATACGAAACTCGAATCGAAAATCGAAAAACCAATTCCGAAAAGCATACCCGACAACTTGCCGAGAAACTCGTAATCTCGGTCATTCGGAGGGGCGAAGTGATCGAGGAATCTCTCTTTTCCTGGGCTGTTCCCGCGAAGAGAGATTCCTCGCCGCGCTCGGATCGGAATGACGACAAAAGGCTTCTCCATAAGCTCCTTAGAGCAAAACTAAAAACCGAAAACTGCAAACGGCAAACTGCGAAGGGCAACCTATTCCGTGCGGATGGCCAAGATGTCCTTGCCGCGCACGCGAATTTCAATGCCCATCGGTGGACGCAAGTCCGAACCCAGCACGATCGCTCCGCGCACGAAAAAATTTCCCGGCAACGTAGTCATTTTCAGCGGATCGAACAGCGTGCGGGTGCAAGGATTGCCCACCATGGGATGTTTTGGGGCGCGAAAGCCGTAATCCGTTTTGAGCTTGGCCAGATCGGTGACGTACTCCAGCCGGCAATCTCCATAGGGTGCCCTCACAGAAAAAGCCCAATAGCCGCTGGCTTGCGACGCGGAGCCGGTCGGGAGACGGATGAGCATCCCCGGAGTGTTTTCGCCGGTGAGGCCGTTGCGAATAAAAAACTCTTTGGACGACCAGGGCTTGGCCATTTCCTCGACGCTCGCGATGCCGGGCGCGGCGTCGGTGGCATGCGGAAGTAAAGTGTTGGGGTCCGGGGCCGGTGAAGGCACCTCGATTTGCGGAGGCCGGGCGGGCTTAGGCACGGTGTGCTGGGGGCGAAGCGCCCAGCGCGCTCCCAGGAAAACTACGAGAAGCACGGCGATGAGCCCGATGCCAAGTTTGAGGGAAGAATTGTGCGAGGCAGCAGGTGGCGAACCCGGTGCGGGGACGCCGGGGATTTGCGGCATTTCTGCCTTGAAGCGCTCCGATGGGGGCTGGTCGGGCATAAGGTCTTGCACGTTGATTTATACTGGAATGAGTTCGCCTTTTCCAGGAGAGCTGTTTCTCATTTTCCTTGCTGAGCTTCCGAATAATGGATTTTGCCAGCCCTTCGTGGATTTCGCTGTGGCGGGCACCGGCCGGGATTTCTTGGTCGCGGGATTCCTATACCAGTCGTGACTCCCTCCTTTCCGAATGAGAATACAACCCATTTCCTCAAGCTTCCTGACCAAATCGCGACGCTTCGTTTGGTCACACCAACTCTTCCACCTTCCGGATGTAGCTCACTTCGCCGGACTCCAGGTCGGCCTGCAAGCTCTTCAGATTGCTGACGAGTCCCTCCTTTGATAGTCGAGTGTACAATGGTTTTCGGCTGCCTTGGCGGTTGAAGTCGAGGGGGTGAAAGGGAATCCCCAAGAGGGTCCTCCCCTCCCCCTGTTTTTTGTAAGTGCGGCATCTGAAGAACTTAGCATCCTAAGCCTTTTAGAATGAACCGTTGCGAGGTGGTCTCGCAAGTGTTGCTTCTAAGAAGTTGCAGGACGTGCCCTCGACCCGATCAGGGGGCATGATCCGTGACTCCTCGAATCTCCCCTCGCGACTCGGGGTAACGAAGAAGGGCACAACCATCCCTTCGACTGCGCACAGGGTAAAGCGGTGGCCCTACAACTACAAGGGCGTGGGAGGCGGGAATGGCAAGGTGAACTCGCCGCTACAAGAGCAGTGAGCCTCGGCGCGGAGGAAGCGGCGGCCCTTCGTGCTCGAGGTGAACCGGAAAGCCGCCGTTAAAGATCGAAAGCGTAGAGGGGATTTCATCCCACAGAGAAGACGTGGGATGGCGCAGCGCTCTCACCCAGCTTCGGCCGGGTTCGGAATGACCGCGGCATGAAAGGAGCAGATTGTTGCCAAAAGGGTAACAAAATCTGTTATTGAGATGAATACAAGAGGACAGGGATTAGTGGGCAGTGAGAAGGCATTCGGGATTAGGATTAAGGGTTAGAGCCCGAAAGCGTGGGAACGTTGAAACGTTAAGAGGATAGGAGCGGAACTGTAGGACGTCGAGAGGGGCATGAGTCCTGAAATACAAGGCGGAGCGCGGGCGTTTGTTCGCAGCTTGAACATTCTGCTGAAGTTTGCGCGGCTGTACGAGTTTGGCCACACCAAGACGACCGCGCAGTTTGATACGACGTGGAAGGAGCTGCGGCAGGCGCTGGAGGACAGTGGCGGAAGCGGCGTGCTGCTGGGCGCTTCGGGAAACCAGATTCTGCTCGACGGCGTGCCGATGGGCTCGTCGGCGGGAGAAAGAAGCTTTGCGCAATTGCTGACTTCTTCGGGGATCGCGAGCATTCACTTTTCTACGGGGCTGTCGCAATCGCAATTTGCGAGATTTGTGCGCGCGTTTCCAAGCGGAAACGCGAAGCCGTCCGCGCTGGCAGAGCAACTGAAGACAGCGCTGGGCGGAGACACTAGCATCAAGGTGAATGAAATTCGCTACGTGGCGGAAGACTCGTCGGTGGCAGGAATCAAAGTGGCGGCGCAGTTGACGGCGAAGGCGCTGGGCGCGCAGGGCGACAAGTTCCGGGAATTTTTTGAAGACCCGAACAAGATGCTGCAGATGATTCTGGCGGCGGAGAGCGCGCGAAGCGGCGGGGGGGGCGGAGGAGGAGCGGGCGGGCCGGGACATGGTCCCGGAGGGCCCGGGCCGGGATTTGGGCTCGGCGGCGGTGGCATGGGCGGAAGTGGGGGCGGCCCGCGTACGGGAGGAGGGAGGGGTTTCGGCACGGGTAGCGGGACCGGCGCGGGTGCCGGGGGGGCCGGTAGCGGAAGCTAGGGCGGAGGCGGAGGCTTGTGGGAGTCTGGCGGTGGGGGCGAGGGGACGCGTGTTGGCGGCGGTTCTGGCGCAGGGCCGGGCCCAGGCGGGCCAGGAGGTGGTGGACCGGGTGGCGCTAGCGGACCCGGCGCGGGTTCAGGCGGAGGGGCCGGGACAGGTACAGGCACTCCGGGCAAGTGGCTGACAGCTTCGGCATTGCTGCGAGGTGAGAAGGGCGGTGGGCACGGCTTGCCAGGGGCCGGCGGTGTCGGTCCTTTTGCCGTTGAAGAAGAAGATGTGCGCGCGATGCTGGGATTGTTTGCGCAATTGGGGAAGGCGCGGAAGGACCCGGACTCGCGGATGGATGTGCCAACGTTCCAATCGCGACTGAGCGCGATGCCCGTACGCGCGCAGTACACGCTGCAGCAGGCGCTGGCAGGACTGGCGGCGCAAGCTCCTGACGCCAAGCCCGACAAGCCGATGCTGCTGAAGCTGGCCGAGCACGTGGCGATTCGCTTCGCGCTGGACAGCTACGAGCGGGGCGAGTTGCGCGTGAACGCGGTGAAGCAAATGCTCGACCGCATGAATACGGAAATTGAGGCGCTGCGCAAGATTCTTTCGACGCAAGAACAGATGATGGCCCAGGCGGGACTTTCCGTGCAGTCCTACACGGAATTGCTGGACCAGGAGTTCTGGGAGCAGGTGCCGGCAGAAAACAAGAAGGAAGTGCTGACCTCGGACGAGGCGTGGTGCGTGCCGCCACGGAACGTGCGCGCGTTCCTGGAAGAAATGTTGCGGCGCGGCGAATTGAAAACGGCGAACGAGATTTTGATGAAGTATGCATCGTGCATCGGACTGGAAGCGCCGGAAGCGCGGCGCACGACGGCCATAGGACTTTCGGATTTGGGCGAGCTGTATGGCAGCGGAGACGGCAGCGCGTTGATGGACGCCATCCGCCGCGTGGGCAACCAGTTGGCGATCGAGCGCGAACCGGAATTGCAAACGCTGGTGGGGGCGGCGTTTGTGCGCTTGAGCCAGGAAGCCGCGTCGAAGCGCTGCTACCCGGCGATGCAGCAAGCGCTGGCCTCGCTGGAGAACGTCGAAGCGCAGCGGCCAGGGTCGACGCAGAGCCTGCGTCCACGCATCGGGGCGGAAGAGCGGCTGCCCGAATTCGTCGAAGAAGCCATGCGCAGCGGGCAAATCGCAGACGGCATGATGGACATTTTGGGCTTGATGCCGAAGGCCACGATTCATTATGTGACCAACCGCTTTGGGCATTGCGGGTTCCGTGAAGACTGCGAACTGCTTTGCACGATGATTCACAACCTGGGGGAAGATGCCACACAGCGCCTAATCGAAACGCTGCAGACGGCGCCTGCGGGGGAAGCCGCGGAAACGATCGGTCTGCTGAGCAAACTCGCTCCACAAGCGGTAGAAAAAATATTGCCTGTGCGGCTCTCGCAGTGGCCGCGCACCTCGCATGACCGGGCCATCCGGCAGCTTTCCGCGGCGCCGCCGGAGCAGCGCGCGCAGCTGCTGGTGGCGATTTACGATTCACTGGACACATTGATTCGCCCGCTGGCGATCGATGAGATGGGGATGAGCGGACAGGCCGAGTGCATTCCGAAGCTCATCGCGCTGCTGCAGGACGACGAAACCACGGGTTTTGGGCGAGTAAAGGCCATCGAAGCGCTGGGGCGGCTGCGAGCCACGGTGGCGAGCCCGCTGCTACAGCACATTCTGGAAACCAAACAAGTATGGCGGTGGGTCTATCCGAACGAGATGAGAATTGCGGCTGCGCAAGCGCTGCTTCATGTGGATAAAGTGGTTGGGATGCAAGCGGTGGCCGCCACCGGGATCGGCCGCAAAGAGCTGACGCTCGAACCGGCAGATCCCGAAGCCAATGGCTCGGTGATCCGGCAAAGGCGTTATGCGCGGTTGAAGCTTACGCGCAACCTGGTGGCGGTGACCAGCAATTTGCGGGAGAACTTCCGGCTGAGCGTCCCGGAATTGAACCTGGGCGGCGGAATCGGCGCGGGAGAACGTCACCTGGCCCCTGGGTCCTTGCTGAGCCTGCGGTTTTCGCACGGTGTGCGGCACATCAAAGCCCAGGCGCTGGTGCGCGGCGCGCGGCCCCAGGCCATGGCATTTGAATTCGTGGATATGGAGCTGGAAGAGCGCTACCGCCTCCGCAAATTGTTGCTAGAGCTCGGCGGCTTGCCCCTGCTTGCCCAGGTCACCAATCGCAGCCGGCGGCGTGGGCGCATGGTCGTTGCAAAGACCTAAGCGATTTGTTTTCATAGGCTTGCCGAGGGGCAAGCTGCTGCGCCCACCTATCCCCGCTCAAGAAAACCGTTCTTTGGGTCAGTAGAAGCGCCCGTCCAAATGGTTCTTGATGGGGAAATCCAGGGGTTGATTAGCGCGACCTTTACTCGTCTGAGCCAGCAAGCGGCCGACATTTCCCCGCCATGGAGCAGGCCGCTCGACTTGCTCGCGAGCATCGAGGCACAGAGACCGGGCAGCGGAAGCAACCTACTCCCCAAGATGGGGATCGAGGAGCGCATACCGGAATTTGTCGACGAGGCGTTGCGCGCCCGTCAGGCGGCGGCCGGTCTGACCAAAGTTCTGAAAATGCTTCCACAAACCACCATGGAGCACTTGGCGATACGGTTCAACCGCTGCAGCTTGCGCGACGAATCGGAACACGTAGCGAATCTCGCTGCGGGTCTCGGCGAAGAGGCTGCGCAGTACCGTGCGCGGCGGGCCGGTGAAAGAAGCCACGGAGATGGCGGGACTGCTGAGCCGGCTGGACCCGCAATGTCTGATGGTCTTTCTGCCCGAGCGCATGAAGGATTTTTCCGGTGCGGCCCAGGACCTTCGGTGGACCTTCGGCGAGCGGCGCGGTGAGAAAATGCCACATCCTGATGGAATTGCTCGATCACGTCGACCGGCTGATCCTGCCTTTGGTCATTGATGAAATCGGGATGACCGGCGACCGCGAAGCCCTGGGCAGGCTGCTGACGATCGCGGAGGGCGACCTGCCGAATGACGCCGGGGAATTCCTGCGCGTGAAGGCCATCGAGGCTTGGGCCGAATTCACGCACCAGAAGCATTAACGACCCTGAAGCGCATGGTGGAATCAAAGAGCATGTTCACCTGGGCCTGTCCGCAAGAGTTACGCATTGCCGCGATGCAAGCGCTCGAGAAGCTGGACCCGGAGTGCGTGCAAAGCTTCTGGTCCAAGGGCGGCATTAACCAAGAGGACCTGATGCTCGCGCCGTTGGAGGTTCCGATGCCGTCGGAGTGTGTGCGGCAACGGCGCCATCAGCGTGTGAGGCTGCAGAAACCACTGCGGGCCATCAGCGTGAACCTCAAAGAAAATTGCCGTCCGGAAATCAAGACGGCCAGCCTGAGCGGCGGCCTCGCGACCATCAGCCGGCATCTGGCGCCCGGGACACCGCTGCAACTTCGGTTGCAAGTCGGCATGCGCCACATGCAGGCCACCGCGCTGATGCGCGACTATCGTGCGCAGGACATGGCGTTCGAAATTGTGGACATGGACCTGGTAGAACGGAGCAAGTACCGGCGCCTACTAGCCGGCAACTTGCCTCAGAACCAGAGTTTGGCCGAATCCATTGAGGCCCACTCAGAGACCATTCTGACGCAATAATACTTCTGGTAGCGCTTCTTGTAGCTTGGTATTCGCATTCGCCGGAGTGATATCTCGCACCCTCTTTCGCTTCTTTGCCCACCCGCGCCCAACCAGTTAGAATGGGTTGTTTACGCTTGCGGCGTTGCAGCGGCCTTTCGGAGTCTGCTGCAGCGAAGACCGCCGGGGAATTGCGGAACCATTCATGGACGCGGCAAAATTTCTCGATAATTTGATCGCTTGGTTTATCGGCACCAAGCACGAGCGCGACATCAAGAAACTGCAGCCGGTCATCGCAGCGATTAACGCCCGCGAACCGGAAATGCAATCGCTCGGCGATGCGGATTTCAAGACGCGCTTTGCGGAGCTGCGAAAGCAGGTCCAGGAGCAGTTGAAGGACGCCGACCCCGGCGAGGCTGATTACCAGCAAAAGCTGCAGGCCGTGCTGGAGCCGATGATCGTGCCCGCGTTTGCCCTGGCGCGCGAAGCGGGCCGGCGCTTCCTGAACATGCGCCATTTCGACGTGCAGCTGATCGGCGGCATCGTGCTGCACGAAGGCAAGATTGCGGAGATGAAGACAGGCGAAGGCAAGACGCTCGTGGCCACGCTGCCCGCGGTTTTGAATGCGCTCGCGGGGCGGGGCGTGCACATCGTCACGGTGAATGATTACCTGGCACGGCGCGACGCGGAATGGATGAGCCCGCTGTACAAAGCGCTGGGGTTGACGGTCGGCGTAATCGTGCACGACTTGGATGACGACCAGCGCCGCGCGGCGTACGTCGCGGACATCACCTACGGCACCAACAACGAGTTTGGGTTCGACTACCTGCGCGACAATATGAAGTACGACCTGGCGCAGTGCGTGCAACGCGGGCACCACTTCTCCATCGTTGACGAAGTGGACTCCATTTTGATTGACGAGGCGCGCACGCCGCTGATTATTTCCGGTCCGTCGGAAGAGTCCACAGACAAGTACGCCAAAATCGACAAAATCATCCCCAAGCTCATTCAGGAAATCGACTACACCATCGACGAAAAGCATCGTCAGGCCACGCTCACCGAAGAAGGCGTGAGCAAGTGCGAGCGCATGCTGGGCCTGGGCAATTTGTACGACCCTGCACACATGGAGTCCATTCACCACGTCTATCAGGCGCTGCGCGCGCACACCCTGTATAAGAAAGACGTGGATTACGTGGTGAAAGACGGCGAAGTGATCATCGTCGATGAATTCACCGGGCGCCAGATGCCGGGCCGCCGCTGGTCGGATGGTTTGCACCAGGCCGTGGAAGCCAAGGAAAACGTGAAGATCGAGCGCGAGAACCAGACTCTTGCGACCATCACGTTCCAGAATTACTTCCGCATGTACAAAAAACTTTCCGGCATGACGGGAACGGCGGAGACGGAGGCCGCGGAATTCGGCAAGATTTACAAACTTGACGTGACGGTTATTCCGACGAACCGGCCGCTGATCCGCATCGAAGCTCCCGACGTGATTTACCGCACGGAAAACGAAAAGCTTCACGCGGTGGTCAACGGCATCCTGCAGGAAGACAATTCACTGGCCAACGGCATTCGGCACTATCACGAGCGCGGGCAGCCCGTGCTGGTAGGTACGATTTCCATCGAGAAATCGGAAAAAGTTTCGGAATTACTGAAGAAGGCCGGAATCCCGCACCAGGTCTTGAACGCGAAGCAGCATGAGCGCGAGTCACGCGTCGTGGCGCAGGCGGGACGCAAAGGCGGAGTCACCGTGGCGACCAACATGGCCGGGCGCGGCACAGACATTTTGCTTGGCGGTAATCCCGAGCAGATGACTCGCGAATATTTTCTGAAGAACAAGCTCGCCATACCTTATGCGTCGGCGCCTGCAGTCATCGGAGCGGATTCGGCGGATGGCAACGGCGCGCAACCCGGCGTGCAAATGGTCTTGTTTCAGCACGAAGGGAAGATTTTTCAAGTGCCCTTCGACCAGTGGAAGCCCGTGTACGACCAGTTCGCCGAACAGTGCAAAGCGGAGCACGATGAAGTGGTGGCGCTCGGCGGGCTGCACATTCTTGGCACCGAGCGCCACGAGGCGCGGCGCATTGACAATCAGTTGCGCGGGCGCGCCGGTCGTCAGGGCGATCCAGGTTCGTCGCGGTTCTTCATTTCGCTTGAAGATGATTTGGCGCGCATTTTTGGCGGCGAGCGCGTGAAGCAGCTGATGTATCGCCTGGGTATGACCGAAGGCGTGCCCATCGAGTCGAGAATGGTCTCGAAACGCATCGAGGAAGCGCAGAAGGGCGTGGAAGCGCAGAACTTCGACGCCCGCAAACATTTGCTTGAGTACGACGATGTGATGAACAAGCAGCGCGAGACGATTTACGCGATCCGGCGGTCCGCGCTGGAAGGAAAAGATCAGCGCGATTACGTGCTGGAAATCGCGGAAGACCTTGTGCGCGAGCTGGTGGAGACCTATTGTCCACGCGAGCAACACCCCGCTCAGTGGAATACCGCGCAGTTCCTGGCGGAAACGAACGCGCAGTTTGGCATCGACATGAAAGCCGCGGGCGTCGATCCCGGTTCCGTGGGTCACGATGAACTCATGGAAGCTGCAGTGGCGGCCGTCACGAAGCGCTACGAGGAAAAGGAAAAGCAATTTGGCGGGGAGCTGATGCGCTGGCTCGAGCGTCGCATCATTCTCGACGTGGTCGATTCGCAGTGGAAAGACCATTTGCTCTCGCTCGACCACTTGAAGGAAGGCATCGGCTTGCGCGGGTATGGGCAGAAGGACCCGCTCGTCGAGTTCAAGAAAGAAGCGTTCGTGCTTTTTGAAGACATGATGGCGCGCATCGATAATGAAACGATCCGCTATCTCTACCACATTCAGTTGCAGCAGGGCGAAGCACCGCAAGCGCGCGAGCCGCGACGCGAGCCGCCGCGCCAGCCTCCCAGCGCTGCGGCTGCGGCCGTCGCCAGTGCGGCTGCGCGAGCGAGCGAGGAACCGCCGGAAAATTTGCCCGGATTCGCGCGGGAAATGGAGCGCCGGCAACAGCGACAGCAGCAAAATTTGCAATATCAGACGGGTCCCGCGCAGGCGGAAGCGCCGAAACCCGTGCGCGCGGGCGCGAAAGTGGGCCGGAACGATCCTTGCCCGTGCGGGTCGGGAAAAAAGTACAAGAAATGCCACGGCGCGTAAACGATGGAACTCGAAATCCGAAATTAGAAACTGGAAATTCGAAAAGCGAAACTCGAAAAGCGCGTGATGAGTTAGGCTGAATCCATCGAGTTTATGCCGCGTTGAAATAGAGCCGCGATTCCTCGCTACGCGCGGAATGACCAGGCTTTAAGTTTTGAGGAGAAAAACGTAAACCATGCCACCAGGCCCAGCACCCCCGCAGATGCCCGAACGCCAGCCGATTCCTGGCGTGAAAAACCTCGTCGCCATTGCCAGCGGCAAAGGCGGCGTGGGAAAAACCACGGTCGCGGTGAATCTGGCGCTGGCGCTGGCGAAGCTCGGCCATAAAGTTGGTTTGCTCGACGCGGATGTGTACGGCCCGAACGTGCCGATCATGCTTGGCACCACCAAAGAGCCGCAGGCCACGGCGGACCGGCACATCATTCCCGTGCAATCGCAGGGCTTGAAAATGATCTCGATGGGCCTGCTGAATCCCGGGGACAAGCCGATGATCTGGCGCGGGCCGATGCTGCACGGCGTGATCACGCAGTTCCTGCGCAGCGTGGAATGGGGCGAGCTGGATTACCTGATCATCGATCTGCCGCCGGGCACAGGCGATGTGCAGTTGACGCTGATTCAAACCGTGGCGGTGACGGGGGCGGTGGTGGTTACGACGCCGTCGATTGTGGCGCTCGCGGATGTGCGCAAAGCGATAGAAATGTTTCGCCAGGTGAACGTAGAAGTGCTCGGCGTGGTGGAAAACATGAGCACGTTCATGTGCCCACACTGCGGCAAGCCCGTGGACATTTTCGGGCACGGCGAAGGCTCGAAGACCGCGATCGCGTACGGTGTGCCGATGCTCGGCGAAATTGAAATCGATCCACGCATTCGGGTTGGCGGAGATACGGGCCGGCCGGTTGCGGCGCTCGGCGAAGATGGCGCGGGAGCGAAGAGCCTGTACATTGTGGCGCGCGCAGTGGCGAAGCGCCTCGACGAGGTTGCCGGCAGTATCGGCGGGCCTTCATTCCAGATTGACTAGTCCAAGCCCTTTTCTTTGAGGTTCCCGATCTGCAGGAGGCCGTCACGGCCATCGGTCCGAACCGCCTGGTGCACTCGGAGTCTCAGTGAGCGGTACTTCACGACCCTGAAGGACATAATATTTTGCTTCTTCAAGATGGTCCAAAGTGACTTGCGGCTGGTCGGCGCGTTTCTTGTCAGTTCCGGGCATGGATGTTATGTTGGCTTGATTCGCGGAAGCTGGATTCCCGTGCAGGTAGGTGCGGGGCTTGCCCCGTTCGTTGCCTGTGGGCGCACCATGTATCGTGCCTACGCAATGAAATTGCCGCGAAGCGATCCCGATTGGCAACTGAAACGAAAATCCAGTAGTCCGAAAACTAGGACTTACCACTTAGAAGTGACAACCACCTTGAGACGCGCACCTGACATCCGGCCGTATCGCGGCAAGCACCCGCAGATTGCGCCTTCCGCGTACATTGACCCGGCGGCGGTGATTATTGGCGACGTGGTGATCGGCGAGGATTCGAGCGTGTGGCCGTGCTCGGTGATTCGCGGCGACGTGCATCACATTCGCATCGGCGCGCGCACGAATATTCAGGACGGCTGCGTGCTCCACGTGATGCGCGACGAGCATCCGCTGGTTCTTGGCGACGACGTCACCATTGGCCATTCCGTGACGCTGCACGGCTGCACCATCGAGTCGCGCTGCTTGATTGGCATGGGCGCCGTCATTCTGAATGGCGTGGTGATTGGCCACGGCAGCATCGTCGCCGCGGGCACGCTGGTGCCCGAGGGCACGAAGATTCCTCCGGGCAGTTTAGTGATGGGCTCACCCGGAAAAGTGAAGCGGCCACTGCGGGAAATTGAGAAGCACACCATCGATGCTTACGCCCAGCGCTACGTCGGATACAAAGAAATTTATCGTGAGGAACCTACCGCGTGAGCGAAGCAGCAGCCAAAAAAGGCTTCGGTGAGAAGCCTCAGCCTAAAGAAGAACGCCGCAAGTTCCAGGCCATCAAGGGTACGCGCGATTTGTTGCCGCCGGAAACGGCGCTGTGGCATCGCGTGGAGCAAATCGCGCAGGAGGTCTTTGCCTCCTACGGCTTCGGCGAGATTCGCCTGCCAATCTTCGAGACAACAGACTTGTTTGCTCGGTCGATTGGTCTAGAGACTGACGTCGTCTCAAAAGAGATGTACAGCTTTGAGGACCGCGATGAAACCTCCATAAGCTTGCGGCCGGAGGCGACCGCATCGGTGTCGAGGGCCTACCTTGAGAACGGAATGCAGCAACTGCCACAGCCGGTGAAACTGTACACCATCGGGCCGATGTTTCGGCGCGAGAGGCCGCAAAAGGGGCGCTATCGCCAGTTCTATCAGATTGACGCAGAAGTGTTGGGCGGTTCCGACGCGCCCGCCATCGACGCCGAATTGATCGAAATGGTGATGAAGTTTTTCGAGCGCTTGGGCCTGGAAGGCGTTCAACTGGACATCAACTGCATTGGCGACAAGAAGTGCCGGCCGATATATGTGGAGCGGCTTCGCGCCGAGCTGCGGAAAGTGAAGGACAGGCTCGGGCCGGACAGCCAGCGGCGCATCGAGACCAATCCCCTGCGCGTGCTCGACTCGAAGCTCGAAAATGAACAGAAACTCATCGAAGGAATGCCGCACATCGCCGAGCACCTGTGCGAAGAATGTGCCGAGAACTATCGCGGCGTGAAAAAAGAGCTTGAGCTGCGCGGCGTGAAATACCGTGAGAACTGGCGTTTGGTTCGAGGACTGGACTACTATTCGCGGGCGACTTTCGAAATTACCGCGAAAGGATTGGGCTCGCAAAATGCCGTCTGCGGCGGCGGACGTTACGACGGGCTGATGGAATTGCTCGGCGGCCCGCCAACGCGAGCAACGGGCTTCGCCATCGGCGAAGACCGCCTGATCCTCTCGCTGCAGGAAGCCGGTAAAGCGCCCGCGCCTCAGGGGCGCGACGTGTATATCGCCTGGATGGGCGAGAAAGCTTACGCTACGGCCATTCGCGCGGCGGAGAATTTGCGAGCGGCTGGTCTCCGCATCGAGCTTCCTCCGGCGGAGCAGAAATTCGGCAAAGCGCTGGGCCAGGCAGACAAATTGCGTGCGCGTTACGCGCTGATTCTCGGCGATAATGAAGTGGCGAGCGGCCAGTGGACGCTGAAGACGCTGGCGACGGGCGAACAGATCAAATTGGCCGAGTCGCATTTGGTTGATTTTCTCAAAGGCGAGAAAGCAAAAGCAGACCCCTCGCATCGCTCGGGATGACAATTGCGGGGTTGTCGCCTTATAGCGCACTGCTCATCGGGGAAGGGCAAAGAAAAAGCGCGGGTCTAAAGACCCGCCACTACAAGTAACAGGGTACAGGCACGAGCGCCTGTGCCACGGGAGACGACGGAGACTTGCTGGATTTGCTTGGCAACTTGAAGCGCACACACTACTGTGGCGAACTGCGCGCCAAGGATGAAGGCCGCGACGCCATCGTCATGGGCTGGGTGCATCGCCGCACCGGCCTTGTGCAGGTGGTGTTCAACAAAGAGAGGCAAGCTGCGGCCCACGCTAAAGCCGAGCAAGTGCGCAGTGAATTCGTAGTTGCCGTCGAAGGCAAAATCGTCAAGCGCCAGAAAGCGAATCCCGAGCTGGCCAGCGGCGAAATTGAATTGGTGGCCATGAAGCTGCATACTCTGAACAATGCCAAGACGCCGCCGTTTGCCATCGAAGAAGAAATTAACGCTGCCGAAGAGACGCGGCTGCGCTTCCGCTATCTCGACCTGCGCCGGCCGAAGCCGCACCGCAACCTCGCGCTGCGCCACAAAATCATTCTGGAAATGCGCAAAGTGATGGACGAACTGGGCTTCATTGAAGTGGAAACGCCCATGCTCACGCGCTCGACGCCGGAAGGCGCGCGCGATTATCTGTTCAAACAGATCCTGATGATCTCGGGATTCGACAAGTATTTCCAGATCGTGCGCTGCTTTCGCGACGAAGATTTGCGCGCCGACCGCCAGCCGGAATTTACACAGCTGGATCTGGAGATGTCTTTCCCGCGCCAGGAAGACATTTTTCACGTCATCGAAACGGTGATGGTGCGCGCCTGCGGCGTCGCGGGCATCAAAGTGGCCGCGCCGTTTCCGCACATGCTGTACATGGACGTGATTCGGAAGTATGGCAGCGACAAGCCCGATTTGCGCTTCGGCATGGAGTTGCACGAAGTCAGGAGTTGCTTTCCCGAAGAGGCGAAACAGAAGCTGCAAATGGAAGGAAACGTCTTTGCGCTGGCCGCACCGGGCGCGGCAGGCTATTCGCGCAAACAACTCGATGACTTGACGGAAAAAGCGAAAGCGTTGAAAGCACGCGGCGCCTATTTCGTGAAAGTGACACCGGAAGGGCTGACATCCACGGTCGAGAAAATGATCGGCGCGGAAAATGTGAAGAAGCTTGCCGAAGCTTGCGGCGCAAAGCCTGGCGACCTCGTGGTCGCAGTTTCCGCTAAGGAGCAAATCAAAGGTACGGAGGCCGCTGCGCTCATCGCCGGACAATTGCGCTTGCAACTGGGCGAAGCACTCAACCTCATCGACAAATCGCAATGGAAATTCTTGTGGATCACCGGCTTTCCGCTCTTCGAGTGGAGCGAGACGGATAAGACCTGGGTCAGCGCGCAGCATCCTTTTACCGGCATCGTGGACGAAGACCTGGAAAAGCTCGAATCCGCGCCGTGGGAGGTGCGCTCGAAAGGCTACGACCTGGTGCTGAACGGCTACGAACTTGGCTCCGGCAGCATCCGAATTCACCGCCAGGATATTCAGGAGCGTCTCTTCAAGGCGCTTGGCTTAAGCGAAGAGCAGCTTCGCCGCCGTTTTGGCTTTTTTCTCGAGGCGCTGACCTACGGCACGCCGCCGCATGGCGGCATCGCCCTGGGCGTCGACCGCATTGCCATGCTTCTGAGCGGAGAAAAATCCATCCGCGAAGTCATTGCCTTTGCCAAGACCACGGCCGCGCAGGACCTAATGGCCGACTCGCCCAGCGAAGTAGACCCTGGGCAACTCGACGAGCTCGGCCTGGCCGTCAAGCCCGAAGTCAAGAAAGCCGCCGAATGATATCCTTGTGTCCAACTTTTTTGCGGTAGTTTAGGAAAGGCAAAAAGGCGATGCGAGGATTGGGGGCTCTCACTGCGTTTCTGATGGTTATGGCTTGGCAGAGCCGTACGAACAATCCCTTTTTGTTTGCGATGATTGGGACACTTGTTTGCTTGCGCAGCTCTTTACTCGACACGTTGGGAAGCATCTCAGATTGGCCTCTTCGGAGGTTTGCAGTTTTGCTGGCAGATTGGCATGCTAGCCGCGGGATTTCTCGCGGCAAATAAAGTCGCTCTTGCCATGGTGAGAAGGAAGAGAGAAAAGGCAATGAACCCTCACAATTCAAGAGTGCGCCAGAGCTAAGATGTCGCGCATTCGCATACTCCCCGAATCGGTCGCGAATAGAATTGCGGCGGGCGAAGTGGTCGCGCGGCCGGCGTCGGCGGTGAAAGAACTGCTCGAAAACGCGCTCGATGCCGGCGCGAAGACGGTGCGCATCGAGGTCGAGCAGGGCGGCAAGCGCATGATCCGCGTGACCGACGACGGCCACGGCATGACTCACGACGACGCGCTGCTGGCGTTCGAACGCCACGCGACCAGCAAACTGAAAACCGCCGACGATCTGCTTTCCATCGCCACACTCGGCTTTCGCGGCGAAGCGCTGCCGTCGATTGCGGCCGTCTCTCGCCTGCTCCTCGAAACACGCGACGAATCCGGAGGGGAAGGCACGCGCGTTGAGTTTGCAGGCGGCAAACTCGTCGGCGTGAAGCCTGCGGGAATGCCTTTGGGTACCACCGTCAGTGTTGCTGACATTTTTTATTGCGTGCCCGCGCGGCGGAAATTTCTGAAATCGGATACGACGGAACTGGGCCACATCGCTTCGCTCGTCACGCACTACGCTCTGGCCAATCCGGGCAAACAATTCATTCTCTCGACGCCGACGCAGGAGATCATCAGCTGTGCGCCCGCAGAAAAGCTCGCCGACCGCGTTTACCAGCTCTTTGGTCGCCAAGCGCTCGATGAGCTGGTCGAAATTCCATCGGTTTCCGCGCCCTTCCGCGCGGCCATCACCGAACCACAGCTCGATCCCGAAGAACAGAAGGCGTCGCTGACCGTGACCGGATTTACTTCGCGCCCGGAAGCGCAGCGCCTGAACCGCAACGGCATCTACATTTTTGTGAACCGCCGCTTGGTGCGCGACCGGCTGATCCTCCACGCGATTCACGAAGCCTACCGCAACATCCTGCCGCCGGCAGTCTTTCCCGCTACGTTGCTGTTTCTCGACATGCCTTACGAAGAAGTCGACGTCAACGTGCATCCAGCCAAAATCGAAGTGCGCTTCCGGCGCTCGCAATTTGTGCACGATTTCACGCGCGACACCATTCGCCAAGCGCTCATGAACGTGCGGCCCATTGCGAGTTTCGCGGCAGCTGCAGCCACGCCCACAGCACCGCAAGCGCCCGGCTTCGGGAACGGAGGATTCTCCGGCGGAATCACGCCCCGGCCGGAAGGATCGCGCGTGCCGCGCGCCGTGGTTCCGCCGATGGAGGATTTCGGGCTGGGTTCCGGCGCCGTCTCTGACGGCGGATTCGACCTTTCGAATGCACCGCTGCAGGCGGTCGAGCAGCGTATTCCATTCAGTTCCAGTATGGCCCTTGGCGCTGCCGCCGCTCCCGCTGCCGCTGCCGCGCAGATTGCCGCCGGTTCGAATTGGGCCGGAAACCTCGCCGCTCCGGGCGCAGATGCACCTGCTACGCTTCCACGCCCGGAGCAAATTGCCGACCTAAAGCCGTTGGGGCAGGTCAACGCCAGCTTCATCGTCGCGGTAAACGGCGAGGGTTTGTGGATCGTCGATGAGCACGTGGCGCACGAGCGCGTGCTGTTCGAACAGCACCTCGAAGCGCGCCGCGCGGGCAAAATCGAAGCGCAACGCATGCTCATGCCCCTGGTGATCGAGCTTTCGCCGCGGCAGATCGTTACGTTTGAAAAAATCGCAGAGGAACTTGGCGCGAACGGCTTTGAAGTCGAGCTGATGGGACCAAAGAGCGTAGCGATTCAGGCGGTGCCTGCAGGGGTTGCGGCGCCGGACGCGGAAACACTGCTGCGTGAAATTCTCGATGGCATCGAGCGCGAGAACGCCGCGATTTCCATCGAAACGCTGCAAGCGAAAATCGCAGCGTCAACCGCTTGCCACGCGGCCATCAAAGTGAACATGCCGCTTGAACCAACTAAAATGGAGTGGCTGCTGGATGCGCTGGCAAAAACGGATTGTCCCATGAGCTGTCCTCACGGACGGCCCGTGGTCCTGCGCTACTCCGTAAAAGAGATTGAGAAAGCGTTTCACCGCATTTAAGAAGTGAGGGGTGAGTGGCGAGTGATGAGTAAGAAAAACAGTGCAGCACCAGGGTAGGGTGTCCGTTTCTATTCTTACAGCCAAGACTAACAACCGGGAATGAAGAACGGGAAACTGACGACCGAAGACTGGGGACTTGAGAATGAGCGATACGCAAAAAACCGCTGTAATCTTCGGCTTGGCCAACAAGCGCAGCATCGCCTGGGCCATTGCGCAAAAGCTGCACGCGGCAGGCTGGCGGCTGGCGATCACCTATCAGAATGAGCGCCTGGAGCAGGAAGCCAAAGACTTGATCGCCGATCTCCCCGGGGCGGCGGGCTTCATGTGTGATGTTTCCTTCGACGAACAAATTGCCAAACTTTTCGAAGAGTTGAACTCGCGCTACGGCGTGCTGCACGGCCTTGTGCACAGCGTGGCGTTCGCTCCCGCAGAAGAATTGCAAGGCGATTTTTTCAACACCACGCGCGAAGGCTTTCGCATTGCGCACGACATTAGCGTCTATTCGCTGATTGCGGTGGCGCGCGCTGCGGCTCCCATGATGACTTCCGGCGGAGGCATAGTCACGCTGACTTACTATGGCGCAGAAAAAGTCGTGCCTCGGTACAACGTCATGGGGGTGGCCAAGGCCGCGCTGGAAGCGAGCGTGCGCTATTTGGCCAACGACTTTGGACCCAAAGCGATTCGTGTCAACGCGATCTCTGCGGGACCGATCAAAACGCTTGCTGCGCGCGGTATTTCCGGTTTGGGCGACATGCTGAAATCCCATGCGGAGCGCGCGCCGATGAAGCGCAACGTGGATCCCGGCGAAGTAGGCGCCACCGCGGCGTTTCTGCTTTCCGAAGCAGGCTCCGGCATCACTGGCGAGACGATTTACGTCGATTGCGGCTACAACATCATGGGATTTTAAAGAAGTTGCGTCGACAATTTACAGTTAGAAGTACGGAAGGTATCCCAATCGAGCTGGGAGTCCGCTTCTGGCAGATTGTTTTCGTGTAACAAAACAGCAATGACCAAAACTCAAGGCCATCACCAAGCCGTCGAAAGCATGCAAAAACTGACAATCACGATTGACGGGCCGGCGGGTTCCGGTAAGAGCAGCGTAGCGCGGCGCGTGGCGGCGCTCCTCGGATATTCCTATCTCGATAGCGGCGCCATGTATCGCGCGTTGGCACTGAAAGCACTAGAACGAAATGTTCCGCCTAACAGCGATGCGTCGCTCGAAGCATTGGCCAAAGAAACGCACATCGAGCTGAAGCCGCCAACGCCAGAATGCGAAGCAGTCGGCGCGAAAAATCGTGTCTTTCTGGATGGGAGAGAAGTAACCAACGAGATTCGCACCGCGGAAGTCGCGCAAGCTGCTTCGCAACTCGCCACCATTGCTGCTGTACGGCGCGTGCTCGTAGCTGAACAGCAGCGCGCCGGCGGCGGAGGCGGCGTGGTGATGGAAGGGCGTGACATCGGCACCGTGGTCTTCCCCCACGCGGAACTGAAAATTTTTCTCGATGCCTCGCCGGAAGTTCGCGCCGAGCGCCGCTGGAAGGAACATCAGGAAAAAGGAGAAGCGTTCACGCTCTCCCAAGTTCTCGACGAAGTGCACGAACGCGACCGCCGCGATCGCGAACGGAAAGTGTCTCCACTCGTTCGTGCGAAAGATGCGGTTCTTGTGGATAACACCGCCATGGGCATCGAAGAAACCGCACGCCTCATCGTGATGCTCGCGGGTGAACGTCAAAAAGAGGCGCCGGTTTGCGCTGCGAAAAAGGTTTGACCCACGAGCATTCCTTCGCTGCTTGGAGAGCATTGCAATCTGCCTGAACAATCCTGACCCTGCCAAAAAAACGCCGTCATTCGGACCTATGTACTCTAAAGTTATTCAGTTACGCGAAAAATGGGCCAACAATGCAGTTTTTGTAAAAGACTTGACGGATTCTCGGATTTCGTTAATCTTAAAGATACCTCAGTTATTTTCGCGGCTCGCCGGGATCCTCGCTGAGCGGGAGAGCAGATATGAGACACGAAGACATAAGCCAAGACGAATACGCACCAAGGCTCTCGCGGTCTGCTTGTTCGCGCGACTCTAATTTTACCGCCTAAGTAGTTTCGATCCAAGCTACCTGTTGCGGATCTATGTCCGCCGCCGCTGGTCCGGCGAAAAGACTTCGTTGTGGGAGAAGTGTTCCCGAAAGGAGCTGCAATTATCCGACAGAAGGTTCCTCTGCCACGCGAATCCGAGAAATGCGCCGCAGGAGTTTGCTTAGAAGATTCCCGTTGAGAACACGCTCAAGTTTCTGAATTTCCTCAGAGGCTGTCTTGCCCGTAGGGAACGGCAGGCGCGGGAATCTCAGGCAGCTCCTGCCGCTCATCGGGCAAAATAACTCAGTCAGTCCGAGAAGAGAGTACCGTTGTACTTCACTGTGCGGATAGCAATAGCTTGAAGAAAAAGTGCCTGTGGTTCACGCCGGGGAAGACATCGAGCCCAGGAATTCCATGTTCGACTTGGTTTTGGTCAGCCGGCTAAGCAAGAGTTCCATCGCTTCGACCGTGGAAAGCGGGCTCAACACTTTGCGCAGCACCCAAACGCGGCTGAGTTCCTCCGGAGGAAGCAGCAATTCGTCCTTGCGCGTGCCGGAACGCTGGATGTCGATCGCCGGGAAGACGCGCTTATCGGCCAAACGTCGGTCGAGGTAGATTTCCATGTTGCCGGTGCCCTTGAACTCTTCGAAAATCACGTCGTCCATGCGGCTGCCGGTATCGATGAGTGCCGTAGCGACGATGGTGAGCGAGCCGCCTTCTTCGACGTTGCGCGCGGCAGCGAAGAATCGCCGCGGCCGCTGCAACGCGTTAGCGTCAATACCGCCGGAAAGCACTTTTCCGGAGGGCGGCGTCACCGCGTTGTAAGCGCGCGCCAGACGGGTGATGGAATCGAGCAGCACCACGACATCGCGCTTGTGCTCCACCAGGCGCTTGGCCTTTTCCAAAACCATTTCCGCGACTTGGATGTGCCGCTGCGGCGGCTCGTCGAACGTCGAGCTGATCACTTCGCCTTTTACCGTGCGCTGCATATCGGTGACTTCTTCCGGGCGCTCGTCAATCAGAAGCACGATGAGCGCGACTTCGGGATGATTGGCGGCGATGGCGTTGGCGATGGCCTGCAGCATCATGGTTTTTCCGGTCCGCGGCGGAGCGTTAATCAAACCGCGCTGGCCTTTGCCGACCGGACAAAGCAGGTCCAGCACGCGCCCCGTCATGTTTTCCTTCACCGTTTCCATCTTCAAGCGTCCCTGCGGATAAAGCGGCGTCAGGTTATCGAAGAAAATTTTGTTTCGTGCCACTTCCGGATCTTCAAAATTAACCGCCTCCACTTTGATCAGCGCGAAGTAGCGTTCGCCGTCCTTGGGCGGGCGGACTTGACCGGAGACGGTGTCGCCGGTGCGAAGATCGAACTTGCGGATTTGCGACGGAGAGACGTAGATATCGTCCGGACCGGGCAGGTAGTTGTATTCGGGCGCGCGGAGAAATCCGAATCCGTCGGGGAGGCATTCCAAAACGCCTTCGGAGAAGATCAAACCGTTCTTTTCCGTCTGTGCGCGCAGGATCTGGAAGATCAGTTCCTGCTTGCGCATCCCGCTCGCGCCGGGAATGTTCAGTTCCTTGGCAATCTTGGCGAGGTCGGTGATGTTCTTTTCCTTTAGCTCGGCAAGGCTAATACTCATCTGATTGTTTCCTTCAACATGTGTTTCTTTTGGCATAGTTTCCCAATGTGATTGTGAATTGACCCTGAGAATCCGGATTGTTCTTGAGGTGACGCACCAAACTCGCGGTTGACCGCTCTTAGGTCCTGAACCGAAGACGCGAAACCAGCCGAAATGAGCAGACCGGACTTTGCTCCAACCGCGGCGCTTCCGGTCCCCTTCGAAGGTCACACTCCCCCCTCGCGCGCCTGACAAAAGCAGTCAGACTCGCGGGTTTGAGCCTTTTCCGGAATATCGCTGCTTAGTTGGTCAAACTCTTGTCTTTCTCTGTGCCGGCCACGAACGATTCCGTGACGGGCGCTACCGCGGCATGCTCAAGCGGCACGATGGGCCGCTCCAGCGCAATCTGCAGCACTTCATCCATGGTCTCGACAAAATGGATCGTGAGACTGGAGAGAATCTCTTGCGGGATATCCGCTAGGTCCTTCTCATTGTCCTTCGGAAGCACTACCGTACGCAAGCCCATTCTGTGGGCGGCCAGGAGTTTCTCCTTGACGCCCCCGATGGGCAAAACTTTGCCGCGCAGTGTGATTTCGCCGGTCATGGTCACGTCGCAGCGCACGGGGATTTTTGTGAGAGCGCTCACAATCGATGTGCAAATGGTGATGCCGGCGGACGGGCCATCCTTGGGAATCGCGCCTTCCGGAACGTGCACGTGGATGTCGATCGTGCGGTAGAAATCCCGCTGCAAGCCCAGCAGATTCGAACGCGAACGCACGTAACTCATCGCCGCTTGCGCCGACTCCTGCATGACATCGCCTAGTTTCCCTGTCAGCGTCAAGCGGCCCTTACCTTCCATCAGCGTTGCTTCGGTCGCGAGTACCGATCCTCCCACTTCCGTCCAGGCCAGGCCGGTAGTCAGTCCGACTTCGTTTTGCTTCTCCAGCCAGAACTCGCGGTACTTCAGCACGCCCAGGAAGTCCTTAACGTTTTCCGCGGTGATCTCGACGGCCGAATCCGCGCCGTCGCTCACGACTTTGCGCGCCATCTTGCGTGCGATGTTCTGAATTTCGCGCTCCAGGTTGCGCACTCCAGCTTCATGAGTGTAGTGCCGGATGATGTGCAGCAATCCTTCTTCGATGAACTTGAGATTCTTCTCGGTCAGCCCGGTGGCTTCCCGCGCCCGCTTCAGCAGGAAGCGCGTCGCAATTTCCATCTTTTCCTGCTCGGTGTAGCCGGGGAGCCGCAGAATTTCCATGCGGTCCTGCAGGGGTTGCGGAATGGTGTGCAGCACGTTGGCCGTGCACACGAACATCACTCTCGAAAGATCGTATTCAACGTCCAGATAATGATCCGTGAACGCGTAGTTGAGTTCCGGGTCCAGCACTTCCATCAACGCCGCCGACGGGTCGCCCCGGAAGTCCGTGGACATTTTGTCCACTTCATCCAGCACGAAAATCGGGTTCACCGTGCCGGCTTTTGTCATCATCTGGATGATTTGGCCGGGCAACGCGCCAATGTACGTCCGGCGATGGCCGCGAATTTCCGCTTCATCGCGCACGCCGCCGAGCGAAACGCGCACGAACTTGCGGCCGGTGGCATGGCCGATGGACATGGCCAACGAAGTTTTGCCCACACCCGGAGGTCCCACAAAGCAAAGAATCGAGCCTTTCGGGTTTTTCACCAACTGGCGCACGGCAAGGAACTCCAGGATGCGATCCTTGATCTTCTCCAGTCCATAATGCTCTTCGTTGAGCACCTTCTCCGCGGCCTTGATGTCCCGGATTTCTTTGGAGCGCTTCTTCCACGGCACCGCAATCAGCCAGTCGAGGTAATTCCGGCTGACCGTGGATTCCGCCGACATCGGCGGCATCAACTCCAGGCGCTTCAGCTCCTGGATGGCTTTCTCGTGCACGTCCTTGGGCATGCCTGCGGCATCGATCTTTTTCTTCAGCTCGTCGGTTTCGCTCTTCTCGCCGCGCCCGAGTTCTTTCTGGATGGCTTTCAGCTTTTCGTTGAGGTAATACTCTTTTTGCGCACGCTCCATCTGGCGCTTCACGCGCGTGTTGATGTTCCGGTCGACGTTCAGCTTCTCCAGTTCGATTTCCAGGATTTCTGCGATGCGGTTCAGCCGCTCCAACGGATCCACGGTTTCTAGTAAATCCTGCTTTTCATCCACGGGAAGCTGCAGGTTCGCCGCAATCGTGTCCGAGAGGCGCGACGGATCATCTCCGCGCGCGGCTGCAATCATCGTGTCGTAATTCAGGCTTTGCGACAGCTTGATGAATTGTTCGTACAGCCCGGTCACTTTTTCTACCATCTGCTTGACCTGCGGCGAATCCTCGACGCGCTGGCCCAGCAAACGAATCGTGGCCCGGAAAAAGCCTTCTTCCGTGGCGATAGACAGCGCCCTGGCGCGCTCCACGCCTTCGACCAAAACTTTGATGTTGCCGTCAGGCAGTTTCACGCTTTGCACGATGTTGGCGAGCGTTCCGACCGCGTAAATCTCTTCCGGCTTCGGGTCATCCACCGAAGCGTCGTGCTGCGTGGACAGAAAAATCTTCTTGTCGCTGGCCAGCGCCTCTTCCAGCGCGCGCACGCTCGCTTCGCGGCCGACGATAAACGGCGTCATCTGCTGCGGGAAGATGACCATATCTCGCACCGGCATCATCGGCACACGCCTCATCTCTTGTTTTTCTCGTGTAAACATGCGGGCCCCTGAACTTCCTTACTTCCGCCTCTTAGTTCTATACCGCCGAAGATTGGCCGTACCCTGAATTTGATGCGCGAGCCGGCTCATCCGGCTTTTTCAAGCAAGCTCCAGTTGATTTCGCGCGTACGCACCATTTCCGCAGTCACCACGAATTCGCGCACCTTCCGTTGCATGGGAAGGTGGTACATGAGCTCCAGCATGAGGTCTTCCAGAATCATTCGCAAGCCGCGCGCGCCCACCTTGCGCTGAAGTGCTAACTCTGCCACAGTTTCCAACGCTTCCTCAGTAAATCGCAAGCGCACGTTCTCAAATTCAAACAGCCGCTGGTATTGCTTCAACAGCGCGTTCTTCGGCTCCGTCAAAATCTTGACCAGTGCGGCTTTGTCCAAATCGTTCATTACGCCCGCCACCGGCAAGCGGCCCACAAATTCCGGAATCAGCCCGTAGCGGATTAAATCGCCGGGTTGCACTTGCTCGAGCAACTCCGTATTCCGCCGCTGCGGAGTTGAAGGCGTGGCATCGGTGTGGAAACCCAGCGACCGCCGGCCCGTGCGCTTCTCGATGATTTTCTCCAAACCAACAAACGCACCCCCGCAAATGAACAGAATGTTGGTCGTGTCCACCGGCGTGAATTCCTGGTGTGGATGCTTGCGCCCGCCTTGCGGCGGCACGTTGGCCACCGTGCCTTCCAGAATCTTCAGCAGCGCTTGCTGCACGCCTTCGCCGGAAACGTCGCGCGTAATCGACGGGTTTTCATCTTTCTTCGCGATCTTGTCAATCTCGTCGATGTAAATGATGCCTTGCTGTGCTTTCTGCACGTCGCCGTCGGCGGCCTGCAAGAGCTTCAGAATAATGTTCTCGACGTCTTCTCCGACGTAGCCTGCTTCGGTCAGCGTCGTCGCGTCCACGATGGCAAACGGCACTTCCAACATGCGCGAAAGAGTTTGCGCCAGCAGCGTCTTGCCCGTGCCCGTCGGCCCGATCAGCAGAATATTGGACTTGCTCAGCTCCACTTCGCCCGGCTGCTTGTTCAGGAAAATCCGTTTGTAGTGGTTGTACACCGCCACCGCAAGCTTTTTCTTCGTGCGATCCTGCCCGATGACGTAGCCATCGAGGAACCGCTTGATTTCCGGCGGCCGGGGAAGCTGCCGCGCGGGGGCCGTGGCCTGTTCGCGCTTCTCATCTTCCAGAATCGTCTGGCAGACGCCCACGCACTCGTTGCAGATGTACGCGCGCGGATAGTCCGAAGGCGAACTGATCAGCTTTTCGACCTGCTCCTGAGTCTTGTGGCAGAAGGAGCAGCGCAGCGGTTCCTCTGG